>NZ_CP196822.1:302250-604500 GCF_051912485.1 Nitrobacter sp. JJSN | reverse complement strand
CAGCGGCTTTAAACCTTGATCTCGTCAATAACATTGTGTCAACTTATCAAGGCTGGGTCCGTACAAGGACCGTGCAACATGCCTGATGCCCGTTTCTTCCAACGCGCCGGACCTTTCTCCCTCGATGAGATTGCAGAGCGTATCGGAGCGAATCTGGAAGATGCGGCGAAGGGCAATCTAATCATCACGGATGTGGCGACGCTCGAAGATGCCGAAATCACACATCTCAGCTCGTTTATAGATCCTCGATACTATTCGGCTTACATGGCTACAGCGGCCGGCGCGGTGCTTACCACTCAACACCTGAGCGAAAAATTTCCCCGGCTAGGTGTGGGTTTGATATTTTCCGAGACCGCGCGCCTACACTACGCTTCTGTAGCGCGGTTGTTCTATCCTGAGGCAGTGCGAAGCAGCGTAGTCGGGATGCGAGTCGCGGTTCGCGGTAACGCGATAGTCGGCGCCGACTGCCAAATCGAGCCGAGCGCCGTCTTAGGTACAGGTGTTGTATTGGGGTCCCGCTGCCAGATCGGCTGCAATACTGTGATCGGGCAAGGCGTCGTACTCGGCGATGGTTGTATTGTGGGTGATGGCGCTTCGGTTAGCCACGCGCTGATAGGCAATGGGGTGGAAATCTTTGCTGGCGCAAGGATTGGCACAGCCGGTTTCGGATTTGCTCCAGGACCGCGCGGACCAATCCGCATACCGCAACTTGGTCGCGTCGTGATCGGAGACAATGTCGAAATCGGCGCCAACACGACAATAGACCGAGGCGGGCTTGGCGACACCGTCATTGGTTCGGGCACCGTGATCGATAACTTGGTGCAGATTGGTCATAACGCAAGAATCGGTCTCTCCTGCGTGATAGCGGCTCAGGTCGGAATTGCTGGCAGCGCTAACCTTGGCGACGGCGTGATGATTGGTGGACAAGCAGCGATAGCGGATCATATCGTGATTGGATCCGGGGCGCGCATCGCGGCGTGTAGCGGAGTGATGCGCGACGTGCCGCCTCTTATCACAGTCGGTGGCGCACCCGCTGTACCAATCCGGCAGTTTCACAGACAGACCACAGCCTTAGGGCGAATCGCAAAATCCCATCGAAGCGACAACGCACCGAAATAGTAGTTGCGGATCGATGGGTATCTGTTGTTGCTGTCGGAGGCGCAGATGCGCCGGATTGAACCCAATTTTCCGTTGTCGCATGGGATTGCTGGGTTGATGGCCGGCGGGTGATCAGCGGCATCATCTTCGTCATCTGAAACGGCTGCGCTGGCGCGATGCGCCGCGTGAATATGACCCGCACAAGACCCATAACCGCTTCGTGCGCTGAGCCGCCTGTATTCCCCGTCGTATCGGGCGTACGAAGGGCGGCGTGAATTCGAAGAGCCGACTGGCTCTGTCAGGCTCTCGCCGAACGCGGCATCACACCGTGCATCCCGTCGAGATTAAACCGCATGAAGCCGGTCAAACATGACCGCGTTCTCTATCGCCAACGGCACAGAATCGAAAGCATGTTCGGTCCGCTCGGCTTCGACCGAGATGGCGTGGCGCCTGACTTCGAGCGCGTAGCTGGTGCGGCTTATGATGAAGGACCGGTTTTAGGCATCCTTCCATTTGATCGAGCAGCCAATGGACGGCTGTTGGTCAGCGGGTGCCTGACCGGTGCTCGCAATCGCGCGCATAGCCTCGACAAGCTCTCGGGGCGCCTCCGCGCGAGGCGGAGTTTTGCGGCCTTCGTCGAGCCGACCGCGGTACTTGAGCTTGCGGTCGGCGCTGTAACCGAAGAAGTCCGGCGTACACACCGCCTCATACGCTCGCGCCACTGCTTGGGTCTCGTCGTGCAGATAAGGAAATGGGAAACCATGAGCCTTGGCGAAATGCTTCATATTTTCAAATGAATCTTCGGGATGGCTCGCCGCATCGTTCGAGCAAATCGCCACAAAACCAATGCCCTCCGACATGAGCACCCGCGCGTCCGCAACCATGCGGTTGATCACCGCTTTGACGTAGGGGCAATGGTTGCAGATGAAGACGACGACGGTGCCCTTTCCACCCGCAAGGTCGTCCAATCCATAAGTCTTGCCGTCGGTCGCCGGAAGCCGAAAACCCGGCGCCGGCGTATCGAAAGTGATCTGGGTGGCTGTCATCGCCATCTTGCATCTCCTTGTGACGGAAATAGAAATATATGTAATCGGGTTTTCAAAGTTTCGGCTGCAAACGGTGAACCCGGATCTCGAGGAGCAAATCTTCCAACCGTCGCGACCGGCAATCACCGTATCCAGCACGGCCAAGGCATCGTGCGTGCCGTCTGCTTCGCCTTTCTCGAAGCCGTCTCCAGCCTACCACATGGTGTTGGTTATATGAGCTAGGCACCCCTTGGGACGGATCGGCGACCGTTTCGCGGTCTGGCCAGCGGGTCATCATCGACGCCGAAGGGGCCGGCCGTTTCCGCGCATTTCTGCACCGCGTCAAAGACGGGGCTCTTCCATTTTATTTCAATTCACCGGCAGATTACTCGAGCCGTCAATAAAGATCGGCACGTCGACGCCTGGTGCCGATCCGGGCGGTGATTACGCCTGGCAATTCTTCGATATAGCAGAGATGGTTCGCGATGGCGCGAAGGATGCGCTCATTAGAAACGCGCATCAGCTGGTTGGAGGACCCACCAGCCCTAAGTTGCCCGCGGGAGAAACCGCGATACATTACTACTTCACGCCGAACGAGGCTGACGTCTTCGTCGGTTACGGCAGTTCGCATACAAAATCAGCGTCGGAACTGAAAAGCCGTCAGATTTTCCGATCACGCGGATCGAGGTGCCTCAACCGCTCGCCATACCCCTCAGCTATAGGCTGACCGTCCTGATGACAATCAAAGAAGCAGACCGCAGTGAAGCTACATTCCAGGGGGCGGCCTTTAGCCGAAGTTTGACACGCATAGCGATGATCTCTGTCCGCCGTGTTTACCGCATATCAAATCCGAGCGTATTGATGGTGCAGTCCGCCCAGAATCGGAAGACAGAGAATGCGTCCGGCTGTCTCGGCGGCGAGTGAAATCGGCGCGTCCTTGTTTAATGACAAATAGGTGCGCGCGCCGCCGTAATAGCCCATGTACGACAGTAGCACTTAGCGCAGATGGCGTTCGCCGAATACCACGACATGATCAATGCATTCCCTGCGGATCGAACCGATCAGCCGTTCGGCGTATGCATTTGCCGCGGTGAGCGAGGAGACGTCGGGCGATCTCGAATGCCGATGGACCAAACCCGACGCACGAATATTTCGTCCTATGCACCATCGCGGTCCCGGATCAGGTAACGAGGGATTTGCTCCCTGACATTCTCGCAAGTCTAACGTGCCGATTGTTCCGCCCTCGACTCGGCGAGAATTTTCATAAATTTTGCGAAAAGCAATTCCCGTTCTTTGGTGGATAGCGTCTTCCGGCCGGACGAGGAAGCATAGTTCTGTATGAATTGTTCAAACGCCAGCTTCAGCTCAGGAGCAGATTGGCTGAACGAATTGTCTGGATTGGTAGACATGGTCAGATTGCGGTGGGAAGCGAGCCAGTCGGCGGCAGGCTTAAATCGTATCCAGCCGGGCATTTCGGCCGAAAGATTGACTTCGCGCCACTTAGGATGCCTCGACGTGCTGTTGAATTGATCGATTTTGCCGAAAAACGTATCGACGAATTTGGCGATCTTCTTATAGCGCGGGGAGTCCTCCGGCCAACTATAGGCTACAAGCAGCGCCCGGTTCGCAATAGTCGGGACAGTGGTTCCCTCGGCAATCAGGTTCGGATAGTTGACCGGCCCCCACGGAGTGGTCCGATTGGAATGTTAGTTTAGGAGTTGCATTTTGACTATCTCCTTTGATGCTGGCCAGACGAGGGCCTCGGGTGCCGGTGGTTGATATCCCAGCGATGAGTGTGGACGCACCGTGTTGTAGTGACGTCGCCAGTTTTCGATCACGATCTGGGCTTCCTTCAACGTGTAGAAGATCTCTCCGTTGAGCAGTTCATCGCGCAGCTTGCTGTTGAAGCTTTCGCAATAGCCATTCTCCCATGGACTGCCAGGTTCGATGTAAGCGGTCTTGGCTCCGACGGTGGCGATCCAATCCCGGAGCGCCTCGGCGACGAACTCAGGGCCGTTGTCTGAACGTATGTGCGCAGGGATGCCCCGCGAGACGAACAGCTCGCAGAGTGCTTCGATGACATCGGTCGCCTTGAGCTTCCGTGCGACACGGATGGCCAAGCTCTCACGGCTGAACTCGTCGATGATGCACAACATCCGGAACGCCTTGCCATCGTGGGTGCGGTCAGCAACGAAGTCATAGGACCAGACATGGTTGGGCCGCTCCGGCCGCAGACGGATGCACGAGCCGTCGTTGAGCCACAGACGCCCGCGTTTAGGCTGTTTTGCAGGGACCTTCAGCCCCTCACAGCGCCAGATCCGCTCAACACGCTTCTTGTTCACCCTCCAGCCGGCTCGGCGAAGCAACGCCGTAATCCGGCGATATCCGTAGCGGCCATATTGGCGGGCAAGCTCGATGATGTCGGCAGTCAAAGCCGCCTCGTCATCGGGTGTCGTGGGGATCTTGCGCTGCGTCGATCGGTGTTGACCTAATGCCCGGCACGCCCGTCTCTCGGAGATGCCAAGCTCGGCTCTTACATGATCGACGCACGCACGGCGTCGGGAGGGGCTTAGATGGGGTATTCGGGGGTTTCCCTCGCCAAGGCGTCCGTTGCGAGGCGAGATTGAAGCTCCAGATATTCAACATCGAAGGAGCCCGTCATGTCACTGTTTGCTGGCCTCGATATCTCCGTGAAGACGACCGCTATTTGCGTCCTGGACGCGAACGGGCGAGTCCTTCTCGAGACGATGGTTGATAGTGCACCAGAGGCAATAGCCGGTCGCTTGCACGAGTTCGGTCAGCCTTTCGAGCGGATCGGATTGGAAGCAGGACCATTATCCCAGTGGATCTATGCCGGTCTCGTCGACGTTGGCCTTGCGGCGATCTGTGTCGAGACCCGGCATATGCATGCAGCGCTCTCGGCACGCATCAACAAAACCGACCGGAACGACGCCCGCGGGATCGCCCAGATGATGCGGGTCGGGCTGTTCAAGGCAGTCCACGTCAAAACTCCCGCCAGCCAACATCGAAGACTTCTGCTGACCTCTCGCAAATTACTGCAGCGGAAGATTTATGACATCGAGAATGACCTGCGGGGCTCGCTGCGTAATTTCGGACTCAAGGTGGGTGTGGTTGGCAAAATCAAATTTGAGGACCGTATCCGTGAGCTCGTTGCAGATCATTCGTTCGTTGCTGCCATCGCCGCTTCGTTGTTAGAGGCACGAGCAGCTCTACGAGCTCAGTTTGCTAAACTTCACCGCATGCTGCTTGATCTGGTGCAGGTCGATCCGGTCTGTCGCCGCCTGATGTCCGCGCCAGGGGTCGGACCGATCGTCGCTCTCACGTTCCGAACGTGCGTCGACAATCCCGCGCGATTCTCAAGATCCAAGTGCGTGGGTGCTCACTACGGACTTACGCCGCGCATTTATCAGTCCGGCGAGATCTCCAGGACGGGTCGCATCTCCCGATCTGGGGATGTGATGCTTCGATCCAGCCTTTATGAAGCAGCTCTCGTCGTATTAACTGGCCCAGGTCGCTGGAACCCGCTCAAGGCCTGGGGCATTGCAGTGGCGCGCCGGCGCGGAATGCAAAAGGCGATGGTCGCAGTTGCACGCAAGCTCGCGGTCATACTTCACCGGATGTGGAGGGATGATACCGACTTCCGCTGGAGCGCAGCTACAACCTAATCACAGAGGAAAACGACAACCGATTCAACTTCCTCCATGCTGGAGGAGGCGTCCCGCGAGGACGACGGGATTGGGTGAGACCGAGGAAACTCGTGCGGCGCACTTACGACCGCGCGGCTTAGATGGCTCCGCCCGTTCCCTCTGATCCCATCATGAGGCTGCAAAATGCTGACCTCGGAGAGAAGCAAGAGCCTCGCAGGATGATCTCTGACATCGTGGACGTGCAAAAAGGAGCTTGCATCATGCGCCCCGAATAGAGAAGAAGTTTCCCTTTGCGGCCTCCGCCAAGATCAGCTTGTCCAGCGTCAGATCCGACACCGCTCGACGGAGCCGGTCGTTCTCTTTCTCAAGCTCCTTGAGGCGTTTCACCTGGTCGCCCTTCAGGCCGCCATACTCATTCCGCCATCGATAATACGTTACTTCCGTCACGCCTATCGCTCGGACTGCGTCTGCCACCTGACGACCCTGGGCCATCAGCACATCAACCTGCCGCAGCTTCGCAACGATCAGCCGTATGCCTCTTCCTTGCCATCGATCTTATCCTCCATCCGAAAAACATACTTCAGGGAGGACCACTTCAAAGGGGGCAGATCATGGGTCCAGGCCTGTGTGAAAACGCTTTGGCTGATATGATGCCTCTGCGATTTGATAGGGGGATTCGATGGCGCGCTTTGTCGTTGGCGATGACCGCAGCCAGAGCACTTTGTTTCCTGAGCGGTTAGACGACTCAAGACCAGAACTTCTCCAGCGCAACTCGTGACCGCACCAGGTCGATCACCATTCCAAAGATCAGTCTGCACAAATCCAACATCGAGCAGCAGCAGCGTCCGATTCTCGATCAACCGCCAGCCGGATGGGGTTTGCGGCAGGGACAGGTATCTTTACGCGCGACACCCATGTCGTCGTGCGCAAGATGGAGAAGTTGGAATGGTAGGCAGCCCCGCGGACGCATGAGCATGAGTACGAGCCTTTTTAAAAAGAGCATGTTCCCAGACGTATCGGGCGCACAAAAGGCGGCCTGAACTCGAAGCTGCACGCCGTAAGCGATGGTCAGAGAGGTCCCATCATCCTGCTGCTCAGCGAAGGCCAGATGAGCGATTACAAGGGCGCTGCGTTGATGCTTGATGCGTTGCCGCTCGCCCGGCAGTTGCTCGGCGACACGGGCTACCACGCCGACTGGTTCCGCCAAGCTCTTGCCGCGCGTGGCCACGGCATGCATTCCATCAAAATCAAACCGAAACAAGCCGATCGAACATGACCGCGAACTCTATCGCCAACGGCACAAGATCGAAAACATGTTCGGCAGGATCAAGGACTGGCGGCGCATCCATACACGCTACGACCGATGCGGTCATACCTTCATGTCCGCAATCTGTATCGCAGCTGCAGTCATCTTCTGACTACCTGGTACGGGCCGAGAATAGCAAAGAGCGGCAAGCCCTGGAATGCCCACCATCAGCGTCGTTCGCGGCGAGCTCGGATCGCGGCTTTCTATCTGCTCCGCCGCAACCACATCTCTTATTCCGGTAGTTGGCGCTGCACTTCGCGGATCAGGAACGACTAAACTCCAAAGCGGGCAAGCGGTCCGCGGTGAATGGCGATTCCGACGCTAGCAATAGAAGCTTCGTGTCATATCTTGATTTCAATTTCAGCCAAAGTAGCATCGTAAAAGCAACAATAACTCATTGATGGAAAGATGTTGCTGGCGACAACTCGGACGGGTCCTGGACCTATCAGGGCCGACGTTGGCGCGCGGCGGTGGGATTGCCGCGACGACTTCCTTTGCCGAGTTCCGCCGCAGCGTCGAGCAGCATCTCGATATCGAGGAGCACGAGCTGATTCCTGCGGTCGAAGGCGGAGGCTGAAACCGTGTTGACGGTCACGCCGCGCGGGGTCACCGCGACCTGCCGATCTTCTGTCGAACGTTCGATGCCAAGGAGTATGGCCGCATCGCCGGAAGCGGGGCATTATCGTCGGCGCAGATGCGGTGGCCAGCAATAGAAATACGTAGGAGATAAATATTTCTTTTGTGGGAGGAAGCCTTGGAAGATCCAGCTGTCGAGGTTGATGGGATCGCCGATCCGCCAGGCAACCCTAGGGTTTTATGGATTTCGTTTCTGGCATTTTCGCTCGGTTTTGCGGTTTGGGGGATGTTTTCCGCGCTCGCCCCCTTTCTGATCAAGTGGTACAATTTCAGCGCCACCCAGGTGCTCGTACTGGCCGCGATGGAGCCCTTTTTCGCGGCCGCCGTCAGCATCCCACTCGGCATCTTGACGGACAAGTTCGGTGGTCGGACAGTTTTCACGCTTTTGCTTCTGACCCTCACTGTTCCCCTTTTTTCCGGATACTTCGCCCAAGGCTACTACGCCTTTCTACTTCTGGGGTCGCTGCTCGGACTCGGAGGTGCGAGCTTCGTGGTCGGCAACGCTCATGTAGCGTCCTGGTACCCCAAATCGAAGCAGGGGACAGCTCTTGGCATCTTTGCTATGGGCAATATCGGAATCACCGTTGGCATGATGACCGTCACTTTCCTGGTTACCCGCGTCCTGGAGGGCCCGGACGGTTGGCGGCTGATATTCCCGATCTTCGCCGTCTCCACACTGTTGATGGCGCTGGTCTACTGGTTTTTTACGTCCGATCCGCCGCACAGGCAGCACAAAGGCGCTTCGCTGCGTGAAATCGTCTCCGTGTACCGTTCGGGCGTGGTGGTATGGCTCGTGCCATACCTTTACTGGGTCTCCTTTGGCACCCTCACCTTCTTCGCGTCTGCGATGCCGACCTATCTGCTCGATCGGTGGCATGTGGATGCCGCCCGCGCGTCCATGGTGTACACCCCGCTGCTGGTGGTCTGCGTCGCCATCACCCGACCGCTGGGCGGCTGGCTGGCCGACCATTTTGATGTTCTGACAATCCTGAGCTGGATGTTCGGCATTATGGTCGTCCTGGCCCTGGTCATGACCATGCAGATTTCACTGCACGTCGAGCTGCTCGCCATGTATGGGCTTGCGCTGCTGGCCGGTGCTGCTGCGGCAGCCGTCGTCAAGCTGATCTCACTCTACTTCCTCCGGCACGTCGGGGCGGTCAGCGGGCTGGCCAAGGCCGCCGGCGCGGCCTGCGGCTTCACCATGACGATCATCCTCGCCGCCAGTAAGGATCTTCTGGGCGGCTATACCCTCGGCTTTGCCATCTGGACGCTGATGAACGTCGGCGCGTTCTACATCACGCTTTCGCGCGTCGGCTTCAAGCATGCAAAACCGGACACTGAAGCCATTCCTTCGGGTGACGGTACCGATGGATCTCGATCTATTCAAACATCGCTACCGCCGAGCTAAGCGAGATAGACAGGGTGAGCGCCTTGGCCCTGTGTCGCGTGATTTCGGGAACTGATCTCACGGCGACGGCGTCCGACCAGCGCCAACCAGACCAAGCTGCAAGCTTCTCTCATAAGGCCGAAGCATTGCGCGATTCGGCCTCAGTTGCCAGCCGGATTAGGTTTCCGACAGGGACAGCCGAAGGAAAACGAAGTCAGCGCCTTACGCTGCTCGCCGATGTTGCCGTCGAGCGACGCCAACGGGCCGGGCCGGTCCGGTCCGGTCCGCCAGGCGGGGCGGCTTTCAACAATCGCCCGCTGGGTACGGCCCGCACCGTAGGCTCCCGGCCCATCGCTCTTGCCGCAGCCCAATCCCTTGTTGCAGGCTCCGATCGGTGCCCAATCCCTTCCGACTACGGTTTATGCGTAAAGTACCCACCAATCTTACCACCAACCTTACCAAACCAGTGTTTGTCAGCAGAAAGGACTTCCTCGTTGTAGTAGTCGTCCAGTTCGGCGTATCTGGCGTTCCAATCGAAGATGGTCTCGGTACCGTGTTTCGGAGCGCCGTGCAGCCGGTTCTCGCTGATGTCGGAACGGTAACCGCCAAGCTCGGAATCAAATCGCAACAGCTTCCAAGGCACCGGGAAATGGTCTTTGCCGATACCGAGAAATCCACCGAAACTGAGCATAGCGTAAGCGATTTCCCCGCTGGTCTTGTCGATCATGACACTTTCAATTTTACCAATCTTCTTGTTCTCAGCACCGTAGACAGCTTTCCCCGACTCTTTATCGCTGGCGGTCAGATGGCCAGTTTCGGGATCGTTACCCATGGGACACGCTCCTTTGCACAAGCATGTGAGGAGTGGACTAATCCGCCGACTAACCGTTCGTTCCTTAATCGGTCGGCCTGTCGTTGGCATTCGTTAAGCCAGCATCACCCAGGCCGATTGAAACAGCTTACGAACCAGACTGGTCTCGCCGGGCTGCAGGGTGAGGTCGCCTGCAAGTTTCTCGGGACGGGCAGTTCCGATAGGGAACACACCCATCCCTCGTGCAGGGCGGCGAGCACCCGCATCACGGCTTGCTCGGGCGCGGCTGCGACGGCCCAGCGCCGACCATGGGGGGGGGGGGGGGGGCGCCGCCCGTATGGTTGCTGCCGTCATATGCTCTAGACTCGCACCGCCTTGGGCGGCGCAACACCGAGGACAACGGAGACTTCGTATGGGCGCTTGCGAGGTTCTTCTCCTCCAGAAGCGCACCTTCTATGAGACCAAGCCCGGCGGCGAATGCTCCAGCGCCAGACGTCCCGGAAGCCAAAGGCCGTCGGCACCGAGTAGTCATTGCCGCGATAGCGCACCAGCGCCGTCGACGGGACGCGGGCCGCCCGCTTCTCGCAGGGCTCCAGCGGCACGACGGCATCGCGGCGATGGATCTGTTCGTCGTACCGACGATCTCATTTCGCTTGCTCTATGGCTTGTTAATCATGGGGCATGGTCGACGACAGGTTTTATGGTTTGGCGTTACCGCGCATCCGACCGCAGAATGGATCGCAAATCAGATCACGCAAGCGTGCGGCTGGAAGCAGGCCCCTCGCTATCTGATCCGCGACCGGGACGGGGCCTATGGCGAAGTCTTTATTCGAAGAGTTCGATCCATGGGCATGCGTGATCGACCGGCGTCGCCGCGCTCGCCATGGCAAAACGCATATGCTGAACGGCTGATCGGTTCGATCCGGCGGGAATGCCTTGACCATGTTGTTGTATTCGGCGAGCGGCATCTTCGTCACGTGCTGCTGTCGTATATGAATTATTACAACGAGGCGCGCACGCATCTATCCTTGGAGAAGGATTCACCGGTCTCGCGCAACGTTGAGCGGGCCGGACACATTCTTTGCCGTCCGGTCCTGGGCGGGCTGCATCACCTATATCTTCGGATTTGATTTGCGACAGGCACAACCCTCTAACGGACACATGGATTGAAGCGGAACGGCAAAAAGAGGCTGGGCATTTGGATTAGTCAGATACCAGACAGCTGATCCATGGGTGCTGCAAGCCTGACGATTCCGAGTCATTGCAAATTAGCTCTAGCCACTTCGACTTCGGTCATATTGTTGTGGTGAAAGAATTGGTTTTTCCCATTATCCCAGGCAATCCGCACGCCAGACCAATCGCTAGCTGTGACTGTGCCTTGATCAGTCGCGCTGTCGTGCCAGGCGACGCGTTGCCCAATTTTTAATTTCTTAGATTGATCAGGAGTCATGACCGAGGCTGCCTTCCATCTGGCAAGCCGTATGATTGTCACACACCTGCCGAGTTGGAGCTATCGCCAATTTTTGGTGACGACCGGGCCGGTCAGGCGGCGGCGGTTGCGGGCAGACGGTCGGTCGGCTTGGCGATGACCTCGATCATGGCGTGCGAAAGTGAGATCAAGGATGCTGTTTCTGCAAGCAGTAATTTGCCGCGCGGAGGTGATATTGCGACATACTACCGTTGTGAATTTGTGATTGCCTGATCGCGACGCCTGCCACCTCCGGTCGCGGCTGCCGCGCCGTGGGTCGTGCCGTTTGTCGCGACGGCGAAGGGACTGAGGCAAGTAATCAACACAATCAGTGGAGAACGAAGATGGCAAACCGGCGCCCGGAAGATAAGTCTACGCAAGGCGTGGAAAACGCAGCCCGCCGCGCCGGCGAGAAGGCTGCTGAGCAGACCACCCGTATCGGTCAAGCTGCCGCTGAAGCCGGAGAGCAAGTGGCTCGGGCAGGTGCAGACCTGCTCAAGCAAAACGTCGATACCTTACAGAACACATGCTCCGGCCTGGAAGCGGCGACCTCGGTGATGGGACGGTCTAGCGAGCAATTTGGTCGCACGCTCGGCCTGTCAGGAGAGGAGGCACAAAAGGCAACGGAGGCAACGGAACGGTCGGCCCGCACCGCGCAAACGCTGCTTTACAGTGGTACCGCTGCCGCCAGAGTGATGGGTGGAATGTCTCAAGAGTACCTCCAGATGGTTCGGCATCAAATTGAGAACAATATTAGCCACTTGAACAGGTTGTGGACTTGCCGAACTCCACAGGACTTTGCAGCGCTACAAAGTGACATGGTGCGGGAGACGGTGGAAACCGCTCTGGAAAGCAGCCGTCGGATAGCCGACATGTCGCTTAAAATGGTCAATGCAACCGGAGAGCAGATCAAACAAACCATGGAACAGATCCGCCGCGTCGCCTAGGCGGCCGTGTAGGTTCGATTTGTAAAAGAAGAGCGGCTGCTGTTAGCCGCTCTTGCGGCCCTGCACCATCGCTCCTCCGCTAGAGCGTGCGCAAGCGGATGAATTCTATCAGGGCTTTCTGGGCTTCTCGGTCGATCGGGACCATCTGAGAGCATCGACAACCTCACGCCTGCTGACGTCTACTTCGACAGAAGCGATCCTCGCGGAACGCAAACGCATTAAGCTTGCCACCATCGCAAACCCCGCTTACGACGCTGGAGATCGCGCCGTCATGTGGGCCAACGACAGCGTGCTCGGCCTTCATTGAGCTTTGCTCCTGTGTTTGCGCTCGGAAACCTCGATGCAGCGCTTGCGGTCCACTGTGATGCCAGGAAGCCCATCGAGATAATCCGGCAACCAGCAGCTCCCGGTGCCTCGCCCATGATGGTTCCGAAACAACACGGCGGCGGCATCCGCCTTGCTGTGGCAGTTGGCGATGTCGCGCACTAGAACCTGCACGATCACGCTCGTTGCTTCGTCCACGGCATGCCAGCGCTTCTTCCAGCCGATGAGGAACGGTTGCCTGCGTCGCTCGGTCTCGTCATCCGTCAGCTTCCGTAGAACATCAAGGCGGAGATCAGCGGGAACGCAAGCAAGCGCGGTTTCCATGGCTATGATCCAAATGTCGGCGGTCTCTGTCATCGTGTCATTCCTCTGCATTCGCCGGCTGGCTGGGCGGGTCGTGATGGTGGTTCCGCTAGGATCATCTTCCTCCCCGGCTTCCTTTTTTCATGTCGCCAGAGGGAATAAGCCGCCCTCAGTGTCGGTGATGTCGGTGGATCTCCAATCTTAGCTCCTGCGTCCCAAGAGCGCCCTAAATACCCCTACTTAATTACCGGGTATGACGGTCCGTCGTAATCGACCGTCTATAGACGATTGAGGATGGGCGCGCGCGCCTACGTATGATTACGATGAACCCGTCATACCCGTCAGGTTTGGTTGGACCATTGAGTGGTTTTGCTCTGAGACCGAACTTTGGATCGCCGGAGGGTAGAGTTTTCCGGCTCTTTCACGATGGCGGGCTGGCTGCGCCATCGCGATCTTGCAGTGTTATCGGCGGCTTGTTGCCGATTGCGCCATGAGGCCGTTCTTCATTGTAGTATTTGCGCCAATCCTCCAACTTTTTCTGCGCGTCGGCAAGGCTCAAGAACCAGTGAACGTTGAGGCATTCCGCGCGCAGGCGGCCGTTGAACGCTTCGATGAACGCGTTGTCGGTTGGTTTGCCTGGTCTCGAGAAGTCCAGCGTGACGCCTCGTTGATAGGCCCAAAGATCCAGATCGCGTGACACGAACTCGGTGCCTTGATCGACCCGGATGGTCGCCGGGAATCCCACTTGCCGGCAAACTCCTTCCAGCACCTCCACAACATCGGCGCCGCGGAAGCTGAAGCCCTGGCGAGAAGCGAGAGAACGTGTCGACGACCGTCAACACGCGCAGCTTCCGGCCCGTTGCCAACTGATCGTGAACGAAGTCCATCGCCCAGGTTTCGTTCGATCGCGTCGTCGCTCGTCGACTGCAGGCCGCTTAAACTCTAACCCCTGATGAGCCAGAGCCTCCCTTCCCGAAATACCTGATCAGTCTCAATTTATCTGACGACGGACACCCCGTACGCAGATATTATTTCTGCGTTCGATACGCTTAAGTCTTAGGCTGTCATCGACGCCGCTTTTGATCGGTGCCAGATGCAAGGGTGAAGGCAAGGTGCGGCAATGCTAAGGGACGATCGGGATAGTGGCGGCGGCCCTCCGCGCCGTACAGGTCGGAATGTGCTCGGCGAGCCACTTCAACTCTGTTCGATCAAACCGATTACGGGGTTTTATCGGGACGGCTGCTGCGACACCGGGACAGAGGACATTGGCAGTCACACGGTCTGCGTCGTGATGACTGCCGAGTTTCTCAATTTCTCTAAATCGCGCGGCAACGATCTCTCGACACCATTGCCGGAGTTCGGTTTCCCTGGCCTGAAACCCGGTGACCGGTGGTGCTTATGTGCACCCCGCTGGCAGGAAGCATTCGAAGCAAACCAAGCGCCGCGAGTGGTCTTGCGCGCCACTCATGAGGGTGCGCTGGCATATTGCTCGCTCGCCGATCTCAAACGCTTTGCAATGGATCTAGCGTGACTGACCGGCCATCGGGGCCTCCTTCAACGTGTAGAAGATCTCGCCGTTGAGCAGTACATCGCGCAGCTTGCTGTTGAAGCTTTCGCAATAGCCATTCTCCCATGGACTGCCAGGTTCGATGTAAGCGGTCTTGGCTCCGACGGTGGCAGCCCAATCCCGGAGCGCCTCGGCGACGAACTCAGGGCCGTTGTCTGAACGTATGTGCGCAGGGATGCCCCGCGAGACGAACAGCTCGCAGAGTGCTTCGATGACATCGGTCGCCTTGAGCTTCCGTGCGACACGGATGGCCAAGCTCACGGCTGCACTCGTCTGTCCGTCGTCAGATAATTTGAGACTGATCAGGTATTTCGAGAAGGGAGGCTCTGGCTCATCAGGGGTTAGAGTTTAAGCGGCCTGCAGTCGGTGCTGCAAGCGGCGGTTTGCGATGGTGGCCCGCTTAATGTGTGAATACTGATTGAACTTTGACCCCCTCAATCGTCGCACGCGCGTAATCTAACGTTTTGATTTTGTTGATGTGAGAATAGTGACCCCGGCGCCGATCGGCGTCCAAACCCCGCGCCAAAACACAGCGGCCGCCTCGAGCTCAATAGCCCCAGACATCGAGACGGCCTTCCGCGCGCGCGTCTCTCAATCAATCCGAACTATCGAAATATCGGTGCTTGTGCCCGTAAGGGGGGAACAAGACGGACGGGAAATCTGCCGCGTAGCGCTTCTCCCTCTCAGTGTCCGGGACTTCGTGTGCTGAGGTCTGCAAAGGGCTCTCGATCGCCTTGCGATAGAGGTGCCACGTCGCATGACCGAGCAACGGCATCACGACCGTGAGGCCGAGGAAGAACGGGATCGACCCGATCACCAGCAGGAAGGCAACGATCAAACCCCATTCCGCGGCTGCGATTGGATTTTTCGCGACCACGCGCATCGACGTCATCATGGCGTCGGTCATGTCAGCGTGCTGGTGGAGCATCAGCGGGAACGACACGAGGCTGATGCACAAGGCGACGGCAGCAAACAGGAATCCGACGCCGCAGCCGACCATGATCAGGCGCCAACCCTCGGACGTGGTGAAGACTCGCGTGAGGAAATCGGGAATTACCGATGCCGGGTCGTTGCCGAAGGTGGAGACGTAGATCGCATGCGCCGTTGCCACCCAGGCGACAAAAATGGCAAGCAGCAGCGCGCCCAGTCCAAGCATCGATCCGAATGACGGTGCCCGCAACACGCGGAAGGCGTGCCAGGCGGACGCCTCCGTGCCGAGTTCGCGCCGATAGCTCAGTTCATAGAGTCCGAGCGCCGCAAACGGCCCGATCAGGGCAAAGCCGGCGGCGAGCGGAACCAGCATCGGCAAGACGGAGTAGCCGAGCGCCATCCGCCACAGCAGAATTCCGATCACGGGATAGATGACGCAAAGGACGATGGCGTGGCTCGGTACCGCCTTGAAGTCTTCCCAGCCCAGCCGCAACGCATCGAGAAGGTCGGAGAAGCCGATGTGACGGATCACCAGTCCGTCTGCGGCGACCGCTCCTGGTCGTAGGTGTGACGTGTCGTCGATAGGAAAATAAGTGGCCATGTTCGTTGTCTCCCTTTCGCAGGGTCAAACCTCGGACCGCCAGAAGGCGCGAGAGTTTGCCCGTTCGGAAACGATCACGATCAAGCCCAGACGCGAAAGCAAGGAAATCTGGTCTTGCCGCGACCTGTTAGGCAATCCTAATCCCTATCTCTGATTTTAGTTGCTCACGGTTCAGTGAGTTTATGCCGCAGGCTGCATCAGTTATTGTAAGTTCGGACGGAGTGTGCAGCCCACTCCATGATTTAGCCAACCGGGATGGGCTGTGGCCTCCGACCAAAGACCCGCCGGTGGTCTCCCTTGCCGGCGGGTTTTGTTGAGGCACGGACCTCCACTCTCATCGACCACTTCCACTCTCATCGACCGCAGTACCAGCTTGGTGCTCGCCCAATGCGGGTATTGGCGCTATCGCGCGCTGCTCGCGGCGCGCCGAGTCTCCTGTGTGTACCGAAAACTTAAGCTCGGGCGTAGTGGTGGTGAAGACCGCCAAGGATGGCATGTGATTTGATGCGTCACTCAAAGTCAGCCCGATGACGCAGATGATGATCGAGATCCCGCGCCGAAACACAGCCGGATGGGGTTTGCGACAGGGACAGGGGGTCAGATAGCCGATTGCACCGCCGGAGCGGTTCTGCTCGAAGAGATGCCACGTTCCGCGATCCTGCACGGCGACAAGGGTTATGACAGCGATGTCATCCGCCGACAGGTCGAGGGAAAGGGTGCGATGCCGAACATCCCGCCCAAGGCGAACCGAGGCTGGAAGAATTGCTTCTCGCCCGTCCTCTATCGAAGCCGCAACGCGATCGAGCGCATGTTCTGTCGCCTGAAGGACTTCCGTCGCATCGCCACCAGATACGATCGTCTCGCAATCAATTTCCTCGCAGCCGTCTGCATCGCTGCGGCTGTCAGTTACTGGTTATGAGTCTGGACCCTAACAAAGTGGCTCAAGAGCATGAAGAGCTGGAATTCGTGCAATCTCCCGACCGTCCTCATGCATTATAACCACAACAGAGGCTGATGCACCGCGTTTCTGTAATCCATCAGCGACATTTTGCGCCCAAGCGATCGCAGCGGCATCGTCGCAGCGTATCAGTCCAAAGCGATCACGAAGGTCCGCCGGTCCTACGATGTGGAAGTAGTAGCGCGGCATAGCACCCGAAGTCGTCGAGTTTGATTCGAGCTTAAACAAAGCAGATCTCCTTCCACTCCTCGGAAGTGTGGACTTGCGCGTCCACAGTGTGACGCGAAACATATCTCTTTACTAACCGGCCACCGCGCGACCACGGGCGGAACCGGCGCGCGGGGCGCCAACGCATTCGCTGATCCGAGCGAGGACGTGCGGCCTTTTACTTCGGCAGCTGCAATCCCAGTGAATTTACCCATTCCCCAAGTTTTGCGGCGTCATCGCTCTGCCAGATTGCTTTCAGCATTGTGTGTCGCTCGGGTCCACATGGAAGCGAGCTAATCTTTTCGCGGATATCAGCTGCAAGTTCAGAAAGACCGTGAAGTGGGAGATCGATCTGCTGCACGGCACTGCTCCTTTCGCTTCGAGAAGGCGGAGCGCAACCGGCCCTGTCATCACCGATGTTAGCAAAGGGCCGTGCGCTGATGAGCAAAGTAAGCGGCCCCATCTTCGGGGCGCTACTGAATTATTTAACGACATGGAGCGGAACGAATCGGGAGGTTCGGTTCTGCAAGTTTATTCCTGCTCGTGGGGCCGCCAAATGTTCAGTAATTTTCGCGTGGTCGCATCCGCGCCACGCTCGCAATTCCAACACGGGTGAAAATGAGGAAGAAATATTTTGTGATTGCCGCGCGTGAGAAATCCTCGACCCACCGCTGGAACATGTCGGGGAGCCAATCGTTCTTTTTGGCCCGTCGTTACTTCTTTCCCCAAAGTGGAGCACCCGCCATGCAGCGGCGTCATCCCAACCACGAGAGGCTGATGGAAGAAGCCCGGCGCCTCAGAGAAGAGGCCGCAAACATCCCTGATGGCACGGCGCGCCATCTCCTTTTGCAACAAGCCTTCCGGGCAGAAACCGCTGTGAATGTAGACCGGTGGCTCTCATCCCCCGGATGGCAGCCCCCGAAATAAAAGGCTGCTTATTGAAACGAGCGTGGGTGATGCTTTACCCGTGTGTATACCGAAAACTTAAACACGGGCGTAGCGGTGATGAAGTCCGCCCAGGATCGGATGGCAGATAATGCGTCCAGCTGTCTCGTCGGCGCGTGACATCGGCGCGTCCTTGTTCAATGACAAATGGGTGCTCGTGCCGTTGTAATAGCTCATGTACGACAGCAGCACGTGGCGCAGATGGCACCGTCATCCCTGGTGATGCTCGCCTTCGCCATGATGGCCGCGATCCGACATCGCGCTAATCCGCCACCGCCCAAAAAAACAAACGTCGCCTCCCGGCAAAAGCCAAAGCATCAGATTCGCTCGAAAGCGCATTCAACCCGCACACATCATCGCATGGTCTTTCTGGCGCAGAGCTCATCAGCTGTCGCTCAGCGCGCTCACTTCAAATCAAAAACGCAACTGTAATGCTAGACCAACGCTCAGCCTGATATCGATCCGGAACGCCTGGTCTTTATCGATGAAGCCGGGGCTTTGACGAAAATGGCGCGCTGCTACGGCGTGCCAAGCACGGCGCACGCTGCCGCGCGCGGATCCCGCACTGGCACTGGAAAACGAAAACAATGACCTTCACCGGCGCGCTTCGCCTGTCCGGTATCACCGCGCCCATAGTTCTGGATGGGCCAATGAACGCGGAAGCCCTCTGCGCCTCTACGCAAAGCGCGAACCACCGAACCTCTCTGGACGCTATTCGCGACGTAAGCGCTCAACCGCTGCCCCATTGATGTGGGCTTGACGTTTTGCGGAATCTCCAGGGCATGAGGTCTTCGATTTTGCTTTGAGGATGGCCGGCGATGATTGCCTCGTAAGCGCTCAGTTGATCCCCTTGTATCGGGTTAGCATCGAACATGCGAAGAATCCTCCGGTTGTGACGGAGGTTTTGGATGGTGTTAGACGGCAAAAAGGACGTCCATTTGGACGGCTCATCGACTGGAATAGTCAGCCGGCTTGAAGTGCTTGAGGGACCGACGGGGCGGCGCGTACGTTCGGAATCTGAGCGTGCTCGGATCGTTGCCGAGAGTTTATTGCCTGGCGCTCAGGTAGCGGAGGTGGCGCGCAAGCATGGTGCGACGCGCTGGCAGATTTACGACTGGCGCCGACGCTTTCGACAGAGAGGCGGCTTGCCGTCGTGCGACTCTCCGACGACAAGCTTCGCACCGCTGGTTGTGGAAGAGCCGTTAGACGAGCGTCACGTTCCGATGGTCAAGATTGAGATTGCGATCGGTGACATCGTCGTGCGGACGGACGCGGCGATCGGCGAGAAGCAACTATCACAGGTGATCCGCGCGGTGCGGACGTCACGATGATCGCTGCTGGCGCGGAGTTGAAGATTTACATCGCGACGCGGCCTGTCGACTTCCGCTGTGGTCACGATGGGCTTGCGGCGAAGGTGCAGGAGATGCTTGGTCTCGACCCGTTCTGCGGCGCGGCGTTCGTGTTCCGATCGAGGCGAGCGGATCGGATCAAGATTTTGGTCTGGGATCGCACGGGCCTGGTGTTGGTGCACAAGCGGCTCGAAGGCTGCAAGTTCGTGTGGCCGACGATTGCGGATGGCGTGATGCGGGTATCGCCGGCGATGTTTGCGGCCTTGTTTGAAGGTTTGGACTGGAGGCTGGTCCGTCCGGAGGAAGCACGGCGTCCGCAAGCGGCGGGATAACTGCGGCAGAGTGACTCGGGACGCTCTTTGCGCATGGCGAGAACGGCGGCGATGTGCTGGAAATAGCGCATGAACACCGCGGCGCTGCGCGACGAGAACGAACGCCTGAAGGCGCTTTTGGCGCAAACGCAAGCGACGTTGGGCGAGCATCAGGCGGCGCTGGCAACGTCGGAAGAGGCGCGGCGCCGGCTGGAGGTTATCCTCGGAGAACTTCGCCGCGAGAAGTTCGGCGCGAAGTCCGAGAAGCTGCGGCCTGATCAATATCATTTGCCGCTCGAAGACGTCGAGATCGCGCAAGGCGTCCTGGACGCGGCGCAGGAGAACGCGGCAGCGATTATCCAGGGCCGATCGCGCGGCGCATCAGATCAAGCCCGTCATCGCAATCGGGGCTGCCTGCCTGCGCATTTGCCGCGGGTGGAGCGGATCATCGAGCCTGCGAGCACGCTGTGTCCCTGCGGCTGCGGCGCGATGACGAAGATCGGCGAAGACGTCAGCGAGCGTCTCGACGTGATCCCGGCGCAATGGCGCGTGCTGGTCACGCGTCGTCCAAAATATGCTTGCCGCCGCTGCTCGGGCGCGGTCGTTCAGGCGCAAGATCGCCGGCGATCCGGACAGGCAGGCGGCTTTCGCGCAACTGTTGTCGCTGGCCCACGCGGTGCGTCATCAACAACAAAGGCAGCGCGGCAAGAAAATCTATTCCCTGCACGCGCCGGAGATCGAATGCATCGCCAAGGGCAAATGTAAGCGCTCAACCGCTGCCCCATTGATGTGGGCTTGACGTTTTGCGGAATCTCCAGGGCATGAGGTCTTCGATTTTGCTTTGAGGATGGCCGGCGATGATTGCCTCGAGTGTTTCGGCGATGTAGGCGACGGGGTTGACGTCGTTGAGCTTGCAGGTGGCTACGATCGACGCCAGCAAAGCCCAATTCTCGGCTCCAACTTCATGACCAGCAAATAGCGCATTTTTTCTGGTCAGGCACACCGGCCGGATGGCGTTTTCGACCGGATTGGTGTCGAGCTCGAGACGTCCGTCTTCGAGGAAGCGGGTCAGCCCCGGCCAATGATTGAGCGCGTAGCGGATGTCCTGGGCGAGTGTCGAGCTGCTGGAGATCATCGACAGCTGTTTCTCGAACCACGGCTTCAAAGCAGCAACGACAGGCCGCGAATGCTCCTTGCGCGCGGCCAGTCGGATGTCCGGCGATGAGCCGCGCACCGTGGCTTCGATGGCATAGAGAAGCGCAATCTGCCGGACCGCGTCTTCGGCGATCGGCGATCTGCTGTTGCGCGCCAGCTTGACGAAGCGCCGACGCAGATGACTCCAGCAATGCACGAGCGTCCAGGGGCCTTGCGGTCGCGCAACGCCGGTCAGCCGATCATAGCCCTCGTATGCGTCGCATTGCAGGAAGCGCCCGTTAAAGCCGTCCAGAAACTGCCTGGCGAAAGCGCCGCTGCGTCCGGACGCATATCGGAACAGCACGATCGGCGGACTTGGGCCGCTGTGGCCGCGGTCGTCGGAGACAATAGCCCAGAAGAAGCCTTTCTTCGTCTGGCCGCGCCCGGGAGCAAGCACCGGCGCCGTGGTCTCGTCCATGAACAGGCGATCCGCCGCCGCCAGTTGGCGGCGCATCCGATCCCCAACAGCCTGGAGATGGAAGCAGGCGCGGCCGGACCAGTTCCCCAGCGTCGCCCGGTCGAGCCGGATCCCTTGTCGCGCGTAGATCCCGGCCTGCCGGTAAAACGGCGTATGATCGCCGAACTTGGCGACGATCACTTGCGCAATGGCCGCTTCGGTCGGCAGTCCGCCAGGCACGACATGCTCCGGCGCGTGCGCCTGAACGACCGCGCCCGAGCAGCGGCGGCAAGCATATTTTGGACGACGCGTGACCAGCACGCGCCATTGCGCCGGGATCACGTCGAGACGCTCGCTGACGTCTTCGCCGATCTTCGTCATCGCGCCGCAGCCGCAGGGACACAGCGTGCTCGCAGGCTCGATGATCCGCTCCACCCGCGGCAAATGCGCAGGCAGGCAGCCCCGATTGCGATGACGGGCTTGATCTGATGCGCCGCGCGATCGGCCCTGGATAATCGCTGCCGCGTTCTCCTGCGCCGCGTCCAGGACGCCTTGCGCGATCTCGACGTCTTCGAGCGGCAAATGATATTGATCAGGCCGCAGCTTCTCGGACTTCGCGCCGAACTTCTCGCGGCGAAGTTCTCCGAGGATAACCTCCAGCCGGCGCCGCGCCTCTTCCGACGTTGCCAGCGCCGCCTGATGCTCGCCCAACGTCGCTTGCGTTTGCGCCAAAAGCGCCTTCAGGCGTTCGTTCTCGTCGCGCAGCGCCGCGGTGTTCATGCGCTATTTCCAGCACATCGCCGCCGTTCTCGCCATGCGCAAAGAGCGTCCCGAGTCACTCTGCCGCAGTTATCCCGCCGCTTGCGGACGCCGTGCTTCCTCCGGACGGACCAGCCTCCAGTCCAAACCTTCAAACAAGGCCGCAAACATCGCCGGCGATACCCGCATCACGCCATCCGCAATCGTCGGCCACACGAACTTGCAGCCTTCGAGCCGCTTGTGCACCAACACCAGGCCCGTGCGATCCCAGACCAAAATCTTGATCCGATCCGCTCGCCTCGATCGGAACACGAACGCCGCGCCGCAGAACGGGTCGAGACCAAGCATCTCCTGCACCTTCGCCGCAAGCCCATCGTGACCACAGCGGAAGTCGACAGGCCGCGTCGCGATGTAAATCTTCAACTCCGCGCCAGCAGCGATCATCGTGACGTCCGCACCGCGCGGATCACCTGTGATAGTTGCTTCTCGCCGATCGCCGCGTCCGTCCGCACGACGATGTCACCGATCGCAATCTCAATCTTGACCATCGGAACGTGACGCTCGTCTAACGGCTCTTCCACAACCAGCGGTGCGAAGCTTGTCGTCGGAGAGTCGCACGACGGCAAGCCGCCTCTCTGTCGAAAGCGTCGGCGCCAGTCGTAAATCTGCCAGCGCGTCGCACCATGCTTGCGCGCCACCTCCGCTACCTGAGCGCCAGGCAATAAACTCTCGGCAACGATCCGAGCACGCTCAGATTCCGAACGTACGCGCCGCCCCGTCGGTCCCTCAAGCACTTCAAGCCGGCTGACTATTCCAGTCGATGAGCCGTCCAAATGGACGTCCTTTTTGCCGTCTAACACCATCCAAAACCTCCGTCACAACCGGAGGATTCTTCGCATGTTCGATGCTAACCCGATACAAGGGGATCAACTGAGCGCTTACTTCGCGACGCTATCCCGCGCTTCATCCCACAAGAATGTGCAATTTCACCGCCGCTGGATACGAGCCAGCATGATCGGATTCTGCTCTAATAATTTTCTGTCAGGTATTCGACGATCTTGTCGACGTCGGCATCGCCGATCGGCGCACCGTAGACCTTGATCATCTTGGTCACTTCGGCCTGCCAGAAATCCTTCTTGAATTTCGGCCCGCGCGGTTGCGTCTGCACGTAGTCTGACGAATGACATGCCGTGCAGTTGTTCATCACGACATCGCGGTTGGTCCCCGGCTTGAACGTCGCGGTTTCTTCCGGCAGTGTATATTTCACCGGCTTAGCCTGCGCGGCGGCGAAGCTCGTACCGGCGAGCGCGACAACCACGGAAGCGGCGAGCAATATGGATCGGTTCATCATCACTCTCCTCAGGCTGCCGTGACGTGGACGGTTTCAACGACGTTGCGCAGGTAGCCGGCGGGATTCCACTTGGCCTCCATGGGTTGCGTCTTGCCGTCGTTGCTGGTGGCGCGAACCTTGATATCGTGCGCACCGGCGGGAAGTTTCACGGCGGCATGCCATTCGCGGAACGAATACTTGCCGAGATCCTTGCCGAGCTTGGTGGGCAGCCAGGTCTTGCCGCCGTCGATGGAGACTGCGACCTCTTTGATGCCCTTGCCACCGTCAAAGGCGATGCCTTTCAAAGGGGTCTCCGCGCCGGCCTTGACCTTGGCGCCGTCGCGCAGATTGGTGACGAATGAGCGCACCGTGAAGCGGTTGATCGGGACCGTCGCCTTCGGTGGCGTGCCCGGTTCGACGCAGTTGCAGTCGTTGTCCGGAATCCGATAGGCGGTCTTCATCCAGAAATTATCGTAGACGCTGTCGATCACCGTGATCTCGTTGAGATGCTTGACCCAGTAGGTGCCGTAGTAGCCCGGCACGACGAGGCGCAGCGGGAAACCGTTCAGCATCGGCAGGCTCTCGCCGTTCATCGCATAGGCCAGCATCACCTCGCCGTCGCGGGCATGATCGAGGTCGAGCGCCTTGGCAAAGTCCGGCGTCTTGTCGCTGACCGGTCCGTCCATGCCGTTGAACACGACCTGCTTGGCGCCGGCCTGAACACCGGCCTTGTCGAGTACGGCCTTGAGCGGCACGCCCTTCCAGCGCGCATTGCCCATGGCGCCGTTGCCGGACTGGCCACCGGCGACGCGCGGATTGGAGAAGCCGCGGCTATTGCCGGAGCACTGGTTGACCGCGACGATTTCGACTGCCGGCATCTTCTTGATGTCGGCCAGCGACAGCTTCAACGGCTTATCGACCTTGCCCTTCACATCGACGGAAAATTTGGCGAGATCGATGTCGAGTGGAATGTCGGCGAGATGATAGCGCACAAAGAACGCATCATTCGGGGTGATGACGCTCTCGTTGTAGACCGAGAACGGTGTTTCGAGTTGCGGCGGACGGCTGGTCTGCCCGATCATCAACCGCTTCTGCGGATATTTCACCAGCGGTCGCTCGCCATTGTCGAACGGCAGGGTGGCGGTTTCGGCAAAGGCACTAATTGAACTGAAGATGGATCCAGAGCCGAGCGTTGCAATCGTCGCGGCCGATCCCGCGAGGAGACGCCGTCTGTCGATCATCGCGTTTTCCCCTTCTAATTGGTTACCGTAGCCAATCTTGACGACCTCGTGGAGTCTCGAAATTCACGCCGCCAGCTTCTAACACAGTCTCTGCTCAACGTGTTTTGCTTTCTGGACTGCCAGCCGACACATCGCCTACGTCCTGACATTCTCACAAGTCTAACGGGCCGATTGTTCCGCCCTCGACTCGGCGAGAATTTTCATAAATTTTGCGAAAAGCAATTCCCGTTCTTTGGTGGATAGCGTCTTCCGGCCGGACGAGGAAGCATAGTTCTGTATGAATTGTTCAAACGCCAGCTTCAGCTCAGGAGCAGATTGGCTGAACGAATTGTCTGGATTGGTAGACATGGCCAGATTCCGGTGGGAAGCGAGCCAGTCGGCTGCAGGCTTAAATCGTATCCAGCCGGGCATTTCGGCCGAAAGATTGACTTCGCGCCACTTAGGATGCCTCGACGTGCTGTTAAATTGATCGATTTTGCCGAAAAACGTATCGACGAATTTGGCGATCTTCTTATAGCGCGGGGAGTCCTCCGGCCAACTATAGGCTACAAGCAGCGCCCGGTTCGCAATAGTCGGGACAGTGGTTCCCTCGGCAATCAGGTTCGGATAGTGTTCATGCGTGAGTTCTGCGGGAAGATATTTCGAACGCGGCGATGGATCGGCCTTATCCGGGCCTAATCTGCTTTCGTCCCAAAGCTCAGGTTTTCCCTGCGAGAGGGCGGCCCCGTCCCCACTCTCTTGACCTTCGCGTTCAAGGAAGAGTGGTATCCGCTCCTCCAAGCTTTTCCCGTTGTCATGGACTGACGATATTGCCGGTCGCGCGCGACGTTGTGGGACGTACGCCGCCGACTCTAATAACTGGTTCATTCTCGCCAGTTGATCGACAGGTTGGCTGTCAGCGTCACGCCTGTCGTAGTCTCTTGCGTCCGTTCCGTCGTGCGTGGAGTCCTGAAGGCCAGGATCGCAATACGAAACTGCTCTTGCATCTTTCGACATACCGCATCCTCCCACCAAGGTCCTCTTTCGGAGCGCTTTGCGAGGTATGAGGCGTCAACTACGGAACCGGTCTGCTTTGAATCTTCTTGGCCAACTGAGCTTCGCCGGCACAAAATGCTAACGTCTACGCATCACGCAACAATGAAATTAGACATTATTATGATTTATATTATGATTTATCGGTGGATTAAGACGAAAAAACGACACTGTAACATTGATGTGCCCCAAAAAAGACATTATTCATAAGACTACGATTCGGTGTGATCGGCATCGCCACCGTGCGGAGCCTTTGGATTTCGCGGGCACCGCCCGCTCCCGAATCCGTTCGATCCTTCGTCGTGTTTACCTCACGACCGCTATTCCTTGAAAAGGCGACGTCCGATTGCGATCGCTGCACGTCGCAAATGGGCCGATTTTGTTGCAAAAGTCGGTTGCGCCTGATGGATGCTCGTATTCGGCTGGGGGCAACCGGCTTTGATCCGCCGGCCCTGACTCCTCTACACAACTCTAACTCTAACTCTACGCGAGGCGCAGAACCTGTGCCGGTGGCGGTCGCGCGACCAGAGTTGCGAGCCGCCGCAGGTTCTGAGCGATGGCGGCCAGAACAAACTCATCCTGGGCGCCTCGTGGACCACGCAGTCGAAGTCGAGCAAGCTTTAGAATGCGCTTCAGGTGAGCGAACCGCATCTCGATCTTCTTGCGTTCACGTCGCGAAGTCTCAAAGCCATCAGTGCCGGCGAGCGACCGGGCGACGTCGCGGGCGTGCTCATGAATGTCGCGCGGGATCTTGCGAAAGGGGACCTTCGGACAGCACTGTCCTCTGAGTTTGCAGCCATCGCAATCGCGCTTTCTAGCCAAATAGATCAGCGTGGTCCCGCCATTCACAAGTGTCCCCGTCGTCGTCAGGGTCTTGCCCGCGGGACAGTGGTAGACGTCGGTGGTCGGATCATATCGAAAGTCGCTGCGCGAGAAGGTGCCGTCATCCCGCTTCGACTTATCGAACACAGGGATATGTGGCGCGATGCCCTTGTCCTCGACTAGCCAGTTCAGCATCGGAGCCGCACCGTAAGCGGTATCTCCGACAAGCCGCTCTGGCTTGAGGCCGAAGCGCTCTTCGGTCCGCTCGATCATGGTCTTTGCCGCGCCGACCTCGGCCTGGCGGATGGAGCGGGATGCTTCAACATCAACGATGACACCGAACTTCACGTCGATGAGATAGTTGTCGGAGTAAGCGAAGAATGCCGGTCCCTTGTGAGCGCCGGTCCACTGGGCTGCCGGATCGGATGGCGAGACGAACTTCGGGACCACGTCGCTGGCCGCGCCCCACGCCATATCGTCGAGGGTCGCCAGATACTCCTTCACCGCGCGGCTGGACCTCTTGGGATCGCGATCCCTGCGCCAATCCTGACCCGCGATCGAGCGTTGCTTATTGGCGTCCGCCTGAATCAGGCTCGCATCGACGGCAAAGCCATCACCGCCAACCAGACCGGCCGCAATGCACGCTTCGACGACCCGCTCGAACACACGACGAAAAACATCCCCATCGCGGAAGCGCTCGTTGCGGGCACGCGAGAACGCCGAATGATCGGGAATTGCGTCCTCGATGCCGAGTTTGCAGAACCACCGATAAGCCAAGTTCACTTGCACTTCGCGGCAGATCAGCCGTTCTGAGCGGATCGCAAAGACATATCCCACGATAAGCATCCGGATCATCAGTTCCGGATCAATCGACGGGCGACCCATCGACGAATAATGAGGTGCAAGTTCGCTGTGAAGCCAGCTGAGATCGAGCGCAGTATCGATCTTCCGCACCAGATGATCTTCAGGAACCGCGTCGCTAAGGTGGAACTCGTAGAACAGTTGACTCTGGTCACTCTTCAGACGGCCCATCATCGATCGACCTCGCCGAGATTCGCGTCAACACAACGGAATCACGCTTCGCCGCTTGTCTCAACTGACTTTTGCAACAAAATCGACCCGGAACGGACATCGCGGCAGGGCCATTCCAGTATGGTAGTCTGACGCGATATGACGCCATTGGGTGGAGCGACATGTTACGGCAACTTTTAGTGGGCGGCGGCGTCAGCGTTATCAACATCGCAATCCACGCACTGGTAATGACGATGGTCGTGTGGGTCGCGCGGGCTGTCAGCACGGAGAATAAATCGCATCCCGCTGTATTTTTGATGGCTGTTATGGCTTCAACCGTATCGGTCTTGATGGCTGCCCATGTGGTTGAGGTGTTCGTTTGGGCTTTGGGGTATTTTTTGGTCGCTGCGGCGCCTCCTGGTGCCAGTCTCGTTTATTTTGCATTCGTCAACTACACGACGCTCGGCTACGGCGACGTTGTTCCGATTGAGCGGTGGCACCTGTTTGGCCCCATGACGGCTCTGAACGGGGTCTTGCTGATCGGATGGTCCACTGCGGTTATTTTTGAAGTGCTACGAAGAGCATTGGAACGTTTGGATCTTCGATAGGGCAGATGATCGGTTGCGGTGTCCGCTTTTGATGGCCCATCGTGTCATTTCGCGGCGCTGCAGAATTTAGTCGCGATGGACGCATAGCGGATCATGCCCGGATTTGCCGCTGGCCAACCCGGTCGCGAATGATGCTGTGGACGGCGCCCACTCTGGAGTGCCATAGGGCGCGTGTGGAACAACCTAACAAGCTGTTCGTTACTGGTTTTGGGATGAAGTGTCCGGAAAGGGACTAAGGCCATGGAGGCCTCCCACCACACTCGCCGCGTTAGCGACTATATTCGGCCACCGCAATTTCGCAGGCGCAACCGCATGCGCAAGACGCGGTTGAACTGAGCAATGGCGCACATCGCTACCGAAACTCAACCTTATACAGGCGGCCTAACATGCGCGCCCCAGACCCCCTCGTCACCTTTATTGTAGTTCTAGTAATCGGCCTCACCGCTGGCTTTCTGTTCGACCGGCTTGCGGGGCCGTCATGGCTTGCTCGTCAATTTTCCGGATCAACCCGCGGCATCGTCACAAGCGCGTTGGTGGGTATTGCTGGCGCGTTGATTGGCCATCACATCGCGGTGCTTCTCGCGCTCGGCGGCGGGATAGTGACGTCGGTAATTGCAGCCGCGCTCGGGGCGACTGTGGTGCTGTTTGCTTGGCGGATGGCTAAATAGTAAAATATTTCTGCTAGTGGCCGATTTTGTTGCAAAAGTCGGTTGCGCCTGATGGATGCTCGTATTCGGCTGGGGGCAACCGGCTTTGATCCGCCGGCCCTGACTCCTCTACACAACTCTAACTCTAACTCTACGCGAGGCGCAGAACCTGTGCCGGTGGCGGTCGCGCGACCAGAGTTGCGAGCCGCCGCAGGTTCTGAGCGATGGCGGCCAGAACAAACTCATCCTGGGCGCCTCGTGGACCACGCAGTCGAAGTCGAGCAAGCTTTAGAATGCGCTTCAGGTGAGCGAACCGCATCTCGATCTTCTTGCGTTCACGTCGCGAAGTCTCAAAGCCATCAGTGCCGGCGAGCGACCGGGCGACGTCGCGGGCGTGCTCATGAATGTCGCGCGGGATCTTGCGAAAGGGGACCTTCGGACAGCACTGTCCTCTGAGTTTGCAGCCATCGCAATCGCGCTTTCTAGCCAAATAGATCAGCGTGGTCCCGCCATTCACAAGTGTCCCCGTCGTCGTCAGGGTCTTGCCCGCGGGACAGTGGTAGACGTCGGTGGTCGGATCATATCGAAAGTCGCTGCGCGAGAAGGTGCCGTCATCCCGCTTCGACTTATCGAACACAGGGATATGTGGCGCGATGCCCTTGTCCTCGACTAGCCAGTTCAGCATCGGAGCCGCACCGTAAGCGGTATCTCCGACAAGCCGCTCTGGCTTGAGGCCGAAGCGCTCTTCGGTCCGCTCGATCATGGTCTTTGCCGCGCCGACCTCGGCCTGGCGGATGGAGCGGGATGCTTCAACATCAACGATGACACCGAACTTCACGTCGATGAGATAGTTGTCGGAGTAAGCGAAGAATGCCGGTCCCTTGTGAGCGCCGGTCCACTGGGCTGCCGGATCGGATGGCGAGACGAACTTCGGGACCACGTCGCTGGCCGCGCCCCACGCCATATCGTCGAGGGTCGCCAGATACTCCTTCACCGCGCGGCTGGACCTCTTGGGATCGCGATCCCTGCGCCAATCCTGACCCGCGATCGAGCGTTGCTTATTGGCGTCCGCCTGAATCAGGCTCGCATCGACGGCAAAGCCATCACCGCCAACCAGACCGGCCGCAATGCACGCTTCGACGACCCGCTCGAACACACGACGAAAAACATCCCCATCGCGGAAGCGCTCGTTGCGGGCACGCGAGAACGCCGAATGATCGGGAATTGCGTCCTCGATGCCGAGTTTGCAGAACCACCGATAAGCCAAGTTCACTTGCACTTCGCGGCAGATCAGCCGTTCTGAGCGGATCGCAAAGACATATCCCACGATAAGCATCCGGATCATCAGTTCCGGATCAATCGACGGGCGACCCATCGACGAATAATGAGGTGCAAGTTCGCTGTGAAGCCAGCTGAGATCGAGCGCAGTATCGATCTTCCGCACCAGATGATCTTCAGGAACCGCGTCGCTAAGGTGGAACTCGTAGAACAGTTGACTCTGGTCACTCTTCAGACGGCCCATCATCGATCGACCTCGCCGAGATTCGCGTCAACACAACGGAATCACGCTTCGCCGCTTGTCTCAACTGACTTTTGCAACAAAATCGGCCAATATGAGACATCGCGCTATCCTATTCGATGACCTCGTCGGCGCGGGCAAGCAGCGCTTGTGGCACGACTCGATTCAACGCGTTCGCGGCCGTTGGATCGCTCACCAATGGAAGCTTGGTCAGCAGTTGCACCGGCAAGTCAGAAAATAGCGTTTCTCGGGTACCTCAGCGCCTACCCGATTGCCGGCGGATATCTTCCAAAAGACCGCGCATCACGCCGATCTCCTTGCCGAAGCCTGTCCAATCACCGGATTTCAACCGCTCCATGGCCTGATTGTAGTGATCGAGCGCCTCCTGCGCGCGTCTTGCCGCGGGCCCTTCACTGGGCGATTCCGCGGTCGCACCCGGCGCCGGCGCGGGTCCGTTGTCCACGAAGAGTGCCGACAGTGCCTCGGCAAGTGTTTCCTTCATGACGACGTGCTCGCCATAGGCGGCAATCACCCGCTTGAGCTCCGGCAAATGTCCTTGCTCGGCCCGCAAATACAGCGGCGACACGTAGAGAACCGAATTCTCGATCGGGATCACGAGCAGATTTCCCCGGATCACCCGCGACCCCATCTGGTTCCACAGCGATATCTGCTGGGAGATCTCCGTGTTCTGATGAATTCGCGCCTCGATCTGGAACGGTCCGTAGACCAGCTTCTCCTTGGGAAATTCGTACACGATCAGCTTGCCATAGCCGGGCTTGTCGCAGCGCGCGGCGAGCCATGCGATCATGTTGTCGCGACGGCTCGGCACCATCGGGATCATGATGAAGAATTCGGCTTGCGCCTCTCCGGGCAGCCGCATGATGATGTAGTAAGGCACCATCGTGGTGGTGCCGTCGATGGACGAGACGCCATCACCGGCCGGCTGACGCGGAAATTGCCAGAGGTCCTCGCGGTTGTAGAAAACATCGGTAGCTTCCATGTGGTAGGTCTGGAAGAGTCGCGCCTGGATGAGGAAGAGATCCTCGGGATAGCGAATGTGCTTTTGCAGATCGGGCGGCATGACCGCGAACGGCTTGAACAGGGTCGGGAAGATTCGCTGATAAGTCGCGGCGATCGGGTCGGCCGGGTCCATCAGGTAAAACTCGACGGTGCCGTTGTAGGCGTCGATCACAACCTTCACCGAATTTCTGATATAGTTGAGGTTGTGGCCGGGCGCAGGCTGCGCGTAGGGAAAATATTCGCTCGTCGTGTAGGCGTCTTGCATCCAGAACATCCGGCCCTCGCTGACGACCAGATAGGGATCGCGATCGAGGGTGAGGAACGGGGCGATGGTGCCGACCCGCTTCTGGATGTTGCGCCGGATCATGATCCGGCTGTCATCGCTGATGTAGTCTGATAGCAGCAGGTTCACGTCGTTGAAATGGTGGGCGAAGATCAGTCTCCGCACCATGCCCGATAGCGGTACGCCGCCTGAGCCGTCATAGGACGCGTAGACATTGTTCTTTCCCTTCGGATAATCGAATTCCGGCACCGTTCCCTTGACGATGACGTAGTCCTCGGTCTGCTGCCCGTAATAGATGCGCGGCTCGCGAATGTCGGGTCCTCCGTGCGCAACCGGAGGAATATCGTGCAGATAGAGAAGCGGAAGTCCCTCATCGCTCTTCTGGGTGACCGGACTCATCACTGCACCATTGCCGTGGGTGAACAGGATGTGGCGGTTGACCCAGGTTTGCGCGTTGGGCGGCAGCAGCGCGGAATTCAGCTCGCGCGCCGAGATCATCACGCTCTGGTAGGTGTCGCCAAACCAGTAGCGATCGACATCGAGGTCGCGCATTTTGTAGTAGGTGCGAATCTCCTGCAGTTGCGAGTAGGTGTCGGCCAATGGTTGCCAATCCCACAGTCTTATATTGTCAATCGTGGCCTTGTTGGCCTCGAGTGTCCTGAAGCTCAGGTTCTGTTCCGCAGGGAAAGGCTTCGGTACGATCCGATTGAGATTGTAGGCCTCGCGGGTCAGGGCAATGTTGCGTTCGATGTAGGGCCGCTCCCACTCCAGCTCGTTCGGCCCGACGTAGAAGCGCTGAAATACCGCGGGGATGATGCCCGACAGCAGGAAGGCGCTGCCGAACAGCAGCACAATCGCGGCGGTGGGGAGGCGGTAGGTACGCACCCACAGGTTCGCCCATGCTGCCGAAGCGGCGACGATCGAAAGTGCGATCAGCAGCCACAGGACCGGCAGTTCCACATTGACGTCAGTGAAGCCTGCACCGACCACCACGCCGTTGTCGCCGTACAGCAGGAGATAGCGGTCGAGACTGTAGGACCACGCCTTCACGCCAAAGAAAAGGCCGAGAAGCGCCGAACCGTGCGAGATCGCCGCTGGCGATATTCGCTGAGGCCGGTCTTCGATGTCGCCATATACCCAGTAGATAAATCCGCCGAACAGTGCGCCCATGACGAGCGTCAGCAATGCCCAATTCTTGATAGCCACAAAGGCAGGCAGGGAAAAGAGGTAGAAGCCGATATCCTTGTCGTACAAGGGATCGTTGGTGCCGTAGGGCACCTGACAGATGAAGCGCAGAAGAGTGCTCCAGTTGCCGGCTTCGCCCCAGGCGACGAACAGAGCGAAGAGGCCGCTACTCGCGGCGATCACAATGCGCCACGGCAGCCGTTCGCGCAGGAATTCCAACGGATCGGGCAGCGCCGGAGCGGCCGCAAGCATCGGGTCGAAGGCCGTGGGCAACCGGCTTCGGCGCCCGGCGAGGCCAAGTGCAAGGCGCGCGTTTGCCCACAAGACGGCGGCGGTCGCCGCGAAAACAACGAGGAAGACGGCAACTTTCGCGCCGATCGTGGTCCAGAAGACCTGCTTGTAGCCGATCGAGGCGAACCACATCCAGTCGACCAGGATGTCGCCCACGAGAGCGAGCAGGATCAGGCCAATTGCGACAATGCTGGCCGCGCTGATGAATCCCACCACGGCGCGTCGCCCTGGTTCCTTCCGTTCGGGTCCGGAAATCCCGATCGTCATGGTGGCATTATAGCAGAACGACAGACGTGGCGCGCCTGTCGCGAGGGCGCCGCATCTACTTTTTGCTCCGCCCTCCTACAATAGGCGGATGCGCGCATCAGGCGCGCGCCGAACTCTGGAGGACGCGCGAGTTCTTGGAGGGCTGCATGTTGTCCGCTTTGTCCGCTGAAGCAAACAAGTAGCAGATATCTTGCAAGGTCAGCGAAGGATCAAAACCCGACCTCTAGGAGGCAGCCGCTCTTAGCGTCTAGCGGACTAACTGGGATTACGTGTCCCTTCATGCACCGGTCCTGGCCTTTCGCCGGCCCTATCTCTCATACCAACCGATGAGGATCGCTTCCGCGATGGCGTGCTTGCGTGCTTCTCGCTCAATGTCACGGCAGGACGCATTGGCCTTTGCCGGAAGATCCTCCATCGAGAGGGCAAGCAGCCGGAAGTGATAATGATGAGGCCCATGGCCATGAGGTGGACACGGGCCGCCATAGCCCACTTTCCGAAAATCGTTGACCGCCTGCTTCATTCTGGTGTTCTGCGCGGCGTTGACTGCGAATTCCGTTACGGCTGGCGGAATATCGTAAACCGCCCAATGATGCCATGTGCCGACGGGAGCATCGGGATCGTCGCAGAGTAGGACAAAGCTCCGCGATCCCTCTGGCGCGCCGGACCATTGCAGAGGTGGCGAAAGATTTTCTCCATCACAGGTAAACCGTCGCGGAATTGCGGTACCTTCGGTGAAGGCGCTTGAAACGAGTTTCATGGCTCTCTCCTGAGGCTGCAGGAAACATCGGCTCGGGCTTTGACCAAATCTTTGTCTCGCATGCGCATATCGATCATTTCGTTGGCTTCGACCATCTGCTTCGTTTGCTCGTCGGGCACGAGAAATCGGTGCAGCTCTTCGGTCCGTCCGGCTTTGCCGAGCGCGTCTTTCACAAGCTTCAGGCCTACCGTTGGAACTTGGTCGAAAGCTATCCCTGCGATCTTGTTTTCGTTGTGAGCGAACTCGGAACGACAGATTCCATCTCTACCACGCGGTTCCGGCTAAGGAAGGCTTTCGCAGCAGAGCCATCAGTCTCTCACAAAACCTTTGCCGGCGTACTCTGCGATGAACCGACCCATCGCGTGTCAGCCGCGATCCTTGAACACGGCACGCCCTGCCTCGCCTTTGCGCTGCAGGAGGCGGCACATGTCAACGTATGGAAGAACCGGCTGTTGCAGCGCGGGCTGCCCGTCGGTCCGTGGTTGCACTCGCTCAAGAAGGCTGTCGTCGAACGTCGCGGCGACGATCATTTAATCCATGTTGATGAAGCGGAAAACCCGGATCGCCTCGTTCCACTCGCCAGCCTGCGCGATCTCCTGACGGTCACTGCCGGTCAGAAAATTGCCTATGTGACCGACGTTGCCGACACGCCGGCCAATCGTGCCGCCATCGTGGCGCTGATTCAGAATGCAGACGTCCTCTTCATCGAGGCGGCGTTTGCGGGGGCAGACGCCGCATTGGCGAGGGAGCGGGCCCATCTCACAACCACGGCTGCCGGAGAAATCGCGCGGGAAGCCAATGTACGCTGCGTCGAGCCTTTTCACTTCTCTCCGCGCTATACGGGAGGGCAGGAGCGGATGCTGGCCGAGGTGATGGCGGCGTTCAGGGCATCTCACGCCTGACGCAAAGACCTGAGCGGTAAGTCCTGGCCGGGAGAGACATTTGCCGGCTGGGCATCGGAAATCGGTGCGGCTCTTCCTATGCGGAGATGTCATGTGCGGCCGCGGCGTCGACCAGGTGTTGGCGCCCCTGCAGCCCCGGTCCGAACGGCGACTGTGCGACGAGATCCATCTCAACCTGGCCTACCGCTGGTTTTGTCGCCTGACTTGATCAACGTCCCCTCCATCCGCCTTGCGCCCGGACAGTCGATGCGCGGCGACGGTGACGCGACCGTCAGCTTTGCGGCCGGAACAGATGGCCTGCAGTTGTCGTCCGACAACCGTATCCACAACATCCGGCTCAACGCCACAGTGAACAAGCGTGCGATTTTCAACGACACCTCGGTCGAACGCCTGGGCCGGATCGAGTTGCGCAGCGTCACGACAACCGGCTGCGTTCGGATTCTGGCGCACGACAAGGTGCGTGGCGGCCACGTCGACGTCAACGGCCTCGACATCATCGCAGCCGACGCCCGCGGCGAGCAGGAACGGCCGCACGGCTATGGCGTCTATGTCATCAACGGCGCGTTCACGCTGTGGAACATGCAGCAGGATGTTAATCGGCGCCGAACTTGGCCCCGTGAACTATCGGCCACAATTCCTTGTCGCAGTTGACATAATCCGCGCCGGGGTGGGTCAACACCGGCGCCTATCGTGACCCCACTCCGACGAAGCTTTCTCAATTTTCTTCAGGACGTTACTGCTCATCCTTCCAGCGACGTGACCCCGGCGCCGATTCACACCACAAAATAGAACTGCGCTTAGAGACCTTCGTATGCGGCCTCTTCATCATCCAGCCCCGGTACGATGAAGCGGACTTTTCGGAGCTGATAGGCGAATTCCTCGCGCCCTCAATCAAGAAGCAATTCACGGATGCGTACCGCGACTTGGAGGACAGCAAGGGAGGCTGCTTTTGCCGGGACGACCAGACCCCGTGGGTCATCGTCGCGTTCGGCAGCGACCCCGACCAGATACGCCGGACCACGCTGCACGAGGTCGTGCATCTTGCGGAGAAGCTCACCTGCACCAGGGAGATGCGCGCCCGGTTCGTCGAGCACGTCTACTTCGCGCTTAGGCTGCCTTAGACCCCTTCGGGGGTCTTTCTTTTTCCAGGTTATTATTAGGCAGGAAGTCCCTCAAACTCAGGAGCCTGCTATGACGCTGATGCTACACAGCGGCGCTAACGCCGTGTCCTACGACGATTTGCGGGCGGTTGCCACGCCCGCTCCTACCGACACCCACGTTCCCGTACCGCATCACGAGATAGTGGAGCTGATGCGCTTCACGCTCGGCTTTCACCAGCACGAGATAGCCGAGGAGCATCACGCCGTCACCCCTGACGGCTTGCGGTACTTCGGCATCATGTACCTGCGCTCGCCCTACGGCGAGTACACGGACATGCTCGGCTTGCGTAACTCGCACGACAAGTCCCTGCCCATAGGCATCGCATTCGGCTCGCGCGTGTTCGTCTGCGACAATCTCGCGTTCTCAGCCGACCACGTTATCCGCCGCAAGCACACGGTGCGAGCCAAGCGGGAACTGCCAGCCCTCTTGGCTGACATCATCGAGCCACTCCAGATGCAACGCCGGGCGCAACAATCAAGGCTCCACGGCTACCAGGCGGCAGAGCTGAGTACCTTGGCGGTTAACGACGCGATAATGACGATGTACCGCAAGGATGTGATAGGCGTGCAGGCTATCGGCCATGTGCTGAAAGCCTACGAAGAACCGCCCCACGACTGGGGCGACCGCACGGCATGGAGGCTCTTCAACGCGGCGACGTTCGCGCTCGCGGGCAAGGTGGCTGAGCGCCCCCAAATCACCAGCGACCTGCACGACGTTATCGATGGCGTCTGCACGAGACTGAACTGATGACCCTCCTCCACAAGGATGCGGACGCAATCCGGGCTAGCCGCAGGGCGCGTGATAGTCTAAAGAGCGGACCGAAAAATAAAAGCAACAGCTGAACCCGCGACAGCAAGCACAAAGCCCCGCTACGGCGGGGTTTCTTTATGGTGCGGGCGCCTATGTAAACTAGTTGACTCTCGCAGAACGGGAACGATCACCCAAGGCAGGACATTCGGCCATCATGCAGATTTTCAGTTACATCGTCACAGACCTGACCGACCACAAATCGAAACCCATCCAGGCCGCGTTGGAGAACCTTGAAGACGCCCTTAGCTACGGAAGCCTCTTGGCCCGCAATATGCTCGAGGCAATGCCCGACCTGACGGGCAAAGGGGTATGCGTCACCGTTCTCAACAGCCTAGGCGAAACGGTCTCCATCCTGCCTTTTGACTGTCTCAACTGAACTCCGAACTTGAACTCTTCGGAATTTCCGAAGAGTTGCCCCCACCAGACCTTGCTACGGCGGGGTTTTTCTTTGGTATGATTAGGGAGCGCGGTAGAGAAGCAGTATCTCGCCAGCCTCATAAGCTGGAAATCGTGGGTGCAAATCCCACCCGCGTAACATGCGAACGATCGTCCTCTCGGGCGAGCCAAAATCCACCCAGCATATATATATATGGCCTCGCCTGTCGAGGCCGCTTTCCTCAGCGCTACATGACCCCCGCGGGCAAGCGCCTGAAATGGGAGTATCAGCTGGAAGCACACGCGCAGTGGCGCGGTAAGCCGCTCACGGGCGATATCAACCTTTCAGTCACCCTCTACTTCGGCACCAAGCGCAAAGCGGACTGGGATAATTTCCACAAGCTCTCCTGCGATGCATTATCCGGCATCGCGTATGAGGACGATAGCCAGATAAAGCGGGCGACGGTCCCAATGGCCTACGACAAGTCTCGGCCGCGCATCGAACTCACTCTAAGCGAGCTATGAACTTCTGCCAGCACTGCCAGCGTTGGTTCACCAGCAAAGAGGACTTCCTGCGCCATACCGAGCAGGGAGCGCTATACGACAATCCCCTTTCTTCACGGCCTTGAGGCACCCACCGCGTCAGTTTTCGTTTGTGCAGGAAGTTTAAGGACGCTTCACTTTTGCTGCGTCACGGCGTTCGGCGGATTATCGACTGACTTCGGATGCGTGCCGCGCCCGGTGTAGAAAACGGAAAGACTGAGCAGCAGCACGAGGATTGCGCCGCCGATAGCCCAACCGGTGTAGACGCGAGTCATATTGTCCGTTCTTCTGGAAACTACCATGCTGTGCTCCATGCCTGTTTAGGAACAACAACCTCACCGGGCTGTGACTGTTCCTAACGCGGCCGCTCACGGGCGCGTGATAGCATCACAAAGAGCCGGGGGGTTCGCCGCTCGTTACAAAGCGGCCAACCCCCGTACTATTGCTGCATGATTGGCCCGGAGCTTGAGAATTCTGCGAGGAGATAAACGGCGGCGCTTCGATCGGCGCGACCGTCCTCTTCCAGTTCATCAACCTGGCCAAAGCCATGGTGGAGCAGACGCGGCCTTGGGTTGCGCTGCGCTACACCGACACGAGCAAGACCGTGGCGACGGGCAACACGTGGCAGACCGCAATCGACATCTCGACCATCGCGCGTTTCAATCGCTTCTATGGCGAGACACCTATCAAAGTGTTCGACGGCAATAATAGCTTCCAGCGCTATCGCCAAGTGCCGTTTAACGAACGCCTCTTGTACCGCAACACGCCCAGCACGTTCGTCTACGATGAGGCGAACAAGACGCTCTATCTCAACGGCACGGTGCAGTACGCCGGCACGCTCTACATCGACCACATCAAGGATAGCCCCGAGATAAGCTTGAGTACTACAATGCTGCAGCGGACGACCGGGCCGAGGTCGGCAGCGATAACCTCGGGACTGACCGGCTCAAGCGCGCGCACTATATGCGCGTGACCGGCCACATCATGAAGGATCAGAGCATCAAGGTCTCGCTGGTGCTCGACGACGGCCAGCCGGTGGAGGCCTTCACCATCGAGGGCGACGGCGGCTATGTCGACCAGGGCATCAACACGCCGATCGGCTCCTACACAATCGGCTCGAAGGTTGTCGGCGGCGGGGGCGAGGCAACGGCGCACCCCTTCGACGTGACGTTTCCGATACACACAGATAAGTTCCAGCACGTCAGCGCGCGCTTCCAAGCGCTCAACATCGGCCATGCCGCCGTCAACAGCTACACGTACAAGGATACCCGTGTCATTAACGTGCTCGAGAAGAACATGCCGCTCCTCTCCACACTCGCTGACAAGGTCAACCAGACGGGCATTCCTGGCATCGACCAGTATGTCGCAGGCGTCAAAGCCTACACCGGCAATAACGAGGACGTGACGAAGTACATCAGCACACTCAAGACCCTGCGCTCTGAATACGCGCAGATGCTCTCGCGCGGCGCGGCCGTGACCGAAAGCGATAAGGCAGAAGCAGTGCAGGCGATACCGGCCGGGCTTTCGGGCGCCAACTACCTCTCGCTCAAGAGCCAACTCCAGCTTGAGGGCCAAAACATCATCGATACCGCCAATACGACTAAGAACTCGCTCTTCAAGAGCACCCAGGAGAGCGGCTCGTCTAACGCTGATCCTCTCGGGCTCGGCATCTAACTTATGCCTGCTACCCAAGCACAACCGCAGCCGCAGCCGGGCGCGAAGCTATCATCCGACCAGTTTGCGCAGTCCGTTAAGGCGAAGTACCCACAGTATGCGAGCGTGGACAATGCGACCCTCGGCGCGGCAACATCCCGCTAATGGACTTCGACACCGAACGGCAGAAGAAGTTCGACCTTGGTCACTTAGAGCACCGCCAGCCATGGGATGCCGCGCACATCGACGCGCGCCGCGAGATGCAGGGAGAGCTGTGCGACCTTTATAATTACGCGGAGCTATTGGGCGACGAAGTGATGAAAGTCCGCATCCAGCTCTGGTGCCGGGATATCTGGACCGAACTTGAGGATATGGGCGATTAGCCAGAACGCTCTAAAAACCACTCAGACGCAGGAAAGGCCCCAAACGGGGCCTTTGTCGTTTCGAGCATTTCCGTTCGTCCTGGCGCGGTATACGACGTTTTAACGCCTATCCAGCCTTACGGCGATAAGCTGTGGGGCCTTGAACCTAGATCACCGCGCCAATAATTGTACTGATGGGCCCATGGGCGCCCGTGGCCCTGCACGGTCCCGCACCCCCAGCCTCAAAGCCCCCGCGGGGCCGTGCACCAGGGAGGTGCGCATCATGCCCGACTCTACAGAAATGAAATCACCTGCGGCGATGGGATGCCGTGCGGGTGTAATACCGCGGGAGAGCTGGGTTCGCGCCTATGTTTGCGGTGGACATGGGAGCTTAGAACGGTCTGCCAAACGCGCTAGGACGCACGAAAAGGCCAACTATCGGCCTTTCTCCGTGAGGATAAGTGCATCGGCCAGCACTTTCATACGCTCAGGAATTTCTGCGAGGAGCGCGGGCTGTCGCTATCGCGACATGGGCATTCCGTGATGTCCGAGAACCAGTTCTATCAGGTGTTCATGTTCGCTGTTGAGGACCACGCGGAGATATTCCGCAAGGAGTTCGGCGGGGAGCGCATGCACCCCTCAGAGAAGGGACGCGGGACGCATTGGGCGCAGTGGAACAAGCGGCCTTAATTTCTTTAAATCGTAATGACGGGAACCGTACATAACTGGTAGGACTGCGGCCATCATCGCCCCTTTTCGCGGCAACTACCGATGACTGAGAGCAGCGCGCGCTCCCGCCTAACGTGGAACGAGCCATGTGCAGCAAATGCGACGATATACGCCGAGAGATTGCCCTCAACCGCGGGCTTTCGATCGGACTGACGGACCCGGCCACTATCAGCATCAACAAGGACGAGCTCAGAACGCTCGAAAGGAAGCTGGATGACATAGACGCCCAGCACCTACAGGAGAGGAAGCCCTCTAGCCAGGCCAGATATAGTTAAAGAACCGACGCTGCGGCAGCTTTTCACGAACTGAGCACTAGCCCCACTTTTACCTCTGATACCCTAAGCGTCGTTCTGGTTTTTATTGTGCGACGCTTTTAAAAGCTCCGCTCTCCTACCCCTCCACTCCGTATTCCTTCTCTCCCGTCGCATGGTGTGTGTCCCGTAGTGTACGGGGTTCAAGACCTCTGCCTCATCCACTGCGCGCCGCTAAGCGCCGTTCAGATGAGGTGGTACGAAGGCATGATTAGCCAGCAACACCATGCCCATTTCGCGCCCTGCTGTTAGGCGCTTCTTGGATTTGATACCCCCCGCACAAACAATCTTTCAATGTACGCTCCGCCTCATGCGCCCGGTGTCGTGAGGTATCCGTGTGGCTCGGCCCTGCGCACTGCCCTGTACCGAGAATGGGGCTCCAACGACGTTTCCGTGCTGGTGGCGGGGGATCGCATTCCGACGGTTTATAAAGCCGTCAGCGCCATGGCTCCCCCAGCATCAACAAAGAAAGCCCGCCCGTAGAGGCGAGCGAGCTTTCTCAATACCCAGCCTCTACTAGGTCTCTGAATTGTAGCACCGAATGAAAGCAGTCCGGGGCGGGGCTGTGGATAGCGCTAGGTGTCGAGCATGTCCCAATCGTCTCCCAGGACCCATCGAAGTGCCGAAAGTTTGCCGTTGAGCATTCTCCACTCGAAGTCGTCCCAAAGAAGCTGCTCAGCATGCACAATCCGATCCCGGCTTCTTGCTCGGTGATGGCACATCCTCATGACCCGCATCTGCCTAACCTGCCGCAAAGAGACCAAGCAAACACTGGAGCCGTACTCGCCCGGCATGAAGCAGTGGTGGTGCCATTCTCACAACGGCGCGGCGTCGATTAAGGCTTCGGATTAGTCTCTATTTTGAAGCGCCCAACCAAGCGCTCCTCGTCCCACAATTCTACGTTACGGGCGCGGACTATCTTCTTTGCAGCTTCGATTGCCTGAGCGTCATCATTGGCCACTATGGTCGCATCGTTCAGGATGTGGCCTTTGTCGCTGAGGATGTAGGCTTTATAGTCGGTCACGCTGTCCTGTCTCCAGATTTTGAAAGGAGCCTTAACCCTCTCTAAGGTGTCCCATCCTCAACTCGCTTCCTCGCCGGACTCAGCTGAGAAGTCGCACAAGACCAATAATGTTGTCGGTCAGTTTTCCAAAACGTAGCGCTTCTTCTTTCGAAAACTCGCTTCCGTCTTGGCTGTGCGCGGCGCGGTTTCCGATTACTCGCAAGTCGTCCAGCACGGCGGATGTTTTTTCATCAATAATATGTTGTTCGCGCAAAGCGCGGATAGCAGTCGTCCACGACAGTGTCTTCCAGGATTTGGCGATCGAAGTAGAAATGTAGGGCTGGGCGGTAGCTCTTACTACCTGTTCGAGTTCGGTTCGCTTTTCGAGAATGGCGGCCTTAGGCGAATGCTCCGCCACCTTCTCAAATCGGCTTTTTTCTTCCGGTGTCGGTTCTGGGTCTTGGGATGGCACCGGAGGTGCGATGCGTGCCGCCTCTTTCTCGGCTTGGTCGAGACGAAAAGAAACGTCGAAGTTTTTGTATTTTATTTGGAGCAGCGGAAACATAATCTCTAGCTTCTCTCGAAACAACCAAACGCATGCCACCAATGCGGCAGGCCACGCGAGCGAAACAAGCGATTGAAATATCGCTGCGATAAATTGGTAAACGTCCATGCGAATCCCCTCGACCGTGAAGGATCGTATCGCATAGCCCGAGCTGAACTCGATAAAAGTGTGCCGCCAAAAAGCTGTGCACTTTCCTGTAGGCACTATGAACCCGTGTTAGAATACAGGCAGCCAGTTCGATTCTTCGGTTTTGGAGTTGTGCGGCGCGTAATGGGTCGGTAGTCCCCGGCCACGCTTAGCGATGGTGAAACTATCTGCGCTGCACGCCTCCACAACTGAGGAGCGTCGCCATGTGGCTCTTAAAGCACCAACCCCGTATCCAGAAGACCTGCGACTTCTGCAACGAGTCGGCCTTCGGCCTCATGCGCCGGCTGTGCCTACCGCATATCAAATCCGGGCATATTGATGGTGCAGCCCGCCCAGAATCGGACGACAGAGAATGCGTCCGGCTGTCTCGGCGGCGTGTGATATCGGCGCGTCCTTGTTCAATGACAAATGGGTGCGCGTGCCGTTGTAGTAGCTCATGTACGAGAGCAGCACGTGGCGCAGATGGCGTTCGCCGAATACCACGATATGATCAATGCATTCCCTGCGGATCGATCCGATCAGCCGTTCTGCATACGCATTTTGCCACGGTGAGCGAGGAAACGTCGGGCGATCTCGAATGCCGATGGATCGAACCCGACGGATGAATATTTCGCCGTATGCGCCATCGCGGTCCCGGATCAGGTAACGAGGGATTTGCTCCCAGCCGCAAGCTTGAGTGAGTTGGTTGGCTATCCATTCGGCCGTTGGGTGCGCGGTCACCCCAAACCACAGGATCTGCCGCCGGCCATGGCCCATGATCAGCAACCCATAGACAGGACGAAAGAAGATTGTCGGCACCACGAAAAGGTCCATCGCGGCGATACCGTCAGCATGGTTACGAAGGAACGTCTTCCACCCCTGCGACGGAGGGGCCCTCCTCCGCGCCATATACTTGGCCACACTGGTCTGGCCGAATGCCAAGCTTGAGAAGCTCACCATGGATTCTCGGTGCTCCCCACAACGGATTGGCGAGGCTCATCTCGCGGATCAGCCGGCGAATTTCTAACGGCACAGTCGGTCGGCCGCAGCGGCGGCTCGATTTCCAGCGCCAATACGATCTGAAACCGGCACGATGCCAACGGATCACGGTGTCCGGTCGGACGATTGCCAGTGCATCATACATCTTGGGAAACAGTCGGCAGACACCTCCCAATATCAATCTGTCAATCGAGATGAAGGGAGGTCTTTTGGGACGGGTTCGCCGCAGCACATTGATTTGTTGCCTCAAGACCAGAATTTCTGCCTCCAGCGCAACTCGCGACCGCAGCAGGTCGATCACCATTCCAAAGATTAGTCTGCACAAATCCAACATCAAACAGCAGCATCGCCCGATTCTCGATCAACCGCCAGCTGGATGGGATTTGCGACAGGGACAACGATCAGGCAGCCGATATCGTTGCAAATGATCACAAAATTACCCTGCCCGATCCTCCGGCGCGACTTGCGCTGAATGTGCTTCAAGAAGTAGTGCGCGATCTGCAAACTTCGATCGAGGACGCGTTGTTGAAAATGGGTGTCGCCGTCCCGCCACGGGACGCGATCCTGTAACGGCTATTCGCCTATCGCCTGAGATGCGCGAGACGGTTGACCAATGGGCCGCTCGTCAGCCCGACATGCCGTCGCGGTCGGAAGCGATTCGCAGGCTTGTCGAGTTGGGGTTGAAGAAGGGCAAGTAATAACCCCTACCCTGCGCGCCCCCGCCGCGTTAATCTGCTGTCATGATTGAAGAAGACCCAGAGATTGAAGAATCGCCGCTGAGCGGAATCGTGACTCGCGATGGTATCTCTGTTCGCGTCGAGATTTATCGCCTAGTCGAGGGTGATCGAAGCTGGACGCTTGAGGTGATCGATCCAGAAGGTGGCTCTACGGTTTGGGATGATCGCTTCGCCACTGACCAAGATGCCTATGACGAGTTTTACCGAACGCTGGAGGTTGAAGGCATTCGGTCGTTTTTAGAAGAGCAGCCCGGATCGACGAAACACTAAACGACCGTCGCCTTTGAGGCCGCGGCAACTGAGGCCCGCGCCGACGGCCGTCCGGGGAGTTCGGGGTTTGACTCTATTTCGTTCTCAAAGAACGAATCCAGTCTCACGCAAAGCAGCAAGAGACACTGTTAATAAACCCTTCTGGAGGGCGACAGTCTAACCGTCGGGGAAGAAAGGTCACAGCTGGGGCAAACGAAAACTTGCAAGGGATCGGTAAAAAGGCCCGACACCGTGAAGCGCCGGGCAAGTTTGGGAGCGGGACGTGGCCCAGAGGCAGGCCTAACGTCCATATATTGGCGTACTGATGATTCGTGTCGGCCCGATTTCATGAGGACAAATTCGGCACTTCATCCACAGGCTGACGAACAGGCCACCGCGACGCAAAATAGAAAACTCCGCCTGATAGGGACTGCCAATCCTGGTGTGGGCCGTAAGAATCAGCAGTCCCGAGCCGGCGTTTCATTCCAGCACCCTGACCATATCCGAAAACATCACCGGAGAAACTATCCCCCGGCCTCGTCCAGCCCAGCCGGCGGGAAACTGCCCGACGACGGCTATCAGCATCGCACCGGGCGTTATGAAGAAGATGGGTGCTGGCCGGGGTGGTAGATGGAAATGGTCTCACTTTGGCCGGCCAAATTCCTATAACCGGCGCGTCATATCGTCGGCGGGACAATCGACAACCATCTCACAGACCCAAGACCCGCGATACATCCACTCCAAAAGGCCGCGGTTGCGGCTGATCGGGTTGAAGCCGTACGTTGACGCGGACGTCTGATTGTTGGTCCCGATGCCGACCTTGGCCGCGAAATTCTGGAAGCTGTCACAGTGCGGATCAGCTTCGCGGTGGCGGTTTCGTCGCGGATAGCCTTCTTCAGGGTTTGCTTGGTCCGTCCGCGCTCACTATCTGGAACCGTAACGGTCGACACGGGTTGAGGACCACGCAAACGTGGCATTCAGGAACCAATCTAGCGAGGAGGGAAAACGAGTGGCCTATTTCATTGAACTGACGGAAGCGGACAGCAATGCGCGGACGTGGGTCAATTTGGGTCGCGTCAATCGCTTCGTTCAGTCAGCAGGCGGAAATTCCGTCGCGCATTTCGAAAATGGCGTCCGGTTGGATATCCGGGAGTCGATGGCCGAAGTTTTGACGCAAATCCCGCAAAACCTCCGCGAAGGGCAGGAATTCGAGGAATAGCCCGCGAGTTTCGCCCAGGTTGCGAGGTTGTCGCCCGCGAGAGCGTTGAAGGCTTCGGACGTGGAATCGGCATCGTCGTCGTAACCGGCATTCGACGCCGGCGGGAAGGTTTCGAGCGCCGTAAACCAGTCGTCGTTCCACGCGCCGCGACTACATCGGCGGGAACGTTGAGACCACCATGCGGGTGGCGCGAAAGCGTGTAGCCTCACGGCAGGATGCGCAACGGGATTCGGTTTCTGAAAGCGCCGTGCGCGATAATAGTGTTTCGGATTACAACAAAGCCAAAGCGGCGCTTCGCCGATTGATCGGTCGGACGATTGCAGAACTCGACGCGTTGGACGCCTTAATCTAGCGGTCCGCCGACGCAATGCGCGGCTGTCAGCATCGCACTGGACGTCATAAAGAAGACGGGTACTGGGCTGAGTATAAGTGATAGGTGCGGGTTGCCCTCCCCGATTCCAGCCGTTTAAAGTTGCGGCGGGTGTGGGGAGGCTTGGATTGGCTGTTACCGATTTCATTGCGCTCGACGTCGAGACGGCTAATTCCGATTTTTCGAGCATTTGCTCAATCGGCCTCGTTCATTTCCGAGCCGGTGAGGTATTCAAGTCGCTGACCATCTTGGTTGATCCTGAAGACGACTTTTCGCCGGCAAATATTGCCATCCACGGCATTCGCCCAGAGGACGTCGCCGGCAAGCCGACCATGGCCAAAGTCTTACCGGTAATCAGCAAAGAGCTTCTCAACACCGCAATCGTTCACCACAGCCCGTTTGACCGGACTGCAATTGCGCGCGCCGCCGCAAAGTACGACACTGATGGCCTTCCCTGCATCTGGCTCGACAGCCTTCAAGTGGCGCGCCGCACTTGGGATCACTTCGGATCAAATGGCGGCTACGGGTTGAAGAACCTCGCCTCAACATTCGGAATTGTTTTTAGGCATCACGATGCTGCGGAGGATGCAAGGGCGGCCGGCTTAATTGTGCTTCGCGCCATCGAGGAGACAAAGGTAAGCCTTCAATCCTGGATCGACGATATTGGCTATGAAAGCGTTGAAAGCGCTACACCGCGACCGTTCAAACGGAAAACCGATTGGAAGCGCCATTCTCAAGACGGCAACCCTGATGGGCCTCTATTCGGCGAGACCATCGTATTCACGGGCGAACTATCGATCGCGCGGGATCAAGCCGCACAAATGGCGGCAGTCGCGGGGTGCAGGATTGCGGACTCCGTCACGAAGAAGACAACTATCCTCGTGGTCGGTGACCAAGATTTGCGACTAACCAACGGCCAGGAGAAAAGCAGCAAGCAGCGCAAGGCCGAAACCCTAATCGCGGCCGGCGCGCCGATCAGGATCGTTCGCGAAAGCGATTTTATGATGATGGTGGGGTAGCGCAAAGACCTTGAGCCGGGTGAAATGGCCTATGCGCTGGTGTGGGCCGTCGCGACGATACCGCCGCACCGCCGCTTGCGGTCCACTCGGCAATACCGCAACGTGCGCACCCGCTTAGTGGGAGGCTCGGATGGCTGCGCCCGAAGAGATCAACGCCGACATGCTTGCCTTCTGGAACGGGAAAGGCGGCGATATCTGGGTGGCTCGACAGGAGCACACCGACATCACGCTCGCGCCGGTGACGGACGCCTTGCTTGTCTTTGCCGCTCCGCGTGCCGACGAACGGGTGGTGGATATCGGCTGTGGCTGTGGCGCGCCCACGCTGGAATTTGCGCGCGCCGTAGGTCCCTCCGGCCGCGTGGCGGGGTTGGACATTTCCGGGCCAATGCTTGCTGAGGGTGAAAGGCGCGCGAGCGCAGCCGGCATCGCCAATGTCGATTGGCGGCAGGCCGATCCGGCCACCGCCGCGCTCGACGAATACGATTTGTTGATCTCGGCCTTCGGAGTGATGTTCTTCGGCGACCGGGTGGCGGCGTTCACCAATATGCGCCGAGCCGCCGCTCCGGACGCGCGCATGGCGCTCGTGTGCTGGCGTTCGCTGGCCGAAAACCCGTGGATGGAAGTGCCGATGACTGCAGCCGCGCAGCACCTGCCGCCGCGGCCAAAGCCTGGGCCGAACGCTCCCGGAATGTTCGCCTTCGCAGATCGAGACCACGTGACCGAGGTTGTCACCGCGGCCGGTTGGGCGCCGCCGCGCTTCGAGAAACTCGACATGGACCTCGATATCGCCGCCGGCCGGGGGCTGGAGGAGGCTGTGGTTCAGTCAACCCAAATCGGCGCCGTGAACAGTTGGCTGCGCAACCAGCCAGCAGAGGTCGTCTCGGCCGCCGTCGCCTCTGTTCACGAGGCGCTTGCGCCCTATGCGGACGGCGCGAGAGTGCGATTGCCCGGCGCGATGTGGTTGATCAGTAGCGCGCCTGCCTGAACGAGCGCCGAGGGGCATGGGCGCGCCGAAGCGGCATAGCGGTGCTCCCTATGCGATTGGGCGGCTCAAGGAACTCAGCCGCCTTGGCAACGGAACGTCCGCAATCAACTTCGTTCAAATTTTTGGACGAGGTTACCTTTCGTTGGCCACGTTCCAACCGCAATCTATTCAGCCGCAGTTAATTCGGCGCGTCCTACGTTGCGCCATCACATTTGTGATGGAGGCTTCGATGAAAAAATCTATCCTTGTCCTTACTGCCGCTGCCGCCCTCGGCGCACTTTCCACGGGCGCCGCCAATGCCATGCCGCTCCCATCGGTTACGGTGCCATCGTCAAACGCCGAACAAGTCCACTACGTTTGTAACGAATGGGGACGGTGCTGGTGGCGACCGGATTACCGTGGCTACGGTTACTATCGCGACGACAACGATGACTGGCGTTGGCGCCGACACCGGTACGGCTATGGCGGGTATGGCTACGGGGATGGTCATCGTGGCTGGCATCACCGTTGGCACGACGACGACTGATGTAGCGATGCGCGAGTAGCCGCCACGGCAGTTCACTCCTGGTAGTGCGGCGGCAGTACATCCGTGCGCGCCGCGATGACGGGTTGCTCGCGATGCGCGATCTGCTAAACCGCGACCGAACAATTTAGGGGCGACGATTTGGTCAAGAAGACAAAAGTAACTCGCCCTTGGACTGCGACCGATGTCCACAAGCTGAAGGGGTTGGCCAAGAAGAAGGCTGGGGTAAAAAAATTGCGAGCGCTCTAAAACGAACTGTTGCCGCAAAAGCCGCAAAAGCCTCGTTGCTTGGCGTGTCGCTGGATACGCGCGGCTAATCCGGGTATCGATCGCCGTTGTTTTGTTGGGAGTCATCACCACATGCTATATGACCCCAACAAAGTGGGTATTGTCGTGAAACCATCCAAACGTAAGCCCGAGGAAGATCGGTCTGAGGAACATCGGCCTCGGAACCCTCTGCGCGCTGACATCATTCCGACCAACGGCTTCGCAATGGTCGTGGATGGCAAGCTGAAAACTACCTATGATGATGAGAAACTCGCTCAAGCGGCGGGTGCCGAACTCTTAGCAAGATTTCCGATGCTTCGCGTGGAAGTGTATAATGCGGAAACCAGAACCCGCACCAAAGTCGAGGCCGCGGTCGTAAGTTAATCAAACAAATCGCCCGGCTCTTCTTCCTGTGCCCAGCTTATCTCGCTCGCGTTGGAATTCCCCGCTCTCGCCGACGTGACTCAACATGAGCGAAAGTTAATCTGCAGGACTCATCTCCGTCAGAATTCCGCAGCACCACTGTCACCGACCCGAGGTACAGCGGTGCCCGAAAAGCGGAGGTCACGAAATGCAGATGTTTGAGCCGGAACTCATTGCGGTAATGAAAGGTGCGCTTGCACAGGCGGTACTGACCGTTCGCCCAGATACCTCGACAAAGGCATTGATGGCTGAACGCATCCTGCAATCCGCCGCAAATGGCACCCGCTCGCAGGAAGAGTTTCGGATCATTGCGACCGAAGCCGCAAAATCAAACGCAGCGTGACAGTTTCAATCGAGAATGTCATCAGGCTCCTCTTCCGCTGTCCAGCTAACCTTTGACGCATCAGCCGGCGTCGCCCCCATGGACCCGATGCACAACCGCAACAGGCCCATTGCCTGCACACCGACATCCTCGCCCGTCGCAAGCCGTGCGCGAACGACGCTGGTAATTTCGACCAAGGCGCGGTGGCTGTAATTCAGCCACGGCGCTTCAGCTTCGAAGGTGCGCCACGCTGAGGCCTGCGCTTCAGTCATCCATTTAGGCGGTTTACCGAGTGCCGCAGCGGTAGGTTCATTACGATGCTTTCCTGAATCTCCTGAAAGCCGCGGATCGATGAGCCGTCGAATCCGATGCCTTCATCGAGGGCCTCGGCCTTCACCGCGCTCGGCGGGATGGAAAAATGCTGCCAGACGCCCGGCAAATCGGTGAACCGCAGATCGATCATCTGGACCTTCTCGTCCTTGATCGTCTTCAGGATATCCTTCGGCTGTGGTACAATTCGGAAACCATGGCTTCATTCCAGCTACTATGAGCGGTGCCAGCAGCGGTTCAACCAGAACGGCCAGGTCGGGAAGGTCCGCAACAAGCTCCTTGATGCGGACCTCGAACTTCACCGTTCCTACCACGCCCACCTTGAGACCGAAGTTGCGCAAGGTGGCGCGCAGGTCGTTCTCGATGGCGATGGCCTTTGACTGACGCAGCTTACGATGGGTCAGCAGCATTCGCAGTTTCTGGCTGCGTAACGTCTTCACATGCACCGGGCGGTAAAGCCCCGCCCGCATCATCTGAGCGATGCCGCGTGCATCGTTGCGGTCCGTCTTGTTGATCTGCGCCTTCAACACCGCCCTCATGTGCCGCGTCTCGACACAGATCACCGGCAAGCCCGCTTCGGCGAGAGCGCTGAAAAGCCATTGCGACAACGGACCGGCTTCCAGTCCAATCCGCTTGAAGTGATAGGTAGGTTCGTCAGCACTTCCAGCAGAGCTTCGGGTTCGCTCGCCACCTTCACTTCCCGCACGATCCCGCCTGTGTCATCCACAATGCAGACGCTCGTTTCCTTGACTGAAATGTCCAGTCCGGCAAAATGGTCCATGCTGCGCTTCTCCTTCTGATGCTTGAGGCCGTAACCACGGACCTCGTTTTCACCATCAGCCTGAAGCGCAGCACCCAAAATCCTCAGCTATCCACAAGCTGGCCGGCCGATTACCTCATCTCTCTGAACCGTGCGCGATAGGGGCGCATCCTTGTCCAACGACAGGTGCGTGCGCGTCTCATTATAGTAGTTCATGTAAGACAGCAGCACGTGACGAAGATGCCGCTCGCCGAACACAACAACATGGTCAAGGCATTCCCGCCGGATCGAACCGATCAGCCGTTCAGCCTATGCGTTTTGCCATGGCGAGCGCGGCGACGTCGGTCGATCACGAATGCCCATGGATCGAACTCTTCGAATAAAGACTTCGCCATAGGCCCCGTCCCGGTCGCGGATCAGATAGCGAGGGGCCTGCTTCCAGCCGCAAGCTTGCGTGATCTGATTTGCGATCCATTCTGCGGTCGGATGCGCGGTCACGCCAAACCATAAAACCTGTCGTCGACGATGCCCCATGATGAACAAGCCATAGAGCAAGCGAAATGAGATCGTCGGTACGACGAACAGATCCATCGCCGCGATGCCGTCGGCATGATTGCGGAGGAACGTCTTCCAACCCTGGGACGGCGGGCCTCTCCGCCTGGCCATATACTTGGCCACGCTGGTCTGTCCGATCTCGATGCCGAGCTTGAGCAGCTCGCCATGAATTCGTGGCGCTCCCCACAGTGGATTGGCGATACTCATCTCGCGGATCAGCTCGCGTATTTCCAGCGCCACCGTCGGCCGGCCGCCGCGGGGGCGGGATTTCCAGCGCCAGTACGATCTGAACCCGGCGCGATGCCAGCGGATCACCGTCTCAGGCTTCAAAATCGCCAGAGCCCCTAGAACACTTGGCGCCAAACGATACAGCCCAGCAAATATCAACCGATCCAAAGTGCTGAAATTCAGCCGCTTTGACGTCGCTGGATGTTAAGCTAATGACGAAGGATCAGTATCTCGGCTTCCAGCGAGGCCCGCGACCGGAACAATCCGACCAGCGCCAACCAGACCAGGCTGCAAGCTTCTCTCATAAGGCCGAAGCATTGCGCGATACGACCTCAGTTGCCAGCCGGATTAGGTTTCCGATAGGGACACCCATCTTGGTCCACAACCGGCAGATGCGATGACGGCCGTTGCGACGCAGGTGCCGCGCAATCTGACATGAGACCACGGCGACTCCAGAAACTGCTCGTCAATCAGACGGATTAATCTGAGCGTCGCCTCACTGTCCGCCGTCGGCTCACGCCCCCGGCGATCAAAATGGACGTGAAGCCGACGTCGAACAAGGCCACCTTCAGGGCACCCTAATCCGCGCAATATTTGTTCGCCAAACTTGGAAAATTCCCCTCGGTGAGAGGCATACCCATCTCAGAACGATCCACAACCCTCGCAACCGCCAACCGGGGGTGCCTGTTCTGAAAATCCCCTATTCTTACAAATTATTAAGGCGGCAACCGAAGGCCCGTCTAGCCAGATATGGTAAGTCGGATGGGCAGCATCGCACCGCAATTATCGCCATCTAAGTCATCCAGACGGCGGCGATAAATCAGAATAGTCTGGGCGCGGGTTACTAAGCCCCGCAGCGGGTTACGCGAACAAGAGCATCTCGATGGCAGGTTCATGGATCAGCCGGTAAAGCCTCATCAGGAGGTTCCATTTGACGAGGCCCCGAGGGCCCCTCGGCGCAAGTCGCGCTGGCGTCTCGCATGGCTCCTCCTGCTGGCTTTGGCAGTTGTCGCTAGCGTTGTGTTGTGGCGCCAGCGCACACAAGCACCGCAACCGGCGGGGAGCGGCGGGAGCGCTCCGCCAATGTCGATCGTCCCGGAGACCGTCGGCAAGGGCGATATCGGCATCAACCTCAACTCGCTCGGCACCGTCACCTCGCTGGCCACGGTCACTATCAGGACCCAGATCAGCGGTTACCTGATGAAGATCGAATTCAAGGAGGGACAGGACGTCAGGAAAGGTGACCTGCTCGCGGAAATCGATCCGCGTCCGTATGAGGCTACGCTAGCCCAGGCAAACGGAAATTTGACGCGCGACGAGGCGCTCCTGAAAGGCGCCCAGGTTGATCTGACTCGCTACCGGGGCCTGGCTGCGCAGAATGCGGTGCCTCATCAAACGCTCGATACCCAGGTGGCCTTGGTCGGCCAATACCAGGGCACGGTTGAAGCTGACCGTGCAGTGGTGAAGGCAGCTCAGGTCAACCTGCAATATTGCCATATCGTTTCGCCACTCGATGGACGCGTCGGATTGCGCCAAGTGGATCAGGGAAACTATGTGACGCCAGGGGACACAAATGGCCTCGTCGTGATCACCCAGTTGCAACCGATCAGCATTCTCTTCACGCTGCCGGAAGACAATCTACAGGCTATTTCAAAGCGGATTCAGGCTGGCGCCACACTGCCCGCGACCGCTTACGACCGTAGCGGCGCCAACAGAATCGCGGATGGCATACTGCAAACCTTCGACAGCCAGATCGACCCAACCACCGGAACGATCAAACTGCGGGCACAGTTTCCAAACGATACGAGAGCCCTCTACCCCAATCAGTTCGTCAACGTCCGGCTGCTGGTGGATACTCATAACGAAGTCACTGTGATGCCGACGGCCGGTATTCAGCGCGGCGTTCCGGGTACCTTTGTCTATCTCGTCAACCCCGATAGCACCGTATCTGTCCGCAGGGTCGTGCTCGGCGTGACTGACGGCGAACGTGTCGAGGTCCTTTCGGGACTGGTCCCCGGTGATCGCATCGTCGTCGACGGCGCTGACAAGCTACGCGACGGCGCGAAGATCGCCGTTCGCACGGAAGCAGGCAACAGCAGCAATCCAGCACCAGACAAATCGGAAAGCAAGAAGCAGCGCTCGGATAGCGGTCAGAAACGATGAGCCCATCGCGACCCTTTATTTTGCGGCCAGTGGCAACCACGCTGCTAATGGTCGCAATCATGTTGTCCGGCTTGCTTGCCTTTCGCTTCCTGCCGGTCGCAGCGCTCCCCGAAGTCGACTATCCAACGATCCAGGTTCAGACCTTTTATCCCGGCGCGAGCCCCGACGTGATGACATCGTCTGTTACGGCGCCGCTGGAAGTCCAACTCGGGCAGATGCCTAATCTGAATCAGATGAGTTCGGTGAGCTCCGCCGGCGCATCGGTCATCACGCTGCAATTCGGTCTCAGCATATCCCTCGACGTCGCCGAACAGGAGGTGCAAGCCGCCATTAATGCGGCAGGAAATCTGCTGCCCTCCGATCTGCCGGCGCCTCCGATCTACGCCAAGGTGAATCCGGCCGACGCGCCGATCCTGACGCTGGGGCTGACCTCGGCGACGATGCCGCTAACACAGGTGGAAGATTTCGCCGACACCCGCCTGGCGCAGAAGATTTCTCAGCTTCCGGGTGTCGGGCTGGTCAGCATCAGCGGTGGCCAGCGACCGGCAGTGCGCATTCGTGCCGACATTCGCAAGCTCGCCGCCTACGGTCTAAATATCGATGATCTCCGTACCACGCTCGGCAACGCCAACGTCAATACGCCGAAAGGAAGTTTCGACGGGCCGATGCGCGCCTATACAATCAACGCCAACGATCAGGTCCGGAACGCCGCCAGCTATCAGTCATTGATCGTCGCCTACAAGAACGGCTCTCCGGTGCGGCTAGGCGACGTCGGCGATGTGGTTGATGGCGCGCAGAACGACAAGCTCGGTGCCTGGATGAACAAGGTGCCGGCAATTATTCTGAACATTCAGCGGCAGCCGGGCGCCAATGTGATTTCCGTGGTGGCCGGGATCAAGGCGTTGCTGCCGCAACTGCAGGCCTCCCTGCCGGCCGCAATCAACGTCGCCGTTCTCACCGACCGCACCGTCACCATTCGTGCATCAGTTCGGGATGTGGGATACGAACTTACGCTCGCGGTTATCCTGGTCGTGCTGGTGATATTCGTGTTCCTGCGCAGCGCGCGGGCGACCATGATCCCGAGCCTCTCGGTGCCGCTTTCGTTAGTCGGAACGCTCGGTGCAATGTATCTGTTTGGCTTCAGTCTCAACAATCTCTCCTTGATGGCGCTAACCATCGCGACCGGATTCGTGGTCGACGACGCAATTGTCGTTATCGAAAATATTTCGCGCTATATCGAAGAGGGTGAAACACCGTTGCAGGCCGCCCTGCGCGGCTCGGAACAAATCGGCTTTACGATCATATCCCTCACCGTCTCGCTGATCGCGGTGCTGATCCCGCTGCTGTTCATGGGCAATGTGGTTGGTCGACTGTTCCGGGAATTTGCCATCACCCTGTCGGTCACCATACTCATCTCCGGCGTGGTCTCGCTGACGCTGGTGCCTATGGCCTGCGCCAAGCTTCTGAAAGCCGCGGCGGATGATCGCGAAAACCTGTTCCAACGCTACAGCCGCGAAGGCTCCGATCAGCTGATCGCGGCTTACGGCCGCGCTCTCAATTGGGTGCTGGACCGTCAGACGGTCGTGCTGCTGGTGGCGCTGAGCACCTTCGCGCTGACGGGCGTACTCTACGTTATTATTCCCAAAGGGTTCTTCCCGCTTCAGGACACGGGCGTTATCCAGGCCATTTCCGAAGCACCGCAATCGGTGTCCTACGCCGCGATGGCGGCGCGGCAGCAACAGCTCGCGACCGTCATCCTTGAGGACCCGGACGTCGACAGCCTGTCCTCGCTCGTCGGCGTGGACGGAACCAATACGACGCTCAACAGCGGCCGGATATTGATCAACCTCAAACCTCACGATCTGCGGACATCCAGCATTACAACGGTGATGCAGCGCCTGAAGACTCTCACGGCCTCCCTCCCCGGCATTAGCCTCTATATGCAACCGGTGCAGGATCTGACGATCGAGGGCACCGTCAGCCGGACACAGTATCAATTTGTCCTTCAAGCCGCCGACGCGGCGCAGCTTACGGAATGGACACCCAAGCTGATCGACAGACTGAACGAGCTTCCACAGCTTGCAGACGTGACCAGCGACATCTCGGCGCAGGGGCTCGCGGTCTTCGTGGATATCGATCGCGACCAGGCTGCGCGTTTTGGCATCACTCCCGCCACCATCGACAACGCACTTTACGATTCATACGGACAGCGAATCGTCTCGACAATTTTCACGAACTCAAACCAGTATCGCGTCATCCTGGAAGCCGATCCGTCGTTTCAAACATCGCTACAATCGCTGTCCGCGATCTACCTTCCCTCCTCGGTCGGCAACGCACCGGTACCACTCTCGGTGCTCGCGAAGATTCGGGAAGAAACAGCGCCACTGCAAGTCACTCATCTCGGACAGTTCCCTGCAACTACTATTTCGTTCAACCTTGCTCCGGGCGCATCGTTGGGCGAGGCGGTCGTCGCGATCAAACAGGTGCAAATCGATGTCGGACTCCCGCGAAGCGTTATCAGCAGTTTTCAGGGAGCAGCACTGGCGTTTCAATCATCTCTCTCAAATCAGATTTTTCTGATCTTCGCAGCGATTATCACTGTCTACATTGTGCTGGGTGTTCTCTATGAGAGCTTCATCCATCCACTCACCATTCTGTCCACGCTTCCCTCCGCCGGAATTGGCGCACTATTGGCGCTGATGCTCGCCGACCAGGACCTCACCGTCGTCGCGATCATTGGCATCATTCTTCTCATCGGAATCGTAAAGAAGAACGCGATCATGATGATCGATTTCGCGCTCGATGCCCAACGGAACGAAGGTAGGCCGCCGCGAGAGGCGATCTATCAGGCTTGCCTGTTACGATTCCGGCCGATCCTGATGACGACGATGGCCGCGATGCTGGGCGCCTTGCCGCTGATGCTCGGCACCGGCGCCGGCTCCGAACTACGGCATCCACTTGGCATCTCCATCGTCGGTGGCCTGCTGGTCAGCCAGTTGCTGACGCTGTTCACTACGCCGGTGATCTATCTCTGGTCCGATCGCCTTTCGCTGCACTTCTCGGGGCAGTCGTCCAGCGGTCGGCAAGCGACAGATGGAATCGAGCCGTGAGTCCGTCGAGCCCCTTTATCCGCCGTCCGGTCGCGACGACCCTGCTCACGTTCGGGCTCGCGGCGGTGGGGGTGGTCGCCTTTTTTCAGCTTCCGGTATCCCCGTTGCCGGAGGTCGATTTCCCGACCATCCTGGTTCAGGCGACCTTGCCGGGCGCCAGCCCGCAGAACGTGGCCACCACCGTCGCCAGCCCGCTCGAGCGCCGTCTCGGCCAGATCGCCGATGTCACCGAGATGACCTCGTCGAGCACGGCGGGGTCGACGCGCATCACGCTGCAATTCGGATTGAGCCGCGACATCAACGGCGCGGCGCGCGACGTGCAGGCCGCCATCAATGCCGCACGTGCGGACCTGCCGACCAGCCTGCGAGCAAATCCGACCTACCGCAAGGTCAATCCCGCCGAGGCCCCGATCATGGTGCTGACGCTGACATCCGACACACTATTGCGCGGCCAGCTCTATGACGCCGCATCCACGGTCCTGTCGCAAAAGCTCTCCCAGGTCGACGGAATCGGCGAAGTGGTCATGGGCGGCAGTTCGTTGCCTGCCGTCAGGGTCGAACTCATCCCGCAGGCGCTCTACAAATATGGCATCGGTCTTGAGGACGTGCGGGCCGCGCTCGCCAGCGCCAACGCACACAGCCCGAAAGGCGGTATCGACGTCGGCAACCAGCGCTACCAAATCTACGCGAACGATCAGGCCAACACGGCGGAGCAATACAAGTCGCTGATCATCGCCTACCGCAACGGGGCAGCGGTCCGCCTCTCCGACGTCGGCGAGGTAAGCGACTCGGTCGAGAATCTCCGCAATGCGGGTCTCGCCAACGGCAAGCCGGCTGTCCTGATTGTGCTTTACCGGCAACCCGGCCGCAACATCATCGGCATTGTCGATCGTGTGAAAGCGTTGATGCCGCAATTGCGGGCTTCGGTCTCGCCAGCGATCGACCTCGATATCGCGGTCGATCGTTCGACGACCATCCGGTCGTCGTTGCGGGATGTCGAATTCACGCTGCTGATCGCGATTTTTCTCGTCGTTGTGGTGGTCTTCGCATTTCTGCGGAATGGCCGCGCGACACTGATTCCCGTTATCGCGGTGTCGGTGTCGCTGGTCGCAACTTTCGCCGTCATGTATCTGATGGGCTACAGCCTCGACAACCTCTCGCTCATGGCGCTGACGGTCGCGACCGGCTTTGTAGTGGACGACGCCATTGTCGTCCTCGAAAACATCACGCGCCATCTCGAAGCCGGCATGTCACGCCTCGGTGCCGCCCTGCTGGGCGCCAAGGAAGTCGGCTTCACCGTGCTGTCGATGAGCGTGTCGCTGATCGCCGTCTTCATTCCGGTTCTGCTGATGGGCGGCATCGTCGGCCGCCTGTTCCGCGAATTTGCCATGACAATCTCCATCGCCATCATGATTTCGCTGGCGATCTCGCTGACAACCACGCCGATGATGTGCGCCATCCTCCTTCGAAGGGAATCCGGTCGCAATCATGGGCGGCTCTATCAGGCGAGCGAGCACGTTTTTGCAGCAATGCTGAATGGCTACCGGCGTTCGCTCAACGTTGCGCTGCGGCGCCCGCGCTCGGTGATGATGATCCTGCTCGCGATCCTCGGCCTCAATCTCTACCTGTACGACATCATTCCGAAGGGATTCTTCCCACAGCAGGATACAGGCCGCATGATCGGCGTCATCCAGGCGGATCAGAGCATTTCATTTCAATTGATGCAGCAAAAACTCGCGCAGTTCGTCTCGATCATCACGAAAGATCCGGCGGTCGAAACGGCCGTCGGCTTCACCGGCGGCGGGCAGATCAATTCCGGCTTCATGTTCGTCGCGCTGAAACCCCTCGAGAAGCGAACGCTATCCGCAGATGGGGTAATCGCCCGCCTGCGGCGCGAACTCGCGGTCGTGCCGGGAGCAACGCTCTACCTGCAGGCGGTCCAGGACATTGGTGCGGGGGGACGCGCCAGTAACGCGCAATACCAATACACCCTGCAGAGCCCCACGCTGGAGGAACTCAATGAATGGACCCCCAAGATAGCGTCCGCGCTTCAACGTGAGCCCACGCTGACCGATGTCAACAGCGACCAGCAGAACAAAGGGCTCGAGTCCAATCTCGTGATCGACCGGGATGCCGCGGTCCGGCTGGGCATTACGGTCAGCCAGATCGACAACACGCTCTACGACGCATTCGGCCAGCGTCAGGTCTCGACCATCTACGTCGCGCGCAACCAGTATCACGTCGTTATGGAAGTCGCGCCGCGCTACTGGCAGAATCCGGAAACGCTGAAGGATGTCTATATCAGCACCTCTGGCGGCTCCGTCAGCGGCTCGCAGGCGACCAACGCCGTCGTCGGCACGGTCGTCACGAGCGGGCAATCGGCTTCCGCCAGTTCCACCAATGCAAACGCCGCCCGGAACCTCGCCACTAACTCGATCGGCGCCACCGGCAGGGGAGCATCCTCAACAGGTTCTGCCGTGAGCACCCGCCAGGAAACGATGATTCCATTGTCCGCCGTCGCCCATTTCGAACAAGGCGCAGCGCCGCTCGCGGTCAACCATCAGGGACTGCTCGTCGCCAACACGATTTCCTTTAACCTTCCGTCGAACGTGTCATTGAGCACGGCTGTCGCCACGATCGAGGCAACGATGAACCGGATCGGCGTCCCGGCAACAGTCCACGGCAGCTTCCAGGGTACGGCAAAGGTGTTCCAGGATTCGCTCAGCAACCAGCCCTATCTCATTCTTGCCGCGTTGATCACGATCTATATCGTTCTCGGTGTCCTGTATGAAAGTTATGTTCATCCACTGACGATTCTATCCACACTCCCGTCCGCGGGCGTTGGAGCGCTGCTGGCGCTGATGGCGTTCAACACGGAGTTCAGCATCATGTCCCTTATCGGCGTGATCCTGCTGATCGGCATCGTGAAGAAGAACGCCATCATGATGATCGATTTCGCGCTCGATGCGGAACGCACGCGCGGTCTTTCCTCGCGCGATGCGATCTACGAAGCCTGCCTGCTCCGCTTCAGGCCGATCATGATGACAACGATGGCTGCCATGTTGGGTGCGCTTCCGCTTGCAATCGGCATGGGCGAAGGAAGCGAACTCCGGCGGCCGCTCGGCATCGCCATCGTCGGTGGCCTCATTCTGAGCCAGATGCTGACGCTGTATACAACGCCTGTTATCTATCTTTACATCGACCGATTCCGGCTATGGTGCCGGCGCCTCAGGCAGGGCGGTCCCCCGCAACGGGCTCTCGATGCCCCGTTGCAATCGGGTGAATAGATGACGATGCTTCAACAGCCACAATGATCGGAAAAGTGCGGAGGGTATTGACACCGGGAAGATATCCTTGTTGCAGATGCCGAGGCGCTGGGACACGATTGCGATAGGTGGTTTTGGGGGCCCAATGTTCTGCGCTGCGTTGAAGTCGGTTTCTTTGATCGAACGGCTCGGCGGCAAGGTACGCTTTGCGTCTTTTTTCTCTGTGTTGCTGCTCGGCCCGGCATTGTCCGGCTGCATTCTCCGCTCCGAGCGACCCGATCTCAATCTGGAAATCCCGAGTACATACCGCGAGGCAAGTCGCGCGGCCCCGGACACGGCCGTCCCGTCCCTGGACTGGTGGCGCGGATTTCGCTCCAGCGAACTGACGTCGCTGATGGAAGCCGCGCAAACCGCCAACCTGGATATCGCCGTCGCCTATGCGCAAATCATCCAGGCCGACGCGCAAGCGGGCATTGCGGGAGCGCCCTTGTTGCCGTCGGTGACAGGAACAGCAACGGCCGAGCGGGTACGCAGCGCGGCGGCCTCGGCCAACGGTATCACGACGCCCTCGTTCCAGTTTTCGCAATACAATGTCGGCCTCACCGCGAGCTACATGATCGATTTCTGGGGCAAGAACCGCGCGACGCTTTATGCCGCCGAGGAGAATGCGACGGTCGCCCGATACAACCGCGACGTCGTGACCCTCTCCACGATCGTGACGGTCGCCAATACCTATTTCCAGATACTGGCGACCCAGGATCAACTCCGCGTCGTCCGTCGGAATCTGGCCGCGGCGGAGCGGATTCTGGAACTGATCAAGAAACAGTTCGCCGGCGGAACGGCGTCGCAACTTGAACTGTCGCAACAGGAAGCGCTGGTGGCGACTCAGCGGGCCGCCATTCCGCCGCTGGAGGTGACATTGCGACAGAATATCGCCGCGCTCGCTGTCCTTGTGGCGCGCGCGCCCGCGAATTTCAAAGTGAGCGGCGGAGCGACGACACAAATCACGGTTCCGCGTGTCACGCCCGGCCTGCCTTCGGAATTGCTGTATCAGCGACCGGACATCCGCCAGGCGGAGGCGCAGCTTGCATCCTCCAACTTCAGCGTTGAATCGGCGCGCGTCGCTTTCTTTCCGCAAATTCAGCTCACCGGCCAATCCGGATTTCAAAGCGCGGCGCTTGCGGCGCTGTTCGGACCGGGCGCATGGTATTACACGCTCGCCGCAGGCCTGACCCAGCCGATTTTCGACGGCTTCCTTCTGGAAAATCAACTGAAGCAGGCCAAGGGCTTGCAGCTTCAGTATCTGCAAGCCTATCGCAAGGCCGTGCTCTCGGCCTTCGCGGATGTCGAGAAAGCGCTCGTCGCCCTGCATCAATATACGTTGCAGGAACGGCTGCAGGCGCAGGTCGTTGCGGCCTCCCGTAAAGCTTTCGACGTCTCGGAAACGCAATTTCGCGGCGGCACGGTGAACCTCCTGACCGTTCTGCAGACGGAGCAAACCCTCTTTACAGCCGAAAACGCCTTGGTTCAGGTACGGCTAACCAAGTTGCTCGCCGCCAGTAGCCTGTTTCAGGCTCTTGGTGGAGGATGGAAACCAGAGAACACGGTATTCCTGAACACGGATCGCAAGTCTCAGATGCAGTAAACGGTCCGCCGCGTCGCCACCGGCTTTCGTGCCGATTGGTGTCGACCTGTTGCTGCACTCGCAGCCACCAAATAGGCACAGAACTGTGCAGGATCATCTGGTCGATTTCATTGATGTTGGCCAAATCCGATGAGGGTAGAGCAAGCGACGAGCCTCCATCACCTTACGCGCGAGCTTGACGCTTTGAAGCTGACGCAGTCGTAACCAAATAGCTTCGATCGGTTCATCGGAAAGAAGCAAGCACGGCCGGAGGATCGTCGAGTCGGCAATTGATCTGCCCCCTTTGAAGTGGTCCTCCCTGAAGTATGTTTTTCGGATGGAGGATAAGATCGATGGCAAGGAAGAGGCATACAGCTGAAGAGATCGTTGCGAAGCTGCGGCAGGTTGATATGCAGGTAGCAGACGCAGTCCGAGCGATAGGCGTGACGGAAGTAACGTATTATCGATGGCGGAATGAGTATGGCGGCCTGAAGGGCGATCAGGTGAAGCGGCTGAAGGAACTGGAGACCGAGAACACCCGGCTCCGTCGAGCGGTGTCGGATCTGACGCTGGACAAGCTGATCCTGGTGACCGGCCCCCACGGAGTGGTCCGATTGGAATGTTAGTTTAGGGATTGCATTTTGACTATCTCCTTTGGTGCTGGCCAGACGAGGGCCTCGGGTGCCGGCGGTTGATATCCCAGCGATGAGTGTGGACGCACCGTGTTGTAGTGACGCCGCCAGTTTTCGATCACGATCTGGGCCTCCTTCAACGTGTAGAAGATCTCGCCGTTGAGCAGTTCATTGCGCAGCTTGCCGTTGAAGCTCTCGCAATAGCCATTCTCCCATGGACTGCCGGGTTCGATGTAAGCGGTCTTGGCTCCGACGGTGGCGATCCAATCCCGGAGCGCCTCGGCGATGAACTCAGGGCCGTTGTCTGAACGTATGTGCGCAGGGATGCCCCGCGAGACAAACAGCTCGCAGAGTGCCTCGATGACATCGGTCGCCTTGAGCTTCCGTGCGACACGGATGGCCAGGCTCTCACGGCTGAATTCGTCGATGATGCACAACATCCGGAACGCCTTGCCATCGTGGGTGCGGTCAGCGACGAAGTCATAGGACCAGACATGGTTGGGCCGCGCCGGCCGCAGACGGATGCATGAGCCGTCGTTGAGCTGTGAATCGGCGCAGGGGTCAGATCGCCGCAGGTGCCGGCAGTAACGCCATAAAGAAATCGAAAAAAAGCCGATCGGAGTGGGGTGTGCCTGTCGCAAATCAAATCCGAATATATTGGTGATGCAGCCCGCCCAGGATTGGAAGGCGAAGAATACGCCCTGCTCTCTGAACCGTGCGCGATAGGGGCGCATCCTTGTCCAACGACAGGTGCGTGCGCGTCTCATTAAAAGCCGATCGGAGTGGGGTCACGATCGGCGCCGACCGTGACCCCACTCCGACGTAGATTCCGTTACTGGTCACAGAAAACAGTTACCGCTGTAGCTTCAAGGGGCTTTGTTGAGCGCCGGTTTACATCTGATTTCGCGGAACGATACCAGGCGGCACTGCACTTCGTCCCACAGCACAAGCCTTACACACCCAAAGCTCTGCAGGAGCGTTATGTGACCGACCTCGTGCAGTTCAGGGTGGTCGCGCAGCACGTGCGGCAGCCGGTAGAAGGGGATACGACTGCAAAGATGGTGCACGTGGTGGATGCCGATGTTGGCTGTGAACCAACGCAGTAATACCGGAAGATCGTAATGTGAGCTGCCGTATAGGGCGGCCTGATGCAGATTCCACCGCTCGTCGCACTCCCACGCGGTTTGCTCAAATTGATGTTGCACATAGAACAGCCATACGCCGGCGGTGGCGGCGAGCAGTATGATCGGAAGGTGCACGAGCAGGAACGCCTTAATTCCGATGAACCACGTGAGCGCGGCAACGATCAGGCCAATGGCGAGATTGGTTGTCATTGTGCTGGCCCAAGGCTGCCAACCGTCGCGCATGAGGCCGACCGGGAGACGGTGTTGCAGGAGAAACAGATAGGCTGGTCCGACCACGAACATGACCAGCGGGTGGCGGTAAAGTCGGTATTTCAGACGACCCCACCACGAACGGGCCTGGTATTCGCGCACTGTCAGGGTATCGACATCGCCGATACCGCGCCGGTCGAGGTTGCCGGTGGTGGCATGATGAATCGCATGCGTGCGGCGCCACCAGCCGTAAGGCGTAAGCGTGAGCACGCCAATGACGCGGCCGACCCAGTCGTTGGCCAGACGATCGGCGAAAAAAGTGCCATGGCCGCAGTCGTGCTGGATCATGAACAGGCGCAAGAGAAAGCCAGCAGCTGGGATCGCGATAAGCAATGAAGCCCAAGCATGGCCAAGGGAGAACGTGAACCAAGATGCCGTCCATAAAGTCACGAGCGGCAAAGCCGTGATCACCAACTCGGCAACGCTGCGCACGTGATTTGGCGTGCGATAGCTTCCCAGAATGCGCGTCCAACGCCGAGTGTCGGGCGTCGCCAGTTCTGAGGTATGTCCAATGCTCAAGATGATATCCGAAGCCTGCCGATCGCGCGCCAAGCGGGCTGAATTCTCAGCTTCGCAGCTCGCGCGACCTGCTCCTTTTCGCACTCGCGTTGCACTTTCGGCCCAGCCGCAATCGTTATTAGCTTGTTGACTCGCAATGTCGTCGTTACTTTCTCAGTGGCGGTTGCGGACAGATTAGAACATCCCGCGTGCTGACTGATCGACCGCGGGACTCCGAAAACCACAGCTCTACCAGTACATCCGTGGTCAGAGCAACAATGGCCCTCAGGAGGCGCGCATATTTTCAGCGGCAGATTTGCCGGTCCGGCGGTCTACGACGATATCGAAGCTGACATTTTGCCACTCATGGAAGGAGCTGGCGCATACGGCGAAATATTCATGCGTCGGGTTCGGTCCACGCTCTCCGCACGAGAAAACCTTCCAAGAGCTGCTCAACGAGGAAGCTCAGCGCTTTAAAGACGAGGCTGCAAAGATTCCGCACGGCACGGCTCGCGATCTCCTTTTGCAGCGGGCCTTCCGAGCAGAAGCCGCTTCGCATTTGGATCGGTGGCTATCGTCCCCCGGATTGCAGCCACCGAAATAAAAAGACTGCTCATTGAAACGATTGTGGGTGGTGCTTTACCCGCCGTGGCGTAGCGTTGGGTAACAATCGCCTCAACCATTTCGATACGTTGTGAGAGGATGCCTTGGGGCACGTTGCCATACAGGGCTGATGTTGTCGCCTTGGTCCAGCCTAGCAAGGGCGAGAACTTTTCATCAAAGATACTCGCGCTTCGCAGCGTATCGCCGGGCTTGGAAACTCCGAAATGACCGCGAAGATGAATCACTACATTGCGTGCCGCGCTGAAGCTGCGGTGTGTCGTGAGAAAGCTGAGACTGATATTAAGCGGCGTGACTACTGGCTCGCGGAAGCACAAAAATGGGAAAAGTGCGCCGAAGACTCGGATGACATTTCGGTCTCCTATCAGATTAAAGACGGCCGCTTGGTGCCAAGGCCAGACTAAATATCGGCAAATGACACCGCCTCAATCATTTCGACGCGCTAAAGGTCAAAGATAATGCGCTCTACAGCTTTCGCCATCGCGTCGACCGATACGTCATGCACATACACCGCACCGGCATAACCATCAACGTGACCGGTCAAGTAGTCGCGTGTCACCTTATCCACACACCCGCGTGACAGTTGCGTCAGGCGGTGCCGTATTTGCTTGGCCTTCATGCCGTCGTCATTCCCTCTCCACATTGAAGAAGCTAACAGCGGCGGCGTTCCATGATGCAGCGGAAGGACTTTCACCAACGCGGCGGCGGTGAATATCGGTGTAAGAGATCGCGGTCCTATCATGTCGTACTTGAGGAATCGCTATCCTCGTCAACTGTCTCGCGCGAGACATTCGTCGTTGGCTTGTGCACAACGCGCGATCTGTTAAACCGCGCGTTCACGATTGAAGGAGTGAAGATTTGCCCAAGAAGAAAACATCTGTTCGCCGCGAGTGGTCGAAGGACGACGTTCGCACTCTCAAGGCGCTCGCGAAGCAAAAGGCCGGTGTCGCGAAGATTGCAAAGACGTTGAAGCGAACACCAGGCGCAACGGCAGCCAAGGCACATACCATCGGTGTTTCTCTCAGTATGCAGTAATGATCACCATAGCCCCATTTCATCCGGTCATGGTGATTGATCTCTCGCGACGAGTTTCCATAAATAACCCGGAACGCCGATATCCCGCAGGCGAGCGGATTCAACGCGACGGATCGTGGTGTGTGTATGAGTTCGCGGTGCAGCTAGACGCGATTCAGTTTTGGGACCGCTTCGACGGGCGATGGCTTCGCGGCGAAGAGTTCATTTATCCGGATCGGCCGAAAGACTTGCCGCCATTCAGCAGAACTTTGTCCTTGCGCCGGCACATGCCCACCTCAACCTGGTCGGCGGCGTACTGCTGTTTCTGTTTGGCCTCTATTACCGGGTGTTTCCGGCCGCAGGCCGAATGACGCTGGCCCGGATTCAAGGCTGGCTTCACATTCTCGGCAGCATTCTATTTCCAAGCGGAATAGCCCTCGTGCTTGTGGGCGGCAAGGTCTATATCGCAGCGCTTCATCGGATCGTTGGTCGTGGTGTTGGCGATGGCGCAGTTTGTGGTCGTGGTATTCCGCACCCGGGCGGCCTGATCATCGCCCGATGGCACGACTGCTCCTAGCCGCCCTCGCATCGATGCTGGCCACGACCGCTCTCGCAAAAAAGCCTGACTGGGCAGGCATCCGTCATTGACGGCGACACGCTCGAAATTCACGGGCAGCGCATTCGCCTGTCAAGAATCGACGCGCCCGAGTCCGATCAGCTTTGTCGCGGTGACGACAGCTTACTGATACGAACACGCAGCCGTGACGACTCGCCGGTCGCGTCCGCGTGAGTCGTTCACAGCGAGTGGTAGTTACCAGCGGTAGCCCCACCCGCGATGCCAGCCACCGTATCCGCCATAGAAGCGCAGACCATAGTAGCGGGGGGCGTAGTACCTGGGTGCGTAATCGTAATAGCCATAATATCGTTGGTTCGGCCGCCACCAGCAGCGTCCCCATTCGTTACAGACGTAACGGACTTGCTCTGCGTTCGTCGAAGCAATGCCAGGCGACGAGATCGGCATGGCGCCTGCCGTGGTTGAGGTTGCAGCAACGATACCAAGAGCCGACAATCCCATAAGGGCAAAGGTTATTTTACGCATTGAACCCTCCATAACTTTGGAAGGTCAACTAGCAGGGGGCATGTGAACACTGGTTGAATGATTGTGCCAGTGGTTAGAGCCCAAGGCCGCGGGCATATCAAATTCAGGTGACCGGAATGATTTCTAGCCACAGCGGATGGACGGCCTAGTGGGTGTTCGGATGATGCGAATGCAAGGTACTAACCAGAAGATGATTTGATCAGCGCCTCAAGAAGACGCAAAGCGTCCGCAGTTCCGTCCGCTTCACCTTTTTCAAAGTCTTGGTCTGCTAGTCCCATCGTATTGGTGACGTGGGCGACGCACAAGACGCGCGCTCTTTTGGCGGCGGCCGAAGGCGTACAGAGCAGCCGCCTCCATCTCGACGGCCAGGACACCACTGTGAATCGGCACAGGGGTCAGATCACTGCAGGTGCCGGCAGTAACGCCATAAAGACAATCGAAAAACGCCGATCGGAATGGGGTCACGATCGGCGCCGACCGTGACCCCACTCCGACGTAGATTCCGTTACTTGTCACAAGAAGTTACCGCTGTAGCTTCAAGGGGCTTTGTTCAGCGCCGGTTTACACAAGCCCGAGACCTTCGCGGCGCTGATGGGCAATGCTCGCGCGCAAATGGTCTTTGCCGACCCGCCCTATAACGTCGCGATCGACGGGCATGTCTCCGGGCTTGGCAAGAACCAGCATCGCGAATTCGTGCAGGCCTCTGGCGAGATGACCCGGCGTGAATTTGTGGCGTTCCTAACCGCGGCGCTCCGGAACCTGGCCGATTATTCCTTGGACGGGTCCCTGCACTATTTGTGCATGGATTGGCGACATGCCCTCGAGATCCAGGAGGCTGGCGAAGCCGTCTATTCCGAGCTGAAGAACATCTGCGTCTGGGCCAAGACAAACGCCGGGATGGGCTCGCTTTATCGGTCGCAGCATGAATTCGTCTATGTCTTCAAGGCAGGGACATCCGCCCATATCAACAACATTCAACTGGGCCGCTATGGGCGCGCGCGCTCCAACGTCTGGACCTATGCCGGCGCGACCTCGTTCGGGGTGACCCGCGATGCCGATCTCGCCATGCATCCCACCGTGAAGCCGGTCGCGATGATTGCGGACGCGATTTGGACGCCTCACAGCCCAAGGGCGCCGTACTCGATTGTTTTGCCGGATCCGGATCGACCCTGGTCGCGGCCGCGAAAACCCGTCGGATCGGCTACGGGGTCGAGCTCGATCCAATCTATTGCGATGTGATCCTGACCCGCTTGGCTCGGTTTTTGAAGGCCGATCCAGTCCTTCAGCAAACAGGTAAGACGTTTACGCAGATGGCTACCGAACGCAGTGATGCGACCGCTGAGCGGCCGGAAGCCGCCGGAGGCGCCCAATGAGCAGCGTGATGTCGTTCTGCGGACGAGGAACTGGCATGCGGACCGCAGGACATATCAGCCAAGGCTGGCATCCCGACAAAGGCACGCGAGCAGTTTGGCGACAGCATTCCTCGACCGATGGCCGAACGCAGCATACATGTCGCATCCGACCTTGATCTCGGGGCTGCCTGAAGGTCTCGCGAGCATAGCCGTTATGGGCCTTGGCCCTTCTGCGCCGCGCCGCCATTCGGTCGCCAAATCTATGAGGTACGGGGCATCGCGGTGCTCCACATGCGACGTCCGATAGGTCATATTCGGGTCCGCATCGGGAGTCCATCGAAGTTCAGATCATTGACTGAACGCGCCAGGGAAGCCCGCCGGGAGGCGGACCGGCTCGCCTGCCTGGCTTTTTCATTCAAAGCACTGCAACCTTCATGTCTTGTTGGGCGCGCCGGTCAGGTTTACCTGCTAGCCGCATAAGTCAGACCGGTTTCCCGATTTGGCAACACGGCCTTGACAGCAGAAATCGTGATCACGCGCGTGAACAGATCCTCGGGACGTAAATTGTCTATCCTAAGAAGAACAGAGAGGTGTCAGTGATCAACGAGCTTGAAAACCGCCAGCAGCACTGGGATACTGTGTATTCGACGAAGTCAGAGACTTCTGTAAGTTGGTTTCAGGAAAATCCAGAGCCATCGTTAGGGCTTATTGTCCAGTATGGCGGCCCTAAAGCATCCGTCATCGACGTCGGTGGCGGCGCTTCCAATCTCGTGGATAGTTTGCTGGCGCGCGGCTTTGAGGATGTGACGGTTCTCGATCTTTCTGTCGTTGCCATTGATATAACCAACAAGCGGTTAGGCAAACTTGGCGAGAGGGTGGAATGGCTTGTAGCCGACGCCACCACCTGGACGCCGGCCCGAACCTATCACGTATGGCATGACCGCGCCGCGTTCCATTTTTTGGTTACAGAAACCGACCGGCGCGCGTACGTGGATCGCTTGAAACGCGCCCTCGTTGTCGGCGGGCATGTGATCATCGCTACATTTGCGCCCGATGGTCCCGAGAATTGCAGCGGTTTGCTGGTGCAGCGTCATAACGCGGATAGCCTCGGCCAGACGCTCGGGCCCTCATTCGTCCATCGCGAAACCCGCAAGCATTCTCACGGAACACCGTGGGGATCAGTTCAGGCGTTTCAGTTCAATATCTTTCGGCGAGATTCATAGTGAATAAGAGTAGCGGTCTTTCCTCCCATCCGCTCCCACCAATCATACGTGGCAAGCATCATCAGGCGCCTTCATTCTTCACGCCAGAAAATCTACTGCGCGAGGCGCGGCGCCAGAAGACTATCCCCGATCTGGCGGTGCCGGATGTTTGTATTCTCGATCCAGACGGGGACATACTCCGCCACCTTCGAGCAAGGGGCCTTGCCGAGCCGTTTGAGGCATGGGCTTGCTATCATAGCGAGATGTTCACCTTCAGCCAGAGCGGGCGAAAGCTCGGAATTATTGGCTGCGCTGTAGGCTCAGCATATGCCGTTTTGTTGGCCGAGCAGATGTTCGCCGCGGGCTGTCAGCTGCTGATTAGCATCACATCGTCGGGCCAGATCGCTGCAATTCGGCCGCCGCCATATTTCATTCTGATCGATCGCGCGCTTCGGGATGAAGGAACGAGCTATCACTATCTGCCAGCAAACAACGACTATGCGACGGCCGATCCCGCGCTTATCGCAATAATTGAAGGCGGCCTCGCCCATATCGGCGAACCGGTACACCGAGGCGCGACATGGACAACTGACGCTCCGTACCGAGAGACTACCGAACAGATCGCAGCAGCACGAGCTGAGGGAATTTTAGCCGTCGAAATGGAGGCTGCGGCACTTTATGCATTTGCGACAGCGCGCGAGAAAGATGTGGTTTGCTTCGCTCACGTTACCAATCAGATGGGGCAGGCCGGCGACTTCGAAAAAGGCGAGTTCAATGGCGCGACCGGGTCGCTCAGTCTCGTTCGAGCAGTGACCGCAGCCTGGGTCGGCGCTCACGATGGAACAGAAAAACGCGCACGGCCGGAAAATCCCTCACGTGATCGATAAGGTCCGGTAGCTGCAACGACGGCGGTCCTCAGCTTCGTAGTTTTGTGTCTCGATCCGGCGGTTCGCGACATGATGCCTTATCACGTCACGATGTTGGACGAGGTCGTCAAGCGTCTCGACGATTTCGACGTCGTTCACTTCCACAAACTATCTGCACTATCCCGATGATGCGTCCGCACGCCGATTGTATGCTCAACCGTGCACGCTTCCTGAAATTCTTTCTGCATTTTTTGCGTATGATGTCGATGATCGCGATCTGCCGCAAGGCTTGCCAGCATTCTGACGTCGGATTTGATATGCGCTAGGCACAGCCGCCTTATGCGGTTACTTATTGTCGGTGAAAATTCGACGCGCGAAACGGATCACGACCGCAATGATGATCAATGTCACTATTAAAGGGAGTATCCAGATCAAAAAGAAGCCAAGCAGAAGAACGACGGCTAGCATAAAAATTGCGCCGATTATTGCCGCAGCAAAAAGGTTGATCCCGAATGGGCCAAGCCTTGTGACATAGATACGGTGAGTTCCGTGTGTCGTCTTAGGGTCGGGACCCATAAAATTATTCCTTCCGCGCTGAGTTTATGATTCACGGTCTCCGACAGGAGGCCCCTCATGAGTCGCGATTACTTTTGGCTAACGAAGGATCAGTTCGCTCGGCTCAAGCCGCTTCTGCCTAACGATACGCGCGGCAAGCCACGGGTCGATGATCGGCGGATCATCAGCGGCATCATCCAGGTGCTGAAGTCCGGTGGGCGCTGGATCGATGCGCCGGAGGTCTATGGTCCGCGCAAAACACTCTACAATCGCTTCGTCCGCTGGGCAGCGAAGGGTGTATGGGCAGACATATTCCAGGCACTCGCAACGGCCGGCGGACCTCCTGCGCAGGTCCTGATCGATAGCTCGGCCGTGAAGGCGCATCGATGCGCATCTGGCGGCAAAGGGGGGAACATCAGCAGGCCATCGGCCGATCGCGCGGCGGGCGGACCACGAAGATCCATGCTCTGACCGACGCCGAGTGTCGTCCCGTCGCGTTCTTGCTGACCGGGGGTCAGATAGCCGATTGCACCGCTGGAGCGGTTCTGCTCGAAGAAATGCCACGTTCCGCGATCCTGCACGGCGATAAGGGTTATGACAGCGATGCCATCCGCCGACAGGTCGAGGGAAAGGGTGCGATGCCGAACATCCCGCCCAAGGCGAACCGAGGCTGGAAGAATTGCTTCTCGCCCGTCCTCTATCGAAGCCGCAACGCCATCGAGCGCATGTTCTGTCGCCTGAAGGACTTCCGTCGCATCGCCACCAGATACGATCGTCTCGCAATCAATTTCCTCGCAGCCGTCTGCATCGCTGCGGCTGTCAGTTACTGGTTATGAGTCCGGACCCTAGAGGCCCAGATGCCAGAATCGGGCTGATTACCTGGCAGGATAATTTCAGGCTCGGACCGTGGGCGTTCACTGCTCTTCTTAGTCATCATTCCGCCTTTGATTCGTCCACTGATGGCCGGCGCACCACGGGTGGTCCGAGTTGAATGTTACTGCATAATCGGTTTTGGCGCCATTCTGGTGCGGCCGGCGAAGCTGTTCCGCGTAGCGGAGCCGGCCATTGCCCGGCCTCTGCCGCCGAAGGGCCTGTAGTCCAACGATGAGTGCGGGCGCTCGGTATTGTAATGGCGACGCCACGCTTCGATGCTGACCTTTGGCCAAACCAAGATCGAGCACGCCCGATCTCGCTCAACGATGACCCTGACGGTGGATAAAGGTTGGGTCACCAGGCATCCGTTGAAGACTTGAAACTGCTTCCCGGAGTGCATCGTGTGAATCGGCGCAGGGGTCAGATCGCTGCAGGTGCCGGCAGTAACGCCATAAAGACAATCGAAAAAAGCCGATCGGAGTGGGGTCACGATCGGCGCCGATCGTGACCCCACTCTGACGTAGATTCGGTTACTTGTCACAAGAAGTTACCGCTGCAGCTTCAAGGGGCTTTGTTCAGCGCCGGTTTACACCCATCATCGCGACAAGCAGCGAAGTAAGGCCGCCTCAGACGATAAAAACCCCGCCGGAGCGGGGTTCTCAATGAAACGCAATTGTGATCTTGCCGGGCAGAATCAAACTGACGATCTTGTCAGAGATAACCAGCACGCCGTCGATAACCCAGATCACGCTCTTCACGAAGTTGATAGGATCCTTAGGGTCTGACGAGATTTGCCGACTGTCTTGGTAGATTGGCAAGCTGTCCTGCAGCAGGCCCTTTGGCTTCGACCCTTGTCTTGCGAGCGTCACTTGAGAGATATTCCGCCGTTTCACGCAACAAGTCGATGGTCTGCAGCGTGACCTCCGCCTGCCGGCACGGGATCGAGATCCCGGCCTCCTTGAAGGCTTCCAAGATGGCGATCCTTAGATCAGCGGCCACGTTGCCACCCGCGCGCAGATCGACAAAGGCGTAGAGTTTGAACGTGAGGCCGTCTAACCCAAAATCTTCAAAATCGAAGGACGGTGCAGGCAGTGTCAGGACACTGGGATGGTCCTGCGCGACCTTGAGCAGAATCGATTTGACCGCCCGCGGATCGGAGCCATTCGCAACAATAACCGGGATCGCGATGCGACGCTTGTTGTCGCGCAATGTCCAGTTCTTCACCTTCTCCGTGATGAAGTAGGAGTTCGGAATCACAACGCTCGCTCGCTCATAGGTCTCGACCTCGGTCGAACGAACGCTGATCTTGCGAACATAACCTTCTTCGCCTCCGACGACGACCAAGTCACCGATCTTGATGGGGCGCTCAGCCAGAAGGATCAGCCCTGACACGAAATTGTTGACGATGCTTTGCAGACCGAAACCGATACCGACGGAGAATGCGCCGGCCAGGATCGCGAGATTGGACAGGTCGAAGCCTGCGTAAGAGAAGGCCACGAGCGTTGCGATGACGACGCCGCCGTATCCCACTCCAACGCGAATCGAATCGCGGAGGCCGCCCGAAATACCCGCCGCCTTGAGAACCCGCTCATCGAGCCAGCCCTGGAAAAGTCGCGCGGCACCATAGGCGAGCCCGAACACGATCACCGACGCGAGGAGCACCGCAAAGGATACTTGGGTGTTGCCAACCCGGAAACCGAAGAAGAGCTGCGTGTACCAGTCGTAGACTTCCGGCCAACTGTAACCCCACTGGAGCAAAATGAGGGGCACGGACAGTATGATCACAGAAGCCTTGAGGAGCAGGCCGATCGGCAGAGCCAACTGCTCGTGCCGCCGGTGTTGCTCACCAAAGCTTTCCTTGAGCCAGCGGCCTGTCGCTGCGCGGTCGTCGCCCAAGCCCTGCATTAGTCCATCGACCCACAACAGCAGGAGGTAGGCAAACGCCATAATGGAGCCGGTCACGACCAATTGTTGCGCGAGAAACCGAGCAAGCGCCAAGTACCCGGCAAGTGCCGATATGATGATTGCGACGACTGCAATCCAAATAGGAGCCCGCAGCACGGCGAGCAGCCGCGGTGAGAGGCTTCGGTCCTGATGCTGCCCCTCCAGCGGCGTAAGAAGGATGGCAACGATGATCCCGGCCACAAGCAGGCTCGACGGAAGTGCAACCGCGATCGTCAGCGCAAAGGGAGCCTGCACGACACGAGTGACTATGTAGAGCAAAGTGGTCACGCCGTACACGATTGCGAGCGCTAGAAGAAGCCCGCAAATCCGACGTGCTGTGCGATCAGACACGGGGATCAACCGCCAATGCGGCATCCTCGGTGCGAACGCACTGATGACAAGCACGCCGACCGCGAAAACGGTGATGATTGATTGCGCAGTTGAGTACAGCAGCCAATCGACGCGTTTAGGCAATTGATGCGTGTCGGCGACGAGCCCGTAGAGGAAAGCGATCGGCACCACGACCGGCAATATCCACAGCAAGGCGATGGCGCCGGCGACTGCAGCCCGTCGCCAGAAGGGCTGATCAACGTCCTCGGTCCGCCGGCGGCGCAACCTCCAGGTCCCGAAGGCGGCGGCAAAAGCGAGCCCGAGCAGGAGCAGTCCGGCTTCGAAAACGAGGAGCAACACCTCGTCCTGATCGCGGAGACTGCGCCACCAGTCGGCCATGATGTCGCGAACACGGTATGTGGCTAATGGGACATAGTCCGGTACTCTCGACCAGGTCTCCGACGAGTAGATGCCCGGGAGGGGCTGCAACAGGCGTGTCGCGAAATTCTTTCGGCGAATTTCTTGGATGGTATCGATGAGCCTGTCGATGCGCAGGTTGGCGGAGTCGATTTCTTTCTGACCTCCGGTCAACACCCCGTGGTAGTAGGTCCGGTCAGCCCGACTTCGTGCTACGTCGTCTGGCTCGGGTGGTTGACCGGCAGCCGGTGCCGGCCCGAGCAAGCCCAATTGCTCCTTGGCGGCCGCGAGTGCAGGTTCAAGATGCGTTCGGAAGCTCCCGATCTCGCCGCGAACGCGTTGGAGCTTGTCACGGAAGTCGTTCAGGTCGGAATAGCTCAAGCGCGGCTTTTGTAGGTCGCCCTCCAGGCGCGAAAGCTCCTGTTGCCAGCCGGTGATACTCTTCTCGATGTCAACGCCGACACTTTTGTTGGCACGTGTAACAATCTCGGCCGTGTTGAGTGGAGGCGCAGGCGGTTTTGTTAGCTGCGCGGTGGCTGGCGCACCCGAAGGAGAAGCTGCCCGCTGCGCCGCATCTGGATTGGGCGATGTCGCCGGTGCGGTCTGAGCCTGGGCGCCGGCTACAACCAGTAGAGAAAAGAGGCTCAACGCCCACGCTACGACCCACAGTCGGCGGATCATCGGCAGCTCTCCCACATCGTATGGTAACTCTTATCCTGACGGCGAATTCCCCCGCAGCCGTCTCCGAAAACTTGATGGCCAGACAATGGCCAAATGTGCGATTTCGGGGGCAGCGACGGTGATGCGTGAATATCGATTGAGACCGGCGAAGCGATACCCAAGTTTGTCGCCGTAATAGACCGCGCATCGGCCTTCCAAAAGGTAATTCATCAGTCAGCGATCAAGACGGCATCGTTTTGCTGCCAAAATTTGATGCGATTCTAGCACAGGAGTCGAGCGCGACGGCCTCATGAGCAATAAAATTCGCGCTTCTGCTGTTGGCCTTTAATTGATATGCCTTCGCTCCCGGCGATTGTGTGTACCGAAAACCGTAACCGAGTTGATGACGTGATGGAATCGCCCAAGCTGGCGGAATGATCGGTGTGTGTACGGAAAACCTAAACACGAACATATTGGTGATGCTGGCCTGCCCCTATGAGGTGGTCCACTTTCAGTCTTAATGCATGATGGGCTTTTCGGCCATTGCTTGCGCTGCCGGCGGAAGCGATCCGGCTGGCTTTGAAGGCCAGGCGATGGCCTCTGGCGCCGGCGGTTTATATCCGAGCGATGAGTGTGGTCGCTCGGTGTTGTAGTAGCGTCGCCATGCCTCGATGATGACCTTGGCCTCGGCGAGGCTGTAGAAGATCTCGCTGTTGAGCAGTTCGTCGCGAAGCTTTGAGTTGAAGCTCTCGCAGTAGCCGTTCTCCCAAGGGCTTCCGGGCTCGATGAACGCGGTCTTCGCGCCGACAGCTGCAATCCAATCCCGCACTGCCTTAGCGATGAACTCCGGCCCGTTATCAGAGCGAACGTGGCCGGGCACGCCGCGTAGGATGAACAGGTCCGACAAGACGTCGATGACGTTGGTCGAGTTGAGCTTGCGATCAATCCGGATCGCCAGACATTCTCGGGTGAACTCGTCGATGATGTTGAGCATGCGGAACTTCCTGCCATTGTGGGTCCGGCCCTCGACGAAGTCATAGGACCAAACATGGTTAGAATGCTCGGGCCGAAGCCGGACGCACGATCCGTCGTTCAGCCAGAGCCGGCCTTTCTTCGGTTGCTTTTGGGGAACCTTCAGCCCCTCCCGCCGCCAGATACGCTCGACACGCTTGGCATTCACCGTCCAACCCTCGGACCGCAGCATCGCCGTGATCCTGCGATATCCATAGCGGCCGTAGCGTGAGGCCAGACGGATGATGTCGGTCGTCAATGCCTCTTCATCCGGTCGGCTTTGCGGCTTCTTGCGCTGGGTCGAGCGATGCTGGCCGAGAACCTTGCAGGCAAAGCGCTCCGAGACGGAGAACTTCACCATGACGTGGTCGACGCAGCGGCGACGGCGGGAGGGGCTCAGATGGGGTATTCGGGGGTTTCCCTCGCCAAGGCGTCCGTTGCGAGGCGAGATTGAAGCTCCAGATATTCAACATCGAAGGAGCCCGTCATGTCACTGTTTGCTGGCCTCGATATCTCCGTGAAGACGACCGCTATTTGCGTCCTGGACGCGAACGGGCGAGTCCTTCTCGAGACGATGGTTGATAGTGCACCAGAGGCAATAGCCGGTCGCTTGCACGAGTTCGGTCAGCCTTTCGAGCGGATCGGATTGGAAGCAGGACCATTATCCCAGTGGATCTATGCCGGTCTCGTCGACGTTGGCCTTGCGGCGATCTGTGTCGAGACCCGGCATATGCATGCAGCGCTCTCGGCACGCATCAACAAAACCGACCGGAACGACGCCCGCGGGATCGCCCAGATGATGCGGGTCGGGCTGTTCAAGGCAGTCCACGTCAAAACTCCCGCCAGCCAACATCGAAGACTTCTGCTGACCTCTCGCAAATTACTGCAGCGGAAGATTTATGACATCGAGAATGACCTGCGGGGCTCGCTGCGTAATTTCGGACTCAAGGTGGGTGTGGTTGGCAAAATCAAATTTGAGGACCGTATCCGTGAGCTCGTTGCAGATCATTCGTTCGTTGCTGCCATCGCCGCTTCGTTGTTAGAGGCACGAGCAGCTCTACGAGCTCAGTTTGCTAAACTTCACCGCATGCTGCTTGATCTGGTGCAGGTCGATCCGGTCTGTCGCCGCCTGATGTCCGCGCCAGGGGTCGGACCGATCGTCGCTCTCACGTTCCGAACGTGCGTCGACAATCCCGCGCGATTCTCAAGATCCAAGTGCGTGGGTGCTCACTACGGACTTACGCCGCGCATTTATCAGTCCGGCGAGATCTCCAGGACGGGCCGCATCTCCCGATCTGGGGATGTGATGCTTCGATCCAGCCTTTATGAAGCAGCTCTCGTCGTATTAACTGGCCCAGGTCGCTGGAACCCGCTCAAGGCCTGGGGCATTGCAGTGGCGCGCCGGCGCGGAATGCAAAAGGCGATGGTCGCAGTTGCACGCAAGCTCGCGGTCATACTTCACCGGATGTGGAGGGATGATACCGACTTCCGCTGGAGCGCAGCTACAACCTAATCACAGAGGAAAACGACAACCGATTCAACTTCCTCCATGCTGGAGGAGGCGTCCCGCGAGGACGACGGGATTGGGTGAGACCGAGGAAACTCGTGCGGCGCACTTACGACCGCGCGGCTTAGATGGCTCCGCCCGTTCCCTCTGATCCCATCATGAGGCTGCAAAATGCTGACCTCGGAGAGAAGCAAGAGCCTCGCAGGATGATCTCTGACATCGTGGACGTGCAAAAAGGAGCTTGCATCATGCGCCCCGAATAGAGAAGAAGTTTCCCTTTGCGGCCTCCGCCAAGATCAGCTTGTCCAGCGTCAGATCCGACACCGCTCGACGGAGCCGGGTGTTCTCGGTCTCCAGCTCCTTCAGCCGCTTCACCTGGTCGCCCTTCAAGCCACCAAACTCCTTGCGCCACCGGTAATACGTGAACTGCGTCACGCCGATCGAACGAACCGCTTCGCCAACCGATCTGCCTTGTGAAAGCAAAACATCGACCTGGCGCAGCTTAGCGACGATCTCTTCCGGCTTGTGCTTCTTCTGGGGCATTCCAATGTCCTCTCTACGGCTAATAGCCTAACTCAGGGAGGACCACTTTTCAGGGGGCAGACCAGGGCATCATCCCAAGGAAATGCCTCCGTTATCTGACGTGCAACCCATTCTGCCGTCGGGTTTGCTGTGACATTGATCCAGACCATGTCTCTGCGGTCTAGCCGGACGATGACGAAGGCATAAAGCAAGTCGAAACCGATAGTCGGGACAACGAACAAGTCCATTGCCGCGATATCTGGGGCATGATTGCGCAGGAAGGTCCGCCATCCCTGGCTGGGTGTTAATCGGCGCCGAACTTGGCCCCGTGAACTATGGGCCACAATTCCTTGTCGCAGTTGACATAACCCGCGCCGGGGTGGGGTCAACACCGGCGCCTATCGTGACCCCACTCCGCCGAAGCTTTCTCAATTTCCTTCAGGACGTTACTGCTCATCCTTCCAGCGACGTGACCCGGGCGCCGATTCACACGCAACGCGCACGTTCTGGCGGTCCGCTCCGAAGGATTCGCCGACTATCAGATCAAGCCGGCCGGCGATCGCGACGAGTTCACCTCGATCATCTATCTGGAGCCATTCGACTGGCGTAGGCGCGTTCATGGCGCAGCGAAGCCCAGATCATGCGTGCCAGCTTGGCGGCCAATGCCACCACGACCACATTCCGATGCGATCGGGCCATCACCCACGGCAGCGCCATGGTGTGTCCCGCGTCCGCCCGCACCCGCGTCCCGTGCACGCCGTGGTCGACCGGATCGGATATGCCCGCCTCGCGCGCGCCTGCCGGCCATCGATCACCAGCACTGCTTCACCCGGCGTGACGTTCTCCAGCAGATACAGGCCCTGCGCGTCGGTCTGCGCCCGCACCGCGCCCAGAGACGCTTGCAAGCCGATCGAAGAGCACCGCCGCTGCTGGAGGCTTGACTACGCGGATGGCGCACAAGAACAAACACGTCACAATCTCAACGATACCTACAAAATATCGGTAATGAAGCGATCGGCCCGCGTGCCTTCCCAAAAGACCGAGCGCACCACGGCGGCTGCAACAACACCGGTCAGGGCCCCGCCCAAAGCGTCGCTTGCGTAGTGCGTTCCGAGGTAGACGCGCGAGAATGTCACCAACAGAGCCGCAGCCAAGAACCCACATCCTAAACGCCGCATCCCATGCAGCAGGAACGTCGCAGCGATGGCAAAGGTAGCTGTCGCGTGATCCGAAGGAAACGAGAAGTCGCCGCTGCGTTCGATCAGGAGATGAGTAATGCCACCATCGTACGGTCGCATCCGATGGACGAACAGCAAGATGAACTGATTGAGGGCCAAGCCGAGAAGGAATGAGAGTCCCGCCGCGACGAGAACATGGCGGGTGTGTGGTCTGTCGGTCTGCCGCCACCATTGCCCTGCGACCGCCAGAACTAGGAGCGGGATTCCGATAACCGAAACCCAGATCATCAGAAAATCGACGGCGGCGCTTCGTTCTGCCAAGCCGTTGATAGCGTGTGTTGCTGCGGCGTCGAGTTCATACATAGGCAGTTCCTCGGTTCGACCTCCAGAACCGCTGCATGTGCGGTGTTTGGGGCGTGATGAGTGAGGTCAGCGGATAACGCTGCGGTTGTTCAGGCTTCGGTCCACTCGCTCAGCCGGCCGCGGATGGCAAACAATCCTGCGAGGGTCAGCACGGTGAAGGCGGCTCCTGCCAGGAATGTGCCTTGTGGGCCCGTGATGTCCCAAAGCGCGCCGGCGACGACGCTGGCCACGAGCAGCGCGACACCGATCATTAGATTGAACATGCCGAAGGCGGTTCCGCGCAGTTCTGCCGGCGCGGTCTCGGCAATCAAGGTTGCCAGCAAGCCCTGCGTGAAGCCCATATGGAGGCCCCAAAGCACGACGCCGATCCCGACCCAGATGAAGTCTGTCGCAAAGGCGAGCACGAGATCGGCCAGGAGAAGTAGGACAAGGCCAATGGCCAAAAGGGTCAGGCGATTGACGCGATCGGACAGCACGCCGATGGGATAGGCCGACAGGGAATAAGCGAGGCTCATGATCACCAGAACGATCGGGATCAGCGCCAATGGCACTCCGATCGATTGTGCGCGCAAGATGAGAAAGGCTTCGCTGAAGCGGGCGAGTATGAAGACCGCTGCTACCGCCACGACCCACCAATAGGGCGCTCCCAGACGGCTTAGTTCATCGCGATGCAGCGGCATGCGAATACGGCGCAGCTCCTTCGGGCGCTCCGGCTCCTTCACGGCAACGATGATCAGCCCGACGGATAGGAATGCCGGAATGACGGCAATCCAAAACACCGCCTGAAAATAATTGGCTGTCAGCCACATCAGGCCGATGGCCAGCAGCGGGCCGATGAAAGCGCCGATCGTGTCCAGCGATTGACGTAGACCGAAACTCGCGCCGCGCAGATGTGCGGGGGCGATGTCGGCAACCAGCGCGTCACGCGGCGCACCACGGATGCCCTTGCCGATACGGTCGATGAAGCGCGCTGCGATCAACCATCCAACCGAGGGTGCAAGAGGAAAGATCGGCTTGGTGAAGGCGGCCACGCCATAACCGAGCGCGGCGAGGAGTTTGCGTTTGCCGAGCCAATCGCTCAGTGCACCAGAGAAGACCTTGGTGATCGAGGCGGTCGCTTCAGCGATGCCTTCAATGACGCCGACGGTCAGGGCTGAGGTGCCGAGCACCGTTACCATGTAGACGGGGAGCAGCGCATGGATCATCTCGGACGAGATGTCCATCAGCATCGAGACGAAGCCGAGGGCCCATACACCAGTCGGGATTCTTTGTCGTGTTTCAAGATGAGCAAGGATCTCGGGCGTCATCGCACCTGTTCCTTTCTCCTTACCGCATTGAAGCGCCCGCAATCTTGTGGCGACGATGCAGTTCTCTAACGTCCGGCAAAAACTGTCAATCGGCGCCGAAGTTTGGCTCTGCGTATCGCCTCACCTGGGGATGTTACTTTCGCTTGACGGATGTTGGTCCGACTGTCGGCCGGTCCGAGGTGGCATCATTGCTCGACGTCGCGGAGTGCCCATCACACGCAGCGGCGGTCCCAGTCCCGGGATCACCGGCCAGTGCCACACCCTCAGCCGTGCGCGGGATGATCGTCTCGGCTGCTTTGCGTCTGAGCGACCGCAACAAGCGCTGCACGATAATGTGCTGCGGCGGACCGAACTGTTCGGGGCGTTGCTCGACGAGGCGACCGAGAGTTGCCAGCGCAGTCAGACGGGGCTCGGCCGCCAGCCAGCGCTCGATGTCGGCGAGGTGCGGATTGAGCATCGATGGCATTCTCATTCGCTTTTTGTATGGCTTGCTCCGACAAGCTCGCCCGGGATTCGCGCGAGCTCATGAGAAGCCCCTTCTATCAGGCTCTGTTCGATACCAGACCCTCGAGCGAGGCGAATTCCGAATACGAAACGACGGCAGGCGGCTATCGACTGCCCGTCCCGTTGCCGCCCGCCGACCGGATGCGCGTTTACCGGGTCTGCATTGCTCTCGGTGCCGCAGAACGGTGCAAGGCCGCAACGGAATGCACGACGCTGGAGCTCTCGCCGCCAACGCTGGACGATCAGAAGCCGTTCGCGGTTGGCCGCCTTAGCAACACGGCGTCGTAGCCCTTGTCCGCGCCGAGTGTGATGCGCGTCGGGCGGTCCGCCAACGGTTCGACCATGATCAGCGCAGCGGCGCGCTCGGCATGGCCATCGACCGGCGTCAGCACGGCGTCGACGATCAGCCCGTTGCGTCTCCATCAGGGCATGTCCCATGAAGCACAGCGCGGCCCCGACGCCGGGGCTTTTCTTGTAGAGCTTCGCCGAAGGGTCCGTCGTCGAGGCGTGCGTGTCGTTGGTGCGCCTCTCGCCCCTGAAGTTTACCTCGACGTTGCGGCCGCCGTCACCGGATGGGGGTGGCGCGCCATCGTCTTTCGGCCGCACGCTCTTCATCGACGCCCAGGCCTCAATCAACGTGCCGTCGACGCTGAAGTGGTCGTTCGACAGAAGCCGCTTCACCCGCGGCTGCGACAGAACCGCCGCCAGGAACTCGCGCGCCACGTCGCCTTGAAGCAGCCGGTCACGATTCTTCGTAAACGTCGTGGCGTCCCAAACCGACGCATCCATCGACAATCCGACGAACCAGCGGAACAACAGATTATAGTCGAGCTGCTCCATCAGTTGCCGCTCCGACCGCACCGAAAAGAACGCCTGCAGCAGCAGCGCCTTCAGCAATTGCTCCGGCGGGATCGAGGGACGACCGGTATGCGAATAAAGCGCGGCGAACCGGGTACTCATCCCGGCCAGAACCTCATCGACCAGTGCACGGATCGGCCGCAGCGGATGATCCTTCGCAACGCGATTCTCCAGCCGAACATAGCTGAACATCCCGTCCGATCGTTCTTCCCCGCCTCGCATCGCAAATCACCCCCGTCGTCTCGCCCGCAACAACGGAATCATCAAATCGATCCAAACGCGAGACTGTTTTTCAGCGCCCTGCTAGGGATGGTCTTCACGCACATCTATGCTGATGCCGAGCGCATCAGCCTTTAATTGAATATCTTTGCGGGTTCGCCCGAGCATCCGCGCTATTCGAGATGGTGATACCCGCAGTTTGATTAAACCTCGAAGCTTTTTGACTTCTGTCGCCGTCCATTTTCTATGACCGTTGCTGATAGAAATCGACTTTTTCATTGCACATGCGTCATACGCAGTCGGCGACGAAACGGCAACTCGGTGCGCTGAGGTTCGCATCCGGTCCAGTTGGATTTACAACTTATCAACGAGAGATACCCCGTCTGCTACGTTGTCGACATCTCGGGACCAAGGGGGCGAACCATGGAGTAGATTCTAATTAATTTGATCGCGGGCGCACTGGGTGGAAATGCTGCTGGCAAAGCATCGCCAGCTTTCGATCTTCCCTTGAGGCTCAAGAGAAAGGATGTCTCGCAAGAGCGCCTCCGCCGACCAGAGGTTACTCGATCTGCAGCGAGAGCTTAGCGATGCCGCCGTCGATGCCAGAAAGATTGCCGCGTACTACATCCATTCGATCATCGACGCCGTCGAGGTCGACGACAAGGCCATCCGGATCCTCGGCAGCAAGGATATCCTCCAAGCCGCTATTGCGGGAAATGTTCGTGGTTTTGTACGCAAATGGCGCGCCATTCAGAATAAAACTGTTGATCGGCGTGGGGTCCGGACGCCGACCGGCGCGCTAAGCTATTGATCTCCTTGGCGCTAGTGCGGTCACTCTTCGACGCCTATTCACAGCGACACAGCCGCGCACGCTGAACCGTTACGCCGGGCAAGCCGACAACCGTTGAACAAGAAATGCGCAGGAACTTTGCCATGACATTATCGATGTTTCGCTCGATCGTCTTCGGGGCAATCGCCGCCATGGTGCTCACCGCGCATGCGGCCGCTGCGGAGAACCGTCTGGCGCTGGTGATCGGTCAGTCGGCCTATCGTGGGGTGACGCCGCTGCCCAATCCCACCAACGACGCCAAGGCCATGACCCAGATGCTCGGCGACGCCGGTTTCGAGGTGCTGACGGCGTCCGACCTGTCGCAGACGGAAATGCGCGAGAAGGTCGGCGAATTCGCGGCAAAGGTCGCGGCGAAGGGCCCCGACACTGTCGCGCTGATTTTCTATGCCGGTCACGGCTTGCAGGTCGATGGCGAGAATTTCCTGATCCCCGTCGATCTCGATCCGAAGCGCGAGGCCGATATTCCGCTGCAGGCGGTTCGTCTCAACGACATCATGAATACCCTGACGTCAGTTCCGAGCCGCATGCGCATCGTGCTACTCGACGCGTGCCGCAACAACCCGTTCCCCGCGATCGACAAGACGGTGGGACATGGTCTCGCGATCGTCGATGCCAAGGTCGCCGCGCCCGGCACGTTCCTGTCATTCTCGACATCGCCGGGCGCCGAGGCGGAAGATGGGACTGGCGCGGACAGTCCCTACACGGCGGCGCTCTTGTCCGTCGGGCGTGAGGCGGGACTCTCGATCGAGCAGGCCTTCAAGCGCGTCCGGCTGGCGGTCAACAAGGCGACGAATGGCCGCCAGACGCCGTGGGACAGCTCCTCGTTGACGGATGGTTTCGAGTTTTTCCCTGACAGTGCCGCCAGCGCCAGGCAACCCGCCGAATCCAGGACAAAGCGGACTGTCGAGGAGTGGCGGCGCGAGCTGAAGGGCAAGACCGCCGAGCAAGCCAATGAGATAATCGTCGGCGACGGCAGCGACGAAGCCTATGCGGCGTTCGTCGATCTCTATCCGGACACGCCGTTCGGCCTCGGGGCGCGGCAGTGGCTCGATCGTCACCTCAGGATGGTGGCCTGGAACAGGGCGATCATCACCAATACGGCGGCCGGTTATCGTGGCTTCCTCGCCGAATACCCTGATAGCGATCTGACGTCGACGGCACGCAAGCTCGAGGAGCGCCTGCGCAACCGGCCCGACAATCCGAATACGGCCGTCGCTGCTGCTGTGGCGGGACCGACCTGTCCTTGCAGTGCGCCGCCTCTGCCGCAGAAGAAAAAGGCCGAAGCGCCGCCGAAGAAACAGGCCAAGCCGGACCGTTCGCGGTACGTCGACACTCCTCCGCGCCGCAATCGCCAATCGGACTACGACTATGTCGACGACCCGCCGCCGCCGCGCAGCTACGTTCCGTTGCCGATGCCATCCATTGGCATCATCGGCGGTTTTGGCGGCCGCGGCGTTGGCTTCGGGAGCGGCGGTTCCGGTCGCGGTGGCATGGGCAATACGCCGGGACGATACTGAGAGAAGTAATCTCGGTTCAGTGCGGCGTGCCGGCATCCAGCCGGTCTTGCGTCGCTTTTCCCCGAGCACTCCGTCCATAAATCGTTCCGCCGAAACCGCCACCTGCTGTGTATGCCGAAAACCTCATCCGAGTTGATGATGTGACGGAATCGCCTAAGCTGGCGGAATGATCGGGCTGCTCTGTTTCGCTCTGGCCGTCCTGGCCTCGCCATTCAAGTCGAAGTTGCGGCTTGAAGCTGAGAATGCGGTGCTGCGACATCTGCCCCTGTCGGAAACCTAATCCGGCTGACAACTGAGGCCGAATCGCGCAATGCTTCGGCCTTATGAGAGAAGCTTGCAGCGTGGTCTGGTTGGCGCTGGTCGGATTATTCCGGTCGCGGGCCTCGCTGGAAGCCGAGATACTGATCCTTCGTCATCAGCTTAACATCCAGCGACGTCAATCACCAAAGCGGCTGAATTTCAGCACTTTGGATCGGTTGGATATTTGCTGGGCTGTATCGTTTGGCGCCAAGTGTTCTAGGGGCTCTGGCGATTTTGAAGCCTGAGACGGTGATCCGCTCGATCCATGGGCACTCGTGATCGATCGACGTCGCCGCGCTCGCCATGGCAAAACGCATATGCTGAACGGCTGATCGGTTCGATCCGGCGGGAGTGCCTTAACCACGTTGCTGTGTTCGGCGAGCGGCATCTTCGTCACGTGCTACTGTCTTACATGAACTGCTATAATAAGACGCGCACGCACCTGTCGTTGGACAAGGATGCGCCCCTATCGCGCACGGTTCAGAGCAGGGCGTATTCGCCTTCCAATCCTGGGCGGGCTGCATCACCAATATATTCGGATTTGATTTGCGACAGGCACAACCATCAATATGCCCAGATTTGATATGCGGTAGGCACAGGACGGCGGGAGGTGAAGTCGGACTTTGAGGATCGTCCCGCTAGGACGGCTTCGGCATCCGTTGGCTGAGAACTGCGGCTAGGCGTTCCTCAAAGTCTTTTCGCTGCTCGTCTAGAGGCCGCTCGAACATGTTGTCTTTAGAGACTATGCCACGCGCTTCGTCGGCATCGATGCTATCCATATTGCAGTCCTTGAACGTGCATCCCGTGAACGCGATCTGCTCGGTCTCGGCATCCATCAACAATGTGCATTTGACGAAGATACACTCGTCGTATCGGCGAAAGTTTATTTGGCTGCGGAAATCAAAAGTCTCAGCGTGAAAGACTTCATTCCACACCACTCGCTCTTCGTTGATTTCGGACATCCATGCCATTTTATCTTTCGCCGGCTCGGTCGCGGTGCTGGCCCAACCTTGGCCAGCGGGCATTATCGTGGTTCGGTTGACGGCTTGATCGGAATTAAGCGATCACATCAAAGAGCAAAACTATCAATTGAGCACGACCGTATACCGACAGCGCCATATTGAAGCGCGGCGGTCCACCGTACGCGAAGCCGAACGCCGCTATGATCACGGCGGCAAGCGCGGTCACGGCATTGATAAAAACGGCCTTGCCAATTGAGTCCGGCCCTCTCTTGGTGAGAAGCTAAATCAGGCGCGATCCTAAGAAAACCGCCACCAGAGCCTGGATCAAAAGCATAGATGATTCCCCGAGGATTTCACCAGGTGAGCATGTCCGTGCACTTCAAACACTGATGTGGCTACCACCAGCGACTATCGGAGGATAGCTCACTTCCCTCTTGTGAGCCCGATCTCCACAAGGCGGATGGGCCTGGGCTCGCGTCATGTTGCGCTGGCGGGCGCCGATTGCCGGGTATAAGTTAGATGTCAACGTTTGAAGCCATTTCCACGAGGACGTTTCCGATGCTTAAAACCAATCTTCTCGTCGGCGCGAGCCTGTTGCTCGCTTTTTCCGCTTCCGCCGCTCCGCTGCATCCGACACGAGTGGTGACAGAAACCGTACCGCTGGTGCGCGCACATATGGTGTGTGACGACTACGGCAACTGCTATCGCACGCATCCTCGGCGCTACGTCGAACGCCGATACTACTACGATGACGATGCCGGCTACGAACCTCGCTACTATCGTCCCCGCTATTACGCCCCGCGCGTCGGCGTCTACAGCGGCTATGGATATTATGGTCCGTCATTCGGCTTCAGCGTCGGCACGTGGTAATTGCATAACCATTCCTGTCGGCGGGTCCAAGGGCGTCGCGCTGGCCTATGTCCATTGCCGCGACGACCTGCAAGGCGTGGCGTAAGCCAGTGAGCTGCTCGCCTGATCCAGTGCGTCCGGAAAAAGCGTTCGCGATAGGCGCGCAAATATGGTCGTCAGTGTCCCAGCAGGTGCAATGCGTGGGGCGCAAACATCCCGATCGCTGTGACCCCGACGCCAGCGACCGCCAGCAGTCCCGATATCCACGCCAGCACAATCATGCCGGTGATGATGGCGGCCGACGCCAGCACGATCGCGATCTGGAACGCGGCCGACGCCAGCTCGAAGTGATGATATTTCGCCATCGCGAGATCACGCGCGTCCTCGGCGTGTTTGGCGCTCTCAGCGAGTTGATCCTGTCCCTCGCCGGTACTCGGGTCGGAACGATAGCGCGCCGCGGTCTCCTGCCACTCGTCGATCTGTTTTTGCAGCGCAGCCCTGGTCGCCTCGTCCTTCGCCAGCATGAGGCTGAGCTTGGCTTGATCGGCCTGGATTTGGACCGTGGTGCGACGGATGCTCTTGGCCTGGAAAAAGGCCCAGAGATTGGAGGACTCCACGTTCTTGCTGATCGATTCGGTCTGGGTGCCCTTGCCCAGCGTCTCGGACAGCGCGAGGCAGAGCGCGATGACGGCGATCAGCAGCGCGATCTTCTTGTTCTCTCCCGACGCATGATGCGTTTGCTCGGCTTGTTCCATGCTTTCGTGCGCGCTCATGGTCCTCTCCCGCGGCGGTTTGACGGCCCACGATTGACCGGCGGCTTTTCCCGTGCAAGTGGCCAACCGGTATCGGAAGCGAGTTTCCTGTAGCGCTGAATCCGGGATGTCACGCGCGGGAGTGCGCGAGGAGCCTACCTTTCGCGAATTACAACAGCTTGTCGGCAAGATTCGCGCGGACAATAAAATCGCGCGTCATTTCCGAGCCCTCAGCCCGATCTTTACGAGGCGGCGGATACCGGGGTCCCGGTTCGACGTTCAGCCGGGCGAAGGTCATTCAGACAATCTACGATTCTTCCGCCCCTGTACCGGGGTCGGCGCTTGATCCACACTCCGAGAAATTCCTGCGCGCGGTCAGGCTGCTGATCCACGAAGCTATTCGCGAAGGCGGCGGCGAGTTGGTTAGAAGTGTCGATCATTTGGACAGCGGCATCATGGGCAGCGGCAAGTGCCTCTATGATGCGGCCCCAGACACCAGCCCGCCGCCAACGGACGAATCGGTTGTAGCAGGCGGTATATGGGCCAAACGCCTCCGGCAGATCACGCCAGGGTGCTACTGATCGCAACACCCAGAAGATGCCATTGAGGACACGACGGTCGTTTACTCGAGGAACGCCGCGCGGCTTGTTCGGCAGCATCGACTTGATGGGAACCCATTCATAATCGGCGAGTTCGTAGCGGATGATTCGAGCCCCCAGTTTGGGGAGTTTGAATCAAGGGGTTTGGCCAAACGCAACGCTCCTGGCCCGGCCCGGGTTCGGCGCTTACGGGCAGAAGCGGACATCAACCTGCCGACACCCCCCGCTGAATCCGTCGAAATTGACCCGAAGGGGACATGGGCCGGCGCGCCGCACTGGACCTGCGCGTTTTCAGCCGATCGCCCGTTGGTGCCAATTCCATATCGCGATAAAACAATTGCCGTAGGGGCCCCGGCGAAGCGAGACCCACATGTTGATTTGCACGCACGCGGACAATGCCATTCGTTGGAAGGATGGCGAGCGCCTCGACCACCTGTTCGAGCAGCGTTGCGACCAGCTGCACGCCTCGGGTAATGCGCGCCCCGAAGCGGTCGTCACCGACGACGCCGTCTTCACCTTTCGTGACCTCGAAAAACGCGCCAACCAGGTGGCGCGGCATTTGATCGAGCAAGGCATGAAGTCAGGCGACCGCATCGGCCTCATGTTCGACAAGACAGTCGACAGCTATGTCGCGCTGCTGGCGGTGCTGAAGATCAATGCGGCCTACGTCCCGCTCGACGCCGGCTTTCCCGCCGAGCGGATCGGTTTTATCCTGAGCGACGCCGAGGTGAAGGCGATCGTTTCGCTGTCGGTCTTTCGCCCGAAGCTCAAGGATTTCGCCGTCCGGACAATCTTTCTCGACGCCGCCGCGCGCGAGATCGACGTCAAGGAAACGGCGCGGCTGGCCGATCACGAGAAATCCGCGGTGGTCGATCAGGTCTGCTACATCATCTACACGTCAGGCACGACCGGCGCGCCAAAAGGCGTCGCGATCGAGCACTCTAGCATCTGCAACTTCGTCAAGGTCGCGGCGGAGGTCTACGGCATCCATGAAGGCGATCGCGCCTATCAAGGCATGACAATCGCCTTCGACTTCTCGGTCGAAGAACTCTGGGTTCCGCTCATCGCCGGCGCGACCTTGGTGCCGGGGAAACCGGGAGCGAGCCTCGTCGGCGACGACCTCGCCGATTTTCTCGCGGAGCGGCGAATTACCTATTTCGCCTGCGTCCCCACCTTGCTGGCGACGATCGAAAGGGACCTGCCGGACGTGCGGATACTTCTCGTGTCCGGCGAAGCCTGCCCACACAATTTGGTAGTTCGCTGGCATCGCGCCGGGCGCACCATTCTGAACGCCTACGGCCCGACCGAGGCCACGGTCAGCGCCACGTTGACCGAACTCCATCCGGATAAGCCGGTGACCATCGGCAGGCCGTTGCCGACCTATACGATCGTGATTCTCGACGAACACGAGGACCGTGCGGTCGACGACGGCGCGCTCGGGGAGATCGGTATCGCCGGCATCGGGCTCGCCGCTGGCTATCTAAACCGGCCGGATCCGACGGAGAAAAAGTTCGTCGCAGATTTCCTCCACATCGCCAACAACCCTTCCAAGCGCATCTACCGCACCGGTGACCTTGGCCGCATCAACGAGCAGGGCGAAATCGAGTTCCTCGGCCGCATCGATACCCAGGTCAAGATCCGCGGCTACCGCATCGAGTTGAGCGAGATCGAATCCGTTCTGATGCAGATCCCGCAGATCGCTCAGTCGGTGGTCGACACCTACGCGTTCGAGCCCGGCGCCCCGGAACTCGTCGCCTACTATTCCCTCAAACAGGGAGCGACAGCCCCGTCGTCCGCCGTCATCTCGGAGACGCTGCGCAGACATCTGCCGCCCTACATGGTGCCGACCTATGTCGAACAGCTACCCATCATCCCAATGTCGTCGAGTCACAAAGCGGCCCGGAAGAACCTGCCGCCGCCCAAAGGGTTTCGCAGCTCGGCCGACAGCGCCAACCTGGTTGCCCCGCGCAACGAGACCGAGGCGGCGCTCGCACGCGCGCTCACCGAGGTCATGAAGATTGAGCGCGTCTCGATCGAGGACAATTTCTTCCAGGACCTGGGCGCGCATTCGTTGCTGATGGCGCGCTTTTGCTCGAAGATCCGAACGCGCTTGAAATCTGATGTTTCGATGCGCGACATCTACCTCAATCCGACCATTGCGAAGCTCGCAAGTCGCTTGACCGCGCCGACGGCTGAGGTCGCGGTTGCGTCGAAAAAACTGCCCTCCCACAGGCCTTCGGACCTTGAATATTACCGCTGCGGAGCTCTGCAGCTCCTGTATTACGCCTCGTACGGCTTGTTTTGGGCCTGGCTGCTCACGACCGGCTTCGAGTGGACCTATGCGGTGATCGATAACACTGCGGAGGTTTATCTGCGCATCGTAGCCTACACGGCTGCGTCCTTCGTGGCGCTGAACGCCATTCCCGTCACCGCAAAATGGCTGCTGATCGGAAAATGGAAAGAAGAAGTCATCCCGATCTGGAGCCTACGCTATTTCCGTTTCTGGCTGGTCAGGGAACTCATTCGCAGTGCGCCGATGGCGCTGTTCGTCGGCAGCCCGATCTACAATGTCTATTTGCGGCTGCTCGGCGCCAGGATCGGCCGCAACACGGTGATCCAGTCGAAGCTGCTGCCGGTCTGCACCGACCTGATCTCGATCGGCGACAGCACGATCCTGCGGAACGACGTAGTCGCGGTGGGCTACAAGGCACAAGCCAACTACATCCACATCGGATCGATCCGCATCGGCGACAACGTATACGTCGGCGAAGCGAGCGTGCTCGATATCGACTCTGGCTTGGAGGATCGCGCCCAGCTTGGCCACGCGTCGTCCTTGCAGACCTGCCAGCGCGCTGCCGAGGGTAAGCACTACCACGGCTCGCCCGCACAGGAGACGACGGCGAACTACTGTACTGTCGAAGCGCGCTCCTGCACACCGCTGCGGCGCGTGCTCTATTCTACCGGTCAGCTCATCGGCGTCTTCGCAGTCATGCTGCCGCTCGCGACCCTGCTGCTGTATCATCTGCTCCCCTATCTCGACAGAATCAACAGCAGGACCCTGCTGCTACATGAGCCGGTCGCGGTATTCTTCTTTTTGGGTGAAATCCTGCTGCCTTCGGCCGTGCTGCTCTTCGGCGTGGTCGTCGTGCGGCTGCTGAGCGTCGTTCTCCTGCCGCGGTTGCTCCAGTCTTTTCTGGAGGAGGACAAGACTTACGTTCTTTATGGCGTTCACTATCTGCTCCATCGAAGCGTCTCGACGCTCAGCAATTCCGCCTTTTTGAACGTCCTGTTCGGCGACAGCTCTTACATCGTCAACTACCTTGGCTGGGCCGGTTATCAGCTGAACAAGGTGGTGCAGACCGGCTCCAACTTCGGACTCCTCCAGCGCCATGACAATCCATTCCTATGCGACATCGGCAGCGGAACGATGATCGCGGACGGTCTGACGATGACCAACGTCGCGATGTCGAGCAGTTCATTTAGATTTGGCAGGGTCAAAATTGGCGACCACAGCTATCTTGGCAACAACATCTACTATCCAGCCGCAGGCAAGAGCGGCGCCAACTGCCTGCTCGGCACCAAGGTCATGGTCCCGATTGACGGTCCGGCGCGCGATAACGTCGGCCTCCTGGGTTCGCCCTGCTTCGAGATCCCGCGGGTCGTCGGGCTCGACAAGACGTTCGCGATTGACGAGTGCACTCAGCAACGTCGTCTCGGCGCGAAGAACCGCTACAATGTCCTCACCATGGCGGGCTTCCTGCTCAGCATTTGGCTGTGGCTCTACGTCCTGCTGCTGTCGCAGTTCGTGGCGACGTCCTATTTTCACCTGCACGGCGTGCGTGCGATCTTTACTTATGGCATATTCGCCTCTCTGTTCACGATCCTCTGGTTCGGCCTGGTCGAGCGCGCAAGCCTTGGGTTCAAGGAGCTGACGCCGCAACTCGTGTCGATGTATGACGAGCATTTCTGGTATCACGAGCGGCACTGGAAATTCTGCGGATCGCCGTTGTCGTTCCTGTTCAAGGGCACGCCGTTCAGGAGCCTGGTCTCCAGGCTGCTGGGCGTTAAGGTGGGCCGCAAGGTGTTCGACGACGGCTGCCGCCTGCACGACAAGACGCTGATCGAGATTGGCGAATTGACTAACTTGAATGAAGGCTGCGTGATCCAGGGCCACTCGCTCGAGGAGAGAGTTTTCAAGTCCGACTACGTCAAGATCGGACGCGGTTGCTCGATCGGCCGCGCGGCGTTCGTGCACTACGGCGTAATCATAGGAGACAATGTCGTGCTCGATCCGGACTCGTTTCTGATGAAGGGTGAGATCCTCGAACATGGCGCCCATTGGCGTGGAAATCCGGCCAAGGCCGTTCGTGAGCGCGTTGTTCGCGACGCTGCTGCGTAAGGCGCGCGACCTCTTGCGCGGGCCTTTGGGAGAATTGGAACCGTAGATGGTCTTCGCCTGCACCAATATCTGGCTTCTCGATACAACGAGAATCTCCGAAAGCCACATTGGGGCCGCGGCAGAGACCTTGTCGCCGGAGGAACTGGCGCGGGCGCTTCGGTTTCATTGCGAGAAGGATCGAACAAGCTACCTGATGGCCCATGGATTGGCGCGTCTGGCGCTGGCGAAAGTAGCAAATTGCGCTGCAGGCGAGATTGAGTTCGAAGCCGAGCCGAACGGTCGTCCGTATCTCGTTGGTCCGTCGCCTGCCGTGATGCTCAGTTTCAATCTGAGCCACACCAAAGATTGCGTCGGGGTCGCCGTTTCCTCCAGTGGACCGGTCGGTTTCGATGTCGAGTATGTTGATCGGGCTACGGACAATTCGGAAATCGCCCGCGATGTGTTCACGGAGCGAGAAATCGACGCTCTGCACGCGCTCAATATCGAAGAAAGGCGACACCGGTTTGTTCAGTGTAAACCGGCGCTAAACAAAGCCCCTTGAAGCTACAGCGGTAACTTCTTGTGACAAGTAACGGAATCTACGTCGGAGTGGGGTCACGGTCGGCGCCGATCGTGACCCCATTCCGATCGGCGTTTTTCGATTGTCTTTATGGCGTTACTGCCGGCACCTGCAGTGATCTGACCCCTGTGCCGATTCACACCCTGACCTGTTCCAGCGCCGGATCTAGGATTGCTCACGCGCGGCAGTCACAAAATATTTTTCCTCATTTCACCCGTGTTCGAATGGCGAGCGTGGCGCGCCATGGCTGCGGACGCGACCGCGCGAAAATTGCTGTCCTACGAGTAGGAATAAAATGTCCAGAATTAAACCTCCCGATTCGTTCCGCTCCATGTCGTTAAATAATTCAGTAGCGCCCCGAAGATGGGGCCGCTTACTTTGCTCATCAGCGTACGGCCCTTTGCGAACATCGGTGATGACAGGGCCGGTTGCGCTCCCGCCTTCCTCGACGCGAAAGGAGTAGTGCCGTGCAGCAGATCGATCTCCCACTTCACGGTCTTTCTGAACTTGCAACTGATATCCGCGAAAAGATTAGCTCGCTTCCATATGGACCCGAGCGACACACAATTCTGAAAGCAATCTGGCAGAGCGATGACGCCGCAAAACTTGGGGAATGGGTAAACTCACTGGGATTGCAGCTGCCGAAGTAAAAGGCCGCACTTCCTCCCTCGGATCAGCGAATGCGTTGGCGCCCCGCGCGTCGGTCCCCGCGCGGTGGCCAGTTATTATGGAGATATGTTCCGCTTCACAATGTGGATACACAAGTCCACACTTCCAAGGAGTGGAAGGAGATGTGCTTTGTTTAAGTTCGAATCAAACTCGACGACTTCGGGTGTTATGCCGCGCTACTACTTCCACATCGTAGGACCGGCGGACCTTCGTGATCGCTTTGGACTGATACGCTGCGACGATGCCGCTGCGATCGCTTGGGCACAAAATGCCGCTGATGGATTACAGAAACGCGGTGCATCAGCCTCTGTTGTGGTTATAATGCATGAGGACGGTCGGGAGATCGCACGAATTCCAGCTCTTCATGCTCTTGAGCCACTTTGCTAGGTCGTCCGCCACATAAAAGCCGCGGTCGCTACACCGTGAACCGTCCCGGCGCGCGTGAACAAATGATACCGGTTCTTGGTTGAGCGTCAAAACTTGACCATGCGTATGAGCATGCGCAGATTTACCCGGCTTACCAACGCTTTCAGCAAGAAGTTGGAAAACATGCAGGCCGCGTGTCACTTCATTTCGCACACTATAATAACGTGCGTGTCCATAAGACTTTGCGGGTTACGCCAGCCATAGCGGCAAACGTGACGGATCGGCTATGGTCGCTTGAGGAATTGGTAGAAAGAACGAGTAAATAAGATGCCAAAGACGATGAAAGTAAAAGTCTTTATGGATGCTGGTGCCAGCGCAATCGAAGAACAGATTAATGCATGGCTCGACCACCTTGGTACGGCGGTGGTCATAAAGACTGAGACGGTTGTTACGACCGTGGCCGAGAAGTCCAATGATGGAACCTACCCATGCATCGTTGTGACTGTCTGGTATGAGCCGCCGTCAAATTAGATGCCGGTCTTCGCGAGCATAGCCAAGTTGGGTGGCTGTGCCTGTCGCAAATCAAATCCGAATATATTGGTGATGCAGCCCGCCCAGGATTGGAAGGCGAAGAATACGCCCTGCTTCTCTAATCGGCCGCTCAAGGTCAAGCGCTTTCAGACTATCCACCACGACAGCGTCGATGTCGCTCACGGGCTCGTGCTTCTCTTCGGAATCGGCACCAAGGCCCTTCCAGTATGGGATTCGAGGACGAGGGGGAACAATCTCTATGGCGGCCTTGCCGTCAGACGAACGACAGGTCCAAGCAGGGCGACGAACTCACCTCATCCATCGTCCCGAGAGGGACATCATTCCACCGCTCGGTGGAGCTCGGGTTCAAGCCGCAACGTCGACTTGAATGGCGAGGCCAGGACGGCCAGAACGAAACAGAGCAGCCCGATCATTCCGCCAGCTTAGGCGATTCCATCACGTCATCAACTCGGATAAGGTTTTCGGTACACACAACGGCGACTGCTGCGTATTCTGCTCTTACGGAACGGTTCCGTGCCCGCCGGTCCAGGACTCCGCGGCTTATTGCGGGCAGTCCTAGCGTTCCTGCTTCACGGATCGTCCGCAATCTCTCGTCACCGGGTGACGTGTCGTCTATCTGGAGCGGATGCAATTTCGAATTCTATTCGAGGCATCTGACCAGGCCTTAGGAATGTTGGGAAATGACTTCGATGCTTCAACACAACGTGAAGGCTTGCGTCTTCGACGCTTACGGCACCCTGTTCGACTTCGCCGCCGCGACACGCGCCTGTCGAGACATTCTGGGCGCCGACCTCGATAGGCTGACGGTCCTTTGGCGCGACAAGCAACTCCAATACACCTGGCTGCGCGCGATACAACGGCGGCACGTCGACTTCTGGCAGGTGACGGGCGACGCCTTGGACTACGCGCTGGACACGTTGGGGATCCATCGACCCGGCCTTCGCGACCACCTCATGGACCTGTATCTGACGCTCGAGCCCTTTCCGGAAGTACCCGACATGCTCCGGCGATTGAAGGCGGCGGGACTGAATACGGCGATTCTCTCGAACGGATCTCCCATGATGCTCGACGTAGCCGTCCGGAACGCAGCCATCCATGAATTGCTCGATGCGATTCTCTCGGTCGAGGAAGTCGGCGTGTACAAGCCCGCGCCCGAGGTCTACCGCCTCGCGGTCGAGCGGCTAGGGATCCCAACTGCACAGATCTGCTTCGTGTCCTCGAATTCGTGGGACGCCTACGCGGCGGCGGCCTTCGGTATGAGAGTCGTCTGGTGCAACCGCTACGGACAGCGACCGGAGCGTCTTCCGGGCCGACCGGACCGGGAAATCCGGACGCTTGCGGAACTTCCGGAACTGGTCGGGGCCGCCACAGGCCGCTGAAGGGGCGGCCGTTTCCGAGGTTTTTTCGCAGACGGTGACGTAACCTCGAGACGGGTCGCATGCGTGTGGTCATCATCGGAATCTCGATATCAAGGGTGTCGATATCCTTCTTGTCGTTGTCCTTGTCGATCTCGACCACCAATTGGGTCTTGGTCTTGGAGCCTTCGCCCATGGCCTTGCGCTCAAGCTCCACACCATCCGCCTGAATGGATTCGACAAACTCCATGAAGACGCTGACATATTCCTCAATGCCACCCAGATACATCTTGCGCAGGCCGCGCCCCAAGGTCTTTCTGGGACAATGTTGCTCTGGGCAGCATTAGCCCACACCCCAACGATGGTGGTGACGTTTCGCACGTCCCAGCCTTCTTTGAACAGAACCACCTCCACGAAGTAGCGAAAGTCGTTCAGATCAAGTATACAATTCGACGAAGTTCTGGCCGAAAATATTCGCGATCGTGTAGCGGAATGGTGTTCATAATTGCGCCTCCGCTTTTCAGGCAGCCTTGAAGGCGTCGTGCGTGCGGGTTGAATAGACCAGCGCGGCGCCAGCATTGATCGAGACCGCGACGCCGAGCGCCTCGGCGAGCTCCCCTTCGGTGACGCCAAGCTTCTTGGCTTCGGCCGCATGGACCGTGATACAGCCATCGCAGCGCAGGCTGATCGCCACGGCGAGCGCGATCAGCTCGCGTGTCTTGGCGTCGAGATGACCAGTCTTCGCGCCGGCGCCCCCGAGCGTCATATAACCCTTCACCGTATCTGGGCTAAGTTTGCTGATCTCGCCGACGCCGGCGACGATTTGGCTGCGGTAGTTATTCCAGTCGTGCATTGCCATAATAACCTCCTTGGGTGTGTTTTGTGGGCTGTGTGTGGACCCGTTTGCCGCTCCGTAGGATGGCTGGACGGCGCAAAGGGATGTCCACGCGGATCAAGGAGTTCGAATGTCGGATGCGGGAGCGGCTGAACTGCTGAATGCGATGGTGCCGCTGCTCAGAGTTCGGCCCGTGATCGAAGACTTCTGCAGGTTTGGGGGTAGCTGGGAGTCACCTCATATGCCGAATGGCAAGGGATGGGCTCAGTTCCACATCGTCACGCGCGGATTTTGCGTGGTTGAAAGGCCGGGCCTAGGCGAACTCACGCTCGAGGCCGGCGATATTCTGCTCCTGCCGCATGGAGACAGTCACGTGGTGCGAAGCAGAGCGGTGGGCGTCGTGCGGTCGATCTCGAGCGACTTTCGCAACGGCGTCCGTCAACGCACGACGATCAACGGCCAGGCCGATACTGAACTCCTTTGCGGTCGGCTTCTGTTTGAAACGGAGAATCCGCTGGTGGCTGCGCTTCCCGACGAGATCGTCATTCGCACGGCGGGTGAGCCTTTGCTGGAGCGGTTTCGCCATCACCTGACGGATATCCGTGACGAACTGGATTGGGGAAAGGCTGGCTCGGAGGTGATCGCGGCCGACTTGGCGAGGGCGCTGTTTGTGATGATGCTGCGGGACCATCTTGCGGAAAATCCCGCTGTTGACGGGACAGTTTCACTGTTGCGAGATCGCACAACCGCCCGTGTTGTATTGGCGATCCTCAACGATCTGGTCCGCGACTGGACCCTTGACGACATGGCGGCCGTGGCGGTCGCCTCCCGCGCAACGCTGGTGCGTGCCTTTCGAAAGCACGCCGGCACCGCTCCAATGACGTTCCTCTCTGACTTGAGGTTGGCGATCGCGCGAAAACGGCTTGCTGGAACGACGGAGCCGATCGCGAGGATCGCCGAGGAGGTTGGGTATGCTTCCGAAGGCGCCCTGAGCAAGGCGATCATGCGCAAATACGGGGTTCGTCCTGGCGCGTTGAGACTAGCCGGTTCGGACCCTGCCGCGTTGGCTGAAGAAGAGTCCGAAGCGCCATAGTTGCCGCTTGGTCTCCAACCGTGCGCGTCGCCGCCCCAGGTGATGCTCAGTCCAACACGTCTGACGGAGAACGACCTTGCGTAGAAAACGCTCGCGCACGAACGTTTTCGCCGAGGTCCTAACGCTCGTGCAGATAAGGCGCTTGATCGTACCAAATGCTGCTGCCCGGGGGGCTGCTGTGAATCGGCACAGGGGTTAGATCGCTGCAGGCGCCGGCAGTAACGCCATCGCCATAAAGACAATCGGAAAAAAGCCGATCGGCGTGGGGTCACGATCGACGCCGATCTTGACCCCACCCAGCGCGGATTCCGGCACTGCGACAAGGAATTGTGGCCGTTAGTTCAAGGGACCGAGTTCGGCGCCGATTACGCACGCCAACACCAAAGCAATTCGAGAAAATTGCGCAGCGGAAACCCGCCTCTGCGCAGGAAGACCATGCCTAGTGGGAGTCCATCTGAACGCTCCGCGGCGCAGCGGCTGCCTCGATTGCCACTGAACTCAAGAGCACACAGACATCGAGACAGCCTTGCGAGAGTGCGTCTTTCGATCAATCCGAACCATCGAAGTATCGGTGCTTGTGCCCGTAAGGGGGGAACAAGACGGACGGGAAATCTGCCGCGTAGCGCTTTTCCGTCTCCCTTTCCGGGACTTCGTGCGATGACGACGTCAAAGGGCTCTCGATCGCCTTGCGATAGAGATGCCACGTCGCATGACCGAGCAACGGCATCACGACTGTGAGGCCGAGGAAGAAGGGAATTGATCCGAGCATAAGTAGGAAGGCAACGATCAAACCCCATTCCGCGGCTGCGATTGGATTCTTCGCGACCACGCGCATCGACGTCATCATGGCATCGGTCATGTCGGCGTGCTGGTGAAGCATCAGCGGGAACGACACAATGCTGATGCACAAGGCGACGGCTGCAAACAGGAATCCGACGCCGCAGCCGGCCATGATCAGGCGCCAACCTTCGGACGTGGTGAAAACCCGCGTGAGGAAATCGGGAATCGCCGATGCCGGGACGTTGCCGAAGGCGGAGACATACATCGCGTGCGCCGTTACCACCCAGGCGACGAAAATGGCAAACAACAGCGCGCCCAGCCCAAGCATCGATCCGAACGACGGTGCCCGTAACACGCGGAACGCGTGCCAGGCGGACGCCTCCATGCCGAGTTCGCGCCGATAGCTCAGTTCATAGAGTCCGAGCGCCGCAAACGGCCCGATCAGGGCAAAGCCGGCGGCGAGCGGAACCAGCAGCGGCAAGACCGAGTAGCCGAGCACCATCCGCCACAGCAGAATTCCGATCACGGGATAGATGACGCAAAGGACAATGGCGTGGCTCGGTACCGCCTTGAAGTCTTCCCAGCCCAGCCGCAACGCATCGAGAAGATCGGAGAAGCCGATATGACGGATCACCAGTCCGTCTGCGGCGACAGTTTCTGAGTGTGGATGTGACGTGCCTTCGAGAGGATAATATGTGGCCATGTTCGTTGTCTCCCTTTCGCAGGGTCAAACCTCGGGCCGCCAGAGGGCGCGAGTTGCCCTTCGGAAACCGATCACGAGCAAGCCCAGACGCGAGAGCAAGGAATCTGGTCTTGCCGCGACCTGTTAGGCAATTCTAATCCCTATCTCCGATTTTAGTTGCTCGCGGTTCGGTAAATTTATGCCGCACACTGCATCAGTTTCCGATGCTGGTGCCATTTACAGCTGGCATGGGTAGCCCCATGATCTGTGCCGCGACGCACAAAATAAGGCCGCAGGAACCCCTCCCCCTCCCCGCGCATTAACTGGCGTGATCGCGCGAGGCGCAGGAGTCTCACTGTAAAACAGTTTGTACCTTGGTTATCGTACTACCCGACGAGGGTCGACGGAGCGGTACAGTCTTGGTTCGGGCTTTGGGTCTGCGAATGGGGGACAGCTGCGATGAACAGCAGTAACGCAAACCGTTGGAGGCTCAACAGCCTCCTTCGCTCTCGGCTTTATATTATATTATTATCAAGACTCGCTGATCAAAACCGGTACGCCCAATCACGCATTCCGATGAACATAATGCGCCAAGGCTGATCGATTAAGGTCGGTGCGGTCCGGCAAGTACCGAATAGGCACCGAGATCGGTGTCCGCCAGGGCCGGCGTAGTGCAGCGGTTTTGTAAACCGAAGGATCGGGAGTTCGATCCTCTCCGCCGGCACCCATTCCCTCCGTCAGAGGGGTAAATTTCCCACCGGACGCCACCTCCGCCGAACGTCCTGCGATCGCGAATTCGGTACGTGGGTCGTCATCAACGCCTTGAACAGCCGGCCATGGTTCGGCACCTTCAGATGAAGGAGTTCGTGGGCGATGACGAAATCCTGAAAGGCTTCGCTCTGCTCGTCCAGATCAATCGCCAACGTGATCGTTCCCGCGCTGGAGCACGAGCCCCACTTGCGCGTCATCCGCTGCACTCGAATGATACGCGGCATCACCCGCAGCCTAACCGCCCAGAAGTCCACGCGCCGCTTGAGGCGGGCAGCGGGAGACAGCGACCCATTCGTCGGCCACTTCATCGGGTCACGCTCTCGATGACCAGATCGACGATCTTGGTACGGGCATCGCGTTCGACGCCAAGCAACGGGCGATAAAGAGCCGCTCGGAGCTGTCTTTGCTCGTCGGCATTGACCTGAGCATTCGGAAAACGGGTCATCAGCTTTTCGGCCTCCTTGGCAAGGTCCAAGGGCGCAACGCCGCCTTTCTTGAGTGCTTCATCGTCCTTGAGCGCCCAGAATATGCCGAAGGCTTTCGGCGAAAGTCCGGTCTCCTTTGCGGCCTTTGCCGCAGCATCCTTCTCGGCGGCAAGTGCCGCCAGGAGGTCCATTGCCGCGAGGCCGGTCGTCTTCCGGCTTTCCATGTCCTTGAGGATGCGCTCGGCACGATCCTTGAGGGGTTGCAGAACGGGCGCCGCATTCGCGTCGTCGTCGATCTCCTTTTGAAGTCCTCGGACGAGATTGAAGACTTTGCCCTCATCCGGTCCCTTCTCGCCGCGCAGCGCTTCGAGCGTCTTGACGTCAAAGGTCACGCTCTTGGTCAGGCGGCCGAGGCCGTCCTGCATGGCGGCTTCCTCGACGAGACGCTTGGTCTTGTAGGCAAGATCGGCGACAAAGCCGACCTTGTCAGCATAGGCGTTGCGCACAGCGGCGTAGAGTTGTGCCAGGCGCTTGAACGTCGTGATGTGGTCACGCAGTTCCGGCGACGGCGACAGGATTGCCGATCGCAGCCACCATCGCACTTGAGATGATCGGACCGACCCCTGGAACCGTGATCAACTGCTGGCAACCCTCGTCGACGCGCGCGAGCGCCTCGATCTCATCCGTCACCCTTTCGCTGCGCTCATCGAGATATTTCCAATCAGCCATAAGGTCCCCGATGATTCTGATCATTCGAGGCGATAGCACATCGGTGCGCGTGGCCAGAAGCTGTGGCAGCTGCTGTCGTAGGAAGTGATGCCCCTGCCGGACCGGGATGCCGTGCTCCAATAGAAAGCCGCGAATCTGATTGATCACAGCCGTCCGATTGCCGATCAGGCGAGACCGCACGCGATGTAACGCCTGCAAATCCAGTCGCTCGTCGGTCTTTATCGGAACGCACTGCGTCGAAGGGCGTTCTACAGCTTCCGCAACCGCGTGCGCATCCCGGAAGTCGTTCTGGTGACCTTGCCGGAACGGTCTGGAATAGGCTGGTGGCACCTGCTTGACTTCGTGACCGAGTGCGACCAGCTCACGCGCGACGTGATGAGAAGCCATGCCGGCTTCGATGCCGATGAGGCAAGGTGGCCCATTCACAAATCGTGCGGCAATCCGGGTCCGAGAGACCTTTTCGCGCAGTACGATCGCGCCTTTCTCATCCAAGCCAATCACATGCAGCGTGTTCTTGCCGGTATCGATACCAATGGCGCGCACAATTGCGGTGTCTGCTTTGCTGGACATGGCGTGTCCTCCTCGTGCTCTTAAAACCTCCCGACTCTGACAGCCGTTCGGGGTGGGAGCACGGCCGGTCCATCCCATTCGCCACGCTGGTCTGGCCGATCTCGATGCCAAGCTTGAGAAGCTCGCCATGAATCCGCGGCGCTCCCCACAGCGGATTGGCAATGCTCATCTCGCGGATCAGCTCGCGTATTTCCAGCGGCACCGTCGGCCGGCCGCCGCGACGCCTCGATTTCCAGCGCCAATACGATCTGAAACCGGCACGATGCCAACGATCACCGTCTCAGGCTTCAAAATCGCCAGAGCCCCTAGAACACTTGGCGCCAAACGATACAGCCCAGCAAATAGCAACCGATCCAAAGTGCTGAAATTCAGCCGCTTCGGTGATTGACGTCGCTGGATGTTAAGCTGGTGACGAAGGATCAGTATCTCGGCTTCCAGCGAGGCCCGCGACCGGAACAATCCGACCAGCGCCAACCAGACCAGGCTACAAGCTTCTCTAATAAGGCCGAAGCATTGCGCGATTCGGCCTCAGTTGCCAGCCGGATTAGGTTTCCGACAGGGACACCCAGCATGGGAGTTTATTGGCACGGACGTACGGACAGCGCGGAGGCTGCCCGACTGGCGGCGAGAGAGTCATCAGGGGCTCCTGTCAATTGCCGTCACTTTGAGCCGGCGATAAAGATCTCGCCGCAGATCACCAAACAAGCAATGAAAGACGCCTCGTTGCCTGCAAGTCGGTGAGAATCGGGATCATACAGAGCGTCCAGCAGCGCCGTCCCGATCATGGGTGGTTCGGCTTGACTGCCGCGGTAGGAGGAGCGCCGGACGCACTCGCAGGCTTCGGATGGATTTCGACGGTCGCGGTCATGCCCACGACGAGCTGGACATCCGGCGGGACAGCGTCGAGGTGCATGCGCACCGGAACGCGCTGCGCCAACCGCACCCAGGTGAAGATGGGGTTGACACTCGCAAGGCCGCTTTTTCCCGGTGTGGCGTTTGACACGACGATGCCGCGCGCAACGCCCTCCACGTGTCCCTGCAGCACTTGCCGATAGCCGAGAAGCCAGATCGTTGCTGGATCGCCTTCGTGAATAAGCTTCAGCGCGGTTTCTTCGAAATACCCGTCGACCCAGAACGAGTCGGCCTCGACGAGAGACATGGCAGTCTGTCCGGTCGCCGCGTAATCTCCCTGCCGAGCAAGAAGAAGATTGGTAACCCAGCCGGTGACCGGCGAACGAATTTCCGTTCGCGCGAGATTGACCCTTGCCCGCTCGAAATTGGCCTTTTGCTGTTCCAGCACCGCCAACGCCATCGCGGCACTGGACGTGTAGGACTGACGCGCTTCAATCGACGTGGACAGATCCGACAAAGCCAGGCGTCGGTCCGCTTGCACCTTCTTATTGTCGTAATCGGCCTGCGCCTCATCGACAGCGGCTTTGCTTAGATCGACCGCGACTTTGTAGTCGCGCGGATCGATCTTCATCAGCAGATCGCCCACGTGGACGTACTGATTGTCACGGACATCGAGTTCGGTGATCCGGCCCGACACTTCAGGTGCCAAGGTCACGACGTAAGCTCGTACCGTGCCGTCCCGCGTCCAAGGCGTTCCCATATAATCCTGCCACAATATCCAGACGGCCCCTGCGGCCAGTGTGGCGACCAGAAAAGTTCCGATGACCGGCAGCAAACGAAGTCGCCGCTCGATCGATCGGCTATCGTTCGGCGGAGACGGATCATCCCGTGTTGACTGCTGTCCGGGCGGCGGCGTCTCCGGGGACGGTAATGTTTGCGGCATGCGGCCGTTTCCTAAACGTAGATCCTGAGCGAACCGAACAATGCAACCGTGATCGACAACACAATGAGGAAGACAGAGAATTCGAAAAGAGCCGGGTGCCAGATCCGCCGCAACCAGCCAAGTCGAACCGCCAGCCAGCGCAGTACCATGGTAATGGCGAAGGCAAGCGCCATCAGCGGCATGAACGGCGAGACAAGAACGCCAAAAATATCAATTTCAACGAAGCTCATGACCGACTTTCGAAATATCCGCTGTGGCGGTTGACCGCATCTTCGATCGCGAGTAGCGCAGATCTCGCCCGCAACCTCCAGCGCGCACTCGGAACGGTATCAGGAACGGCCGACATGTCGTCGTCCAGGTCGTCCAAGGCATGCCGCAACATAGTCAGGTCGCCGTGGGCGAGACTTTCCCGGATCGCGGTGAGCCTCGCGGAAGTTTGCCCATGCCTGGTCAGGTGGCTGAGGCGGATGACCTGTATTCCGACAGACAAGGTCGTGACCAGGAGGGACCGCTGGACCGGCTCCGCCGCTTCCGGCATGTCGATCATCCGCGCGTAAATTCGATCTTGCCATTCTCGCAGGGTCCAGGTGCGCTTGCCCGCAGCCAGACGCCTGAGATCGCGAATTGACAGGTCCACCAACCGCTGCGACCGGATCCGCAGCGGCAAATGCGGAATAAGGAGCAATGCGAGACCGCCTGCTGCGCAGCCCGCAAGCAGGCCGAGCGCAGTGTTCATATAGGCCGCTACGTCAAAGGTCATAAGGTTTGTCGGCGAGAGCATCGGGACGAAATTGAGCGAGGCGGGGATGAAGAAGGGTGCAAGGCGCGGGATGCTGGACAGCGCCCCAAGCGGCACAAGGCCGATGGCTATCATCAGCGCGAAGGCCCCAAATGTCTCCTTGTTGACGAGAAGACCGAACTTGATGAAGGAGACAACGACAGCGGCAATGAGCGTTCCGCCCCCCTGCCCCAACGCGGCTCCAATGGACCGATCTTGCATCGGCGAGATCACCATGATGGTGATGGCGGTGAACATCACGGCCTGCGGACCATTGGGCCATGCCGTGATTATCCAAAAGAGAACGACAGCACCCACACCGAGGAAGACACGCAAGGCATTGATCATCGCGGGCAGATAGTCGGCGACAACCAGTTTGGGCCCCCGCGCAACGGGATGAGCTCGAGCCGGATCATCGATTAAAGCAAGACCATTGGCCGCGGTCGCGAGGCCCGAGGCGACGTCGGCGGCACCGTCGGCCGTCAGGCGCAAGGACGGGTCGTCCTCGGTTTCCAGGCCGACGAGGTTTCGAACGAGCCCAAGATTGCCATCGTGATCCAACGCCGATTGTGCGGTCTGGGAGTTACCCGGCGTGGCGGCGCGCCAATCATCTGGCAGCTTGCTGGATACTATGTGGGCGTTCCGCACAGCCTCTGCTTCCGGAAGATTCCGCAGATGCGTCTCCACTATCCGCGCGCCTGACAGGGCCTCAAACAGGCCGTCGATTGCGGCTCGAAGGACCGACCGCCTTTGCAGCAACTCTGGCGATTCACCAGCGGCCTGGTCGATGATTGGATCAAGAGCCGCTGTCCTTCCGATTAGCGCGCGGCGGACGTTTGCGCCTTCCATGCCCTGACGAGCCCCGCCGGCGAGCACGCTGGCGAGATGGAGCGCCGTTTCCATGATAAGCCGAGACAATAAATTCGATAGCCGCTTCGGAGCATTCCCGAGGTCAGTCAGACCTACAACCAATGTGCCCGCGACGATCCCGACACAAATCTCGGATGCCCGGTTGATGGCTATTTCGAAAACCTGGTCAGGCGCCGCGATCGAGGTACCCGCTATGATGATCAACGTATAGCCGGCCAGCATGGCGGCGTATGCGGCAAAATTCCGGAGCAATGTGGAAACAAACGAGCATGCCGCCGCCCAGACAAGCATCCCAAACAAAAAACCGAATCTGTCCTGGGGGAACACCGCGGTGAGCAGTACGGTAGCGACCGCTCCAAAGGCCGTTCCCACCAGCCGGAACGCGCCCTTTAAAAGCGTGGATCCTACGACCGGCTGGCAAACGATGGCTGCCGTCGTGCCCGCCCACGATGGGGTATCAAGCTGAAGATAGAACGCGACAAACAGAGCAAGCGACACGGCGGCCGTCATTTGCACGCCGTAGAGAAAAGGTCGAATAGCTGCGACGATCAGCTTCATAAATCATTTCCTCAAGCGCGCCGCCGGCGAATACTATCACGTCCCGGCGCGTGCCATAGCAACCTCTCCAATCGGTAGTGGGTTCCGCAATCGACGCTGATACGAAGCTTATTCTGTCATGGTACGTTGGAAGCTGCGAGTGACGCTGCGATTATTTTCATGGATGATCTGGCCTCCCACCTCGCCAATCGCGTGCAGCTTACCAGCGAGGGCCACAAGGCCAATCTGGAGACCGTTGAAGGTGCGTTCGCCGGCGATATCGACTATGCGTTGTTGGTCAAGATTTACGGCCCGTCCTCCGAAAGTGCCAAGGGCCGCTATAGCCCCGCCGAATGTACTGGCATTCGCAAGATAAGGACCGAAGGCAACCCGGATATTGATCATGTCTCGACTTCCTATGGGGAGCGCAGCAATCTTAGCGTTCGGATGCACATGTGCCTGTCGTAAATCAAATCCGAATATATTGGTGATGCAGCCCGCCCAGGACCGGACGGCAAAAAATGTGTCCGGCCCGCTCAACGTTGCGCGAGACCGGTGAATCCTTCTCCAAGGATAGATGCGTGCGAGCCTCGTTGTAATAATCCATATACGACAGCAGCACGTGACGGAGATGCCGCTCGCCGAACACAACAACGTGGAAGGCATTCCCGTCGGATGGAACCGATCAGTCGTTCAGCATATGCGTTTTGTCATGGGGAACGTGGCGACGTCGGTCAATCGCGAATACCCATGGATCGAAGTCTTCGGATGAAAACCTCGCCATAGGCTCCATCGCGATCGCGGATCAGATAGCAGGGAGTCTGGTCCCAGCCACACGCTTGCGTGATCCATTCGGCGGTCGGATGCGCGGTAACGCCAAACCATAAAACCTGTCGTCGACCATGCCCCATGATTAACAAGCCATAGAGAGATGAGGTAATCGGCCGGCCAGCTTGTGGATAGCTGAAGATTTTGGGTGCTGCGCTTCAGGCTGATGGTGAAAACGAGGTCCGTGGTTACGGCCTCAAGCATCAGAAGGAGAAGCGCAGCATGGACCATTTTGCCGGACTGGACATTTCAGTCAAGGAAACGAGCGTCTGCATTGTGGATGACACAGGCGGGATCGTGCGGGAAGTGAAGGTAGCGAGCGAACCCGGAGCTCTGCTGGAAGTGCTGACGAACCCTACCTATCACTTCAAGCGGATTGGACTGGAAGCCGGTCCGTTGTCGCAATGGCTTTTCAGCGCTCTTGCCGAAGCGAGCTTACCGGTGATCTGTGTCGAGACGCGGCACATGAGGGCGGTGTTGAAGGCGCAGATCAACAAGACGGACCGCAACGATGCCCGCGGCATCGCTCAGATGATGCGGGCGGGGCTTTACCGCCCGGTGCATGTGAAGACGTTACGCAGCCAGAAACTGCGAATGCTGCTGACCCATCGCAAGCTGCTTCAGTCAAAGGCCATCGCCATCGAGAACGACCTGCGCGCCACCTTGCGCAACTTCGGTCTCAAGATGGGCGTGGTAGGAACAGTGAAGTTCGAGGTCCGCATCAAGGAGCTTGTTGCGGACCTTCCCGACCTGGCCGTTCTGGTTGAACCGCTGCTGATTGTCCGGCGGGTGCTTCGCGAACAGATCGGCATTCTGCACCGTCGCTTGCTGGCCATCGTCCGGGACGATGAGGTGTGCCGGCGCCTGATGACGATCCCCGGTGTCGGTCCTGTGGTTGCGCTGACCTATCGTGTCACCGTCGATGTGCCCGCCCGTTTCAGGAACTCCAAGGCGGTCGGGGCGGTATTTGGACTGACACCACCTCCTAAGCATCAATCAGGCGAGAGCGACCGAACCGGCGGGATATCACGGTGCGGAGACGAGATGATGCGGATGATGCTCTACGAAGCGGCCCAGATCATGCTGGTGCGTTCAGCGAAATGGTCCTGGCTCAAGGCCTGGGCGATGAAGATCGCCAGGCACCGAGGGATGAAAAAGGCGATCGTAGCGCTGGCGCGTCGGTTGGCCGTGATCATGCACCGCATATGGGTTGACGGCACCGAGTTCCGCTGGACCCGGGAAGTTGCTGCCGCATGAGAGCCGTGCACGATCAAATGCAATAGGAGGAAACCCGAGCTCCACCGAGCGGTGGAATGATGTCCCTCTCGGGACGATGGATGAGGTGAGTTCGTCGCCCTGCTTGGACCTGTCGTTCGTCTGACGGCAAGGCCGCCATAGAGATTGTTCCCCCTCGTCCTCGAATCCCATGTTGGAAGGGCCTCGGAGCCGATTCCGAAGAGAAGCACGAGCCCGTGAGCGACATCAACGCTGTCGTCGTGGATAGTCTGAAAGCGCTTGACCTTGAGCGGCCGATTAGAGAAGCAAGCGAAATGAGATCGTCGGTACGACGAACAGATCCATCGCCGCGATGCCGTCGGCATGATTGCGGAGGAACGTCTTCCAGCCCTGGGACGGCGGGCCTCTCCGCCTGGTGTATGGACCGGCCGTGCGGTGCAAGCCGGATGTGACGATCTGGAGATGATGATCTCGCGCATCTGTATTCGGCCCGTTGAAGGGAGTGTTTTGCTCCCTGGCCATCATGGATATCCGCGCGCATCCGATCTCATTCGCTACAAGGCCCTGAAAGGCCGTAAGTATATCAAGATCACGGATGCGACGGTGAGACCGTTTCTCCATCTCCTCAATCCAACTCGCAGACCTCGGTAGGAATCTTCCGGCTATCGTTGCCGTCGACGTTAGCGCTCCATCTTGAACATTCCCTCTATGGTTTCAGTCATGCTCGATTACGCCGCTGCCGGTTCGACGGCAGGAGACTATCCGGTCGCTTCATTCGCCAACTGCCGCCGACGTTGCCAGAACGGCTGATCCGACCAGCGGGGCTGGATGCCATAGTAGAAATCTCGTTGCGACAAGTACGCTTGCCAGAGTTGGCGCTGTTGCTCGTCGTATTGATGGACGTACGCATTGCGGCTGTCCAATCCCGCCGTGCCCTGCGGACAGTCTGTCAACGCGTAATGGATCATGTGTCCGGCGTGGCTGGCCGTCCTGAGCGCCTTGTCGATGCCTTGCGACGACAGCGGATCATAGGCTTGCGCCGCATCGCCCACCGCCATCCAAGCGTCACCGCAGAAGTCTCGCAATCGTTGGCTGTTGGCTGGTGCGCCTCGGATTGTCCCGCAAGGGTGATAGCCCTCAGCTCTGAGCAATGGCGCGATATGCGTTGAGTTGTCCAGCAACTGCTCGAAGCCCTGCCGACACGCAGCCATCTTTGCTGCCGGCAGGTCCTTGTCGGTGTGCAAAACCACCAATCGCCTGGTTTCATTGCCGTCAGTGCTTGGCAAACGGTTGCTATACCACCAGCCGTGTGGCGCGGCCTCGATCCGGGTATAGCGGTCATCATCGCCCTCGGCGCAGGAAAACCATTGCGCATAGGCGAACAACCGGTCGTCATTGTCGACGGTCGGGACACCGAGAGACCTTGCCACGGCTGCCTGCCGCCCGGAACAGTCGACAAGATAACGGGCACGATCCTGCCGCATCCCCGCGCCCGAGATGAGCGTCAGCTGCCAATTGAAAGAACCGTCAGCGATGCGCGCGCAAGATTGGAAGCTGACACCCTTGAGCAAGGTCGCACCGGCTGCAACCGCATTCGTGCGCAGGGCTTCATCGAAAGCCAGTCGGTCGACGCACAGACCGTGGCCGGTCGACGTGAAGAAAAAGTCCGTGGTATCGGCCTGCTCGGTCGCCCATAGCGAGACATTGCCGGCGGTACTGAAAAGGCCGGGAAGCTGCTGCTCCGGCCCTTCAGGGTCTTCCAGGAAGTGTTTGACCAGACCGATCGAGGTTGGCGGCAAGGACTCGCCCAGCTTGAAGCTGGAGGATCCGCGTTTCTCCACCAACAGCACACGCTGGCCGTACTTCGCCAGCGTGATAGCGGTTGCGGCGCCCGCAGGTCCGGAGCCGACAATGACGACGTCCCATGTTGTACTGGTCCGGTCGCGCGTCGGCGGCGATGGCACGAGCTATTTGCTCTTGGCGGGCGGCCGGTTCAGCGCCGAATCGCGCTCCTGTTCCGCAAACACGATCTGGCCGTTGTCTTTGAGGTAGCTGCCGTCCTCGTTCTTGACCGGCAGCACCATCCCCAGTTTTGGCCAGGCATAGGCCATCTGGTGGTAGCCATCGGTGGACGATAGCGGTTCGCCGTGTTCATCGTATCCGCGGAACCATTCCTTGTAGGTTCGGGTCCCGTTCTTCTTGTCGTATTCGAAAACGATATCCGGCCGCTGTGTCGGCCACCATAAAACATCGCACGACCAGAAGTCGCCCTGCCACGGGCTCGACATATAGGCAGCGACCGAGCCAGGCTCGATGCCTTTGTTGACGCGAAACGCCTCGGCGAAATTTTCCCGATAAATGATCAGATACGGGAATTCGATGCCGGGGTGGAAACCGCCGCCGATCGTGGGCTCAAGCGCCGAGCTGTCCAGCGCATGCGGCTGCTCAGCCAGCGGCAACGCCTCAAGGGCGACGGGCTTTGGTGGAACACCGACTTCGAAGTTGCCGTCGGCCCATTCCTTCAAGCGATTGAGTTGCCAGTCGGTCAGGCTCAGGAATTGATCCGGGAGATTGTTGCCCAATTGCTTATTCTGCGCCGGCTTGCCCCCCGTGCCCCACAGCTTGGGCATCTTGAAGTCTTCCTCGTCGCGCTTGAATTCGTCGTTTTTCCAGCTGGTCGGGCGCTCCGGCGGCGGCGGCATCAGCGAATCGACCAACCGTCCGCGCTTTCCGGGCGCATGCCGCATCAGGGCATAGATCATCTGACGTATCGCGTTGCTGTTCTCGCTAGAATCGGTGAAAGCGGCCATGTGCTCGTCGCTGAGCAAGTTGCCCGGCTGCTTCGGACCATGGGCGCGATCCTTGGTTTCAGGCTTAACCCCCGCCGCTGCGGCGTTCACCCAACTGTAGTTAACCGCCTTGGCGAAGATCGGATAGACGTCGCGGTAGAAATTCGTCTTCTTCCCAGTGTAAGGGTAGGACTCAGGAAAAGCCTCGTAAACGCGATCCAGAATGGACACCACATGATACATGTGGGGTGAAAACTTCGGTGGCGCGGTGACGATCCATGCCCCCGCACGCGGATTCCGCGTACCCTCATCCGTCGCGGATGTCACGTTGTCGCGTGTACTCAAGACAGTACCGTCCTTGAGCGCGACCGTGACGTCGATTTCACCACCGCAGGTGTCGTCCCACCACCCCGGAATGTTGAAATAGGCAAACTGGTTCGTCAGCGGATTTTTGCCGCCCTCCGGACCGTTCGGAGGGGTCATTGTTTCACTCGGGTTCGACAACACCACTTTGGGTGTCGTGACGCTTTCGCCTTTTCCCGGCGCTGGAACGAACAGCAGGCGGTCCTTGGAATCGAGGCGAAGCTGCCCGAGTTCGATATCCTTGGCGGCTTTATAAGTGACCTCAACTTCTTTCGAAGGATCCTTCGGCGTGAAACCCTCGAAACGCAATTCGCCCGGCAACGTCCCTTTCTCAATGCCCCCGAAGACGTCACCCTTCATGACGACCGGTCCGGCCTGCCCGGAGGCGATCGTATGCACACCGGGATCGATGATTAGCTTGTCACGTTCGATCGGCTTCTTACCGGGCTGGATGGACGGGTTTCGCAACTTGTCCGGGTCAAACAGATACGCGCCCTCAAACGCGTAATTCGCCGCTTTCATGTTCCTGACATGAACCCGCCAGCGAATGGATTGGACCAGGCCCGACTCCGACGTGAGTTCCGCGACGACCTTATCATCGGCATCGTAGGCATACACCCGATACCGCTGCGCCTGGCGTTTCAACCGCGCCCCGCTGTCGCGGTAGGTTCCACCGTTTGGCCCGGGGCCATTGCTGCCACCCGGATCGACCACAACCCCGGGCGCTTCGGGGCCAATGTAAAATTGGTCGCTGTTCCCCAGGCGCGCAATGCCGATACCGGGGTGGATGCGAATGCTTTTTATTTTCTCGGCCACTGCTCATCACCTCCAGGAACTGTTGTTACCAATTCGGCGCTGAAAGAGCACCAGAACCATCAATATCCAAGTGGTCTCACGCTAGAGAGATCGAATGATCTCCTGACGGAAGGAGCCCCGCGGGGTTTGTCAGAAAGAGGCCTCAACGATCTTCCAGTCCAGCAAGTCTGGGGAGACGACCGTATACCGGTTACCAAAATGTTCGATGGTGGCGCGGGTTCGTCCGCCGGATTGCGTATGATCCCCTACCGAGAATCCACCGCCGAAGCTGGCTTTGATCGATTTCTCGATGTCCGAAGGGGATTCTGGGGCTGATGCCTTGTTGGCTTTCTTGCCGGTCGCGGCGCTGGCGATGCCCGGCAGCAACAGGATAGAGGCCGTTGCGCATCCCTTAACGAAATCTCTGCGCTGGATGTCCATATTTCCATCTCCCCCTTGGTTCTGCGCATCTGTTAAAAGATCATTCAAAATTAAGTTGAGCGATTTGTTCGTGCTTCGGGATTGAGAGTTACGACAGAAACACAAGAGTTGGTAGACTAACCACCAGTTTAAATATGGTCGAGGCGGCTATGTTATGCAAGCGATCCGACCGAGGGCGTGGAGTGTGACGGCCTGCCGCAGGCGCATTTCGTTTCGCTATTTTCTGCACGACCTCTTTCGCGATGAGCATGTCATTGTCGCGACCAAGTTGCTCCTGCAGCCGGGCAAGGCATCTTTCATATTGACAGTAGGGTTTCTTGCTCCCGAGCGACGGAGGAAAAAATCCGACGACGTCGCGCGGTCTCTTGAGCGCCAGACGCACTTTGTGACGCCCCGGCGAGAGACTTTTAAATCTTCGATATTAGCGACGACGGTTGCAACCCAGAGCAGCCTGAAAGCCCGACGACGAAATGGATTCCAGATCGAAGAGACTACGAGCGGCCGTGCGTCATGCCGATGTTTGCCGCGCGTCATCCGCGAACTTTAACTTGGGTAGGGACCGCCTCCATGCTGCCCCGTCATTGTGCACCACCTTTGATAGATCGGCGCGTCGCACCAATTCTGCGATACCCACGACAAGGTTTTCCGGCCGAACCGGCGGGCATCCGAAGGACGATATGTCGGGCACTAAATGTTTTTTTGCGCAGTTAAGGCCACTTAATTGGGTAATAAGCCGTTAGCCCTGCGGCCGCCTCAGCTGCTCGCGCCAAGTGATTTAGCTTAACGGGTTTTAAATGAGGAGCGGTGCGCAAATCGTGTCCGTTATCGACGCTCACGTCATTCAAGAACTCGTGACAAGCTACGGCTATCTTGCCGTGTTCACGATTGTGTTATTGGAAAGTGCGGGGCTCCCCCTGCCAGGCGAGACGGCGCTCATTGCTGCCGCGGTGTACGCCGGCACGCTCCACACAATGGATATTCGTTTTATTATCGTTGCAGCCGCGCTCGGCGCAATCCTGGGGGACAATCTTGGCTTTTGGGTCGGTCGACGATTCGGTCGCAAAATCCTGGTGAAATACGGTCACTACATAGGAATCGATCAACAAAAGCTTGATCTCGCAGAATATCTCTATCTGCGGCATGGCGGCAAAATCGTATTTTTCGGCCGCTTCGTTGCGCTTTTGCGTGCGCTGGCTGCTATTTTCGCGGGCGCGAGTCATTTCCCGCCTCTGAGATTTTTCATCTACAATGCCGCCGGCGGAATTGTTTGGGCAACCTTATTCGGCTCAGGCGGATATTTCTTAGGGCAAGGCATGCGCCGCGCCGCTGGGCCCCTGGGGTGGATAGTGCTCGCGATCGCGTTTTTTGGCGGATTGGCCCTTTGGCGCTATTTCAAAAATAACGAAGATCGACTGTTTGATGACGCAAAGCGCGCACTTGAAAGCCGCAACCGATCCGGGGCGAATATTCAGAAAGCGCGACATTAGGAGGATCGGATGGCACTGCGTCCATCCGCAGTATCCAGTAGCAAGCGACATTCTCAGGTTTAGCTGTGCCTGTCGCAAATCAAATCCGAATATATTGGTGATGCAGCCCGCCGAGGATTGAAAGGCGAAGAATACGCCCTGCTTCTCTGAACCGTGCGCGATAGGTGTGCCTACCGCAAATCAAACCCGGGTATATTGATGGTGCAGTCCGCCCAGAATCGGACGACAGCTAATGCGTCCGGCTGTCTCGGCGACGCGTGACATCGGTGCGTCCTTGTTTAATGACAAATGGGTGCGCGTGCCGTTGTAGTAACTCATGTACGAGAGCAGCACGTGGCGCAGATGGCGTTCGCCTAATACCACGATATGATCAACGCATTCCTTGCGGATCGATCCGATCAGCCGTTCGGCGTATGCGTTTTGCCAGGGTGAGCGAGGAGATGTCGGACGATCTCGAATGCCGATGGATCGAACCCGGCGTATGAATATTTCGCCGTATGCGCCATCGCGATCCCGGATCAGGTAACGAGGGATTTGCTCCCAGCCACACGCCTCCGTCAGTTGATTGGCGATCCATTCGGCCGTCGGTTGCGCGGTGACCCCAAACCACAGGATTTTCCGCCGGCCATGGCCCATGATCAGCAATCCATAGAGCAGCCGGAATGAGATTGTCGGCACGACAAAAAGTCCATAGCCGCGATACCGTCAGCATGGTTACGAAGGAAGGTGTTCCAACCCTGCGACGGAGGAGCCCTCTTCCGCGCCATATACTTGGCCCCGCTAGTCTGGCCAATCTCGATGCCCAGCTTGAGAAGCTCGCCATGGATCCGCGGCGCTCCCCACAGCGGGTTGGCGGTGCTCATCTCGCGGATCAGCCGGCGAATTTCTAACGGTACGGCCGGTCGACCGTAGCGATGCCTCGATTTCCAGCGCCAATACGATCTGAAACCAGCGCGATGCCAGCGGATCACGGTGTCCGGTCGGACGATCGCCAGTACATCATACATTTTTGGAAACAGTCCGCAGATACCTCCCAATATCAGACGGTCAATCGAGATGAAGGGAGGCCTCCTGGAACGGGTTCGCCGCAGCACATTGATTTGTTGCCTCAAGACTAGAACTTCTGCCTCAAGCGCTACTCGCGACCGCAGCAGGTCCATCACCATTCCAAAGATCAGCCTGCACAAATCCAACATCGGGCAGCAGCATCGCCCAATTCTCGATCAACCGCCAGCCGGATTGAGTTTGCGACAGGGACAGGTTTTCGAACGATGAGGTTTCGTTCGGAGTGATGTGCGCCGTCGAAGATTGGTTGACCGCCTTGCAAGGTGTGGAGCGTAGCCACGTCGTGGAATGCTTGTACGAGCTTGCTGAGCGAATTCAACGCTCCGAGCCCACACAATCACCTGACCTCGGGTAAAGTCGGGATCGCGAACGTTTTCGCGTGATATCAGGACGATTGAAGGCACGACACAAAAAAGAGCCGCGCGGTTAAATTGTCGTGCGGCCCTTGCGACCCGCCCCGTCAACTCAGGCCACGGTTTTGACCCGGCCTGTCTACCTCACTCCATCCGAAGCGATTTAACTCGAACGTATCATCGTTGTAGTAGTCGTCCAGTTCTGCACGTCGGACCGACCAGTCATAGAGGTAGCCGCCAAGATTGGAGTCGTATCTGAGCACTTTCCAGGAAACCGGATAATGTTCGTTGCCGATTCCAAGAAATTCGCCGAAGCCCAGCACGGCGTAGGCAATTTCCCCGCTGGTCTTGTCAACCATGACGCGTTCGATGGAACCTATCTTCTTGTTCTCAGCGCCATAGATAGCTTTCCCTGACTCTTTATCGCTGGCGATCAGGTGACCCGTAGGACGCGTTTCGAGGTCGTTATTCATGGAGGCACTCCTCCCTTGCAACTGGCGTTCTCATCACCGATGGATACCTAGCAGGGCGCTGAAAAACGGTCTCGCGTTTGGATCGATTTGATGATTCCGTTGTTGCGGGCGAGACGACGGGGGTGATTTGCGATGCGAGGCGGGGAAGAGCGATCGGACGGGATGTTCAGCTATGTTCGGCTGGAGAATCGCGTTGCGAAGGATCATCCGCTGCGGCCGATCCGTGCACTGGTCGATGAGGTTCTGGCCGGGATGAGTACCCGGTTCGCCGCGCTTTATTCGCATACCGGTCGTCCCTCGATCCCGCCGGAGCAATTGCTGAAGGCGCTGCTGCTGCAGGCGTTCTTTTCGGTGCGGTCGGAGCGGCAACTGATGGAGCAGCTCGACTATAATCTGCTGTTCCGCTGGTTCGTCGGATTGTCGATGGATGCGTCGGTTTGGGACGCCACGACGTTTACGAAGAATCGTGACCGGCTGCTTCAAGGCGACGTGGCGCGCGAGTTCCTGGCGGCGGTTCTGTCGCAGCCGCGGGTGAAGCGGCTTCTGTCGAACGACCACTTCAGCGTCGACGGCACGTTGATTGAGGCCTGGGCGTCGATGAAGAGCGTGCGGCCGAAAGACGATGGCGCGCCACCCCCATCCGGTGATGGCGGCCGCAACGTCGAGGTAAACTTCAGGGGCGAGAGGCGCACCAACGATACGCACGCCTCGACGACGGACCCTTCGGCGAAGCTCTACAAGAAAAGCCCCGGCGTCGGGGCCGCGCTGTGCTTCATGGGACATGCCCTGATGGAGAACCGCAACGGGCTGATCGTCGACGCCGTGCTGACGCCGGTCGATGGCCATGCCGAGCGCGCCGCTGCGCTGATCATGGTCGAACCGTTGGCGGACCGCCCGACGCGCATCACGCTCGGCGCGGACAAGGGCTACGACGCCGGCGACTTCGTCAACGAACTGCGCTCCATGAATGTGACGCCACACGTCGCGGCGAAGGAGAAGCATTCCACCATCGACAGCCGCACCACCTGTCATGCCGGGTACAGGACGAGTTTGCGGATCAGAAAGCGGATCGAGGAGGCGTTCGGCTGGATCAAGACCGTCGCTGGTCAGCGCAAGACAAAATTCCGCGGCGTGGATCGCGTCGGATGGGCCTTCACGCTGGCTGTCGCCGCCTACAACCTCATCCGCATCCCGAAACTGATCTTCTCATGATGACCAACGCATCGTCCCCGACGCGTGCGGAAAACCAGACGGTGCCAATGGTCGGACGTCGATGCGATTGGCGACAGCAAGAGCCCTATGCAAGTTGTTCAGCAGCCTGCTAGAGCCGCGCGGTGACAGGGACTAACGTTCGGAGTCGAGATTGGTTCACTGCGAAGTGACCCCCGGCTTGATGGAGCGAGGGCCATTTTGGCGCGCTTCGCTACCCTGAAGAGCGGTTGAACGTGCAGTATGCCGCGCGCCGCTCAGAGCGCCGATAGATCGCTTGGCACTTCGCCGAACGCTTTCAACAAAACAGCGTCCGCAAATTCACCGCTACCCGGATTGCGCCGACCATACGCATCACCCTTTGAGGCGAGACAAAGCCATCATCGTCAGCTTGCATACCCAGGTGGAAGTAGAGCAGTTGCGCGCCTTGGCCCATATCAAGGAAAGGGTCGCTATTGATAATGTCGTTCGCGAACATTCTGCGTGAGCGTGCCATATCACGAATTAAAAGCCCCCCACGCGCTTGTTGGCACGCATAGGGGATTATTAATTAACGATAGTATCCAACAAGACACCTTCTAAGGATACCACGGGCACAAGCGGTGCACGCTCGCCGTACACATGCAAGCTAGTGCCTCGTAGCCTCCGCAATGACGTTGACCTCGCTGGTATCAGGAGGGTCGCTGTCGTTGCACTCGCATGGCACCCCGTCGCCGCAGGTGATTTCATTTCTGTAGAGTCGGGCATGATGCGAACCTCCCGTGGTGCACGGCCCCGCGTGGGCTTTGAGGCTGGGGGTGCGGGACCGTGCAGGGCCACGGGCGCCCATGGGCCCATCTATTGGCGCGGTGATTTAGTTCAAGGCCCCACGGCTTATCGCCGTAAGGCGGGATAGGCTGTAAAACGCCGTATACCGCGCCAGGACGAACGGAAATGCTCGAAACGACAAAGGCCCCGTTTGGGGCCTTTCCTGTGCCTGAGCGCCGTTTAGCAGGCTGTTGAAGAAGTGTCCCGTCTGGCTTTCGGGATGGCTTGATCGCCGTTGTGATAGGCGAATGTGATCTGGATCGAGCCGCCGTCGAGCAGTTTGGCGTGGCCGTGGGACGGCGGGTCATGCTGGCACCGCCATGAGCTTCGGCAGTCGCACCAGATTGTAAGCGGCGGCTGCGAAGGTGAAGGCCCATCCAACGCGGGCGCGGCCGCGGCTGGCTGACGGCATAAGCAAATCAAAATGGTTGGTGAAGTGCCCGACCCGGCTTCTTCCAAGGTCATCGGCGTCGGTGAAGGTAAAGCTCTTCATCTCGATGAGGATGCGCTCGTCCTGAATGAGCAGGTGGCCGTCCTCAACCGCGGTGCGCAGGGCGTTGAGTATGGAATACTTGGTCGCGCCGTTGGTTTCCCAGCCGAGCTCGCCGCTTCCCAGCGGTTGGTCGCTGAGGCGGTCAAGCGGGACCTGTCGGTAGATCAGGCTCGCGTCATAGATCATCTTGAGCGTCGTAAGGCACGACCCGCCGCTCTCGCTGTTCTTCTCAGGGGCGATCAGGCAGGAACCGAACAAGTCAGCCTGCCGTTTAAGCTCATACGCGAACTGGTCGGCCGGGATGCGATTGTTCGCATACGACCCGACTTGCCGCGCCGGTATCGTCGAGAAGTCTATGAGGACCGAGGTGCTATGGTCATTGCCGTTGCCTTTGCCGGTATCAGCCCCGATCGCATAGCGATGCGCGGGATTGTATTCTGCCCACAGCAAAAGGCCGGCTTTCTCGTTCAGCGGCTGGCCGCACTGCGCGACAAGCCGCTCGATCGTCGGGCGGTCAAAGAACGGGGAACCGGCCGCGACTGGGTCCAGGAGCATTTCCACCTCGTAGACGCGCCGGGCTCCCGCGTTGAGCTCGCGCCTTTTTCTTTCAAGCGATATCTTGCGTTTGCCCGGGTCCGCGATATCAGCGTTAACAGCGGCGGCGTCAGCATCAGTTTTGACGTATTTGTCGGGCCAGGCCGGCTCTCCCTGCCGGTTGGTGATTGGAACGAAGCGCGCCCGTCCGCCCGAGCCATCCACGGCTTTGCGCACGTATCCCATGACTCCCGCTTCGAGTATGAAATTGCCGAGGGTAAGCGACACCCCGTGGCCGGCCATGCCGCCTTTTGCCTCGTCCAGAAGCCGGATGATCTTCTCGGTGATGGCTGGACTGTCCGCCGTGACGGCGTTTTCGAGGTCGTCCCTGAGGATGAAGTCAGGGCGATGCTGCTGGTAGAGGCGCCCGCGCATCGGCGTCAGGGCCGTATGCGCCTCGACGCGGATGCGGTTGTTCGTCACGAAGTTCGACACCCTCTTGAGCGTGGCCTCGTCCTTTGTGCGCGTCTAGTTGTAGAGCTGGCCGAAGTCGGCGATTAGAAGGTCGTTGGTCTGGAGCTCGGTCACCACGTCGAACAGGATGCTCTCGGCGTTCTGCTTGTCGTAGCAGTCGACGTTGACGTAGAGCCGCTCGCCCCAGTGGCTCACGTCCTCGCCCTGCTTGCGCAGCGCATCGATGACCTGCTTGCGGGCGATGATCCATGCGAGGCCCATCTTGGCTATCGAGGCCTTGGCGCTCTCGCGGAACGCGATCCACGTCGCGTCCTTGACGCGGCCGTACACCAGGCCCTCGAAGTCTTCAAAGAAGCCGTCGTGATACGGGGCGATCGGGTAGAGGATGAGGCGCGGTTCTCGTCGCAAGTCTTCCTACAGGAGAGCGTCGTGCAGAATGGGGGCGCCGTGGGCGCCGAACTCAACGAGGCCCAGCCCGACAATCATGCAGAGGGCGAGGGCGGCGAAACTGATAGCGAGGGCGAGGCCACGTGTCAGTAGGTCATAATTAGGCTTTAAACGTTGGAACTAAGCTGCCTGTTGCCGGTTCACTGTCGGTATAACGTTACTAGGGGTCCGACATGGACACTACAACGCTCATCATCATCATTGTGATCGTGCTTCTCGTTGGTGGCGGCTTCTATGGCCGTGGACGCTGGTTCTGATCGGCGAAGCGTTATCCGAGCAAGTGCGCTAAGAAAGTTACGGTTGCATCGCTCTGCTGGGTTAGGTCGTCTTGGCGACACTCCCATTTGTCGAGCAAGTCACGCTCGCGTTTATTCCACCAGCGGTTATTCATCGCCTCGGGTATAGGTCTTGCTATGTTTCTTATCGCCAACAGCACATCAGCGAGGCGAACTGGAAGGTCATAGTCACAAGCTGGGTCTGATGGATGCTTGAACTCCCATGCCCGCTGATTATTCACCTTGATGCACGCGGCGCGGATGGCTTCGAGTTGTTCATTTCGCATATTGTTTTTGTCTAGGTCGATAATTGGCTCGAAAGTCGTTTGAGTAAATGCCACCGTGAATACGAGCGCCGCCACGGGCGTAGGTGTCACTCTTGCGATGGCATCCCTCACAAAGCGTTATGCCGTTTAGAACTTCATAGGCCAGCTTAGGAAAGTAGGCCAAAGGTAGGTCGTGGTCGGCCTGCAGTCTGCTCAGCACGTGACAAAGATGCCGCTCGCCGAACACAGCAACGTGGTCAAGGCACTCCCGCCGGATCGAACCGATCAGCCGTTCAGCATATGCGTTTTGCCATGGCGAGCGCGGCGACGTCGGTCGATCACGAATGCCCATGGATCGAACTCTTCGAATAAAGACTTCGCCATAGGCCCCGTCCCGGTCGCGCATCAGATAGCGAGGGGCTGCTTCCAGCCGCACGCTTGCGTGATCTGATTTGCGATCCATTCTGCGGTCGGATGCGCGGTAACGCCAAACCATAAAACCTGTCGTCGACCATGCCCCATGATTAACAAGCCATAGGGCAAGCGAAATGAGATCGTCGGTACGAGCCGGAATACCGGAGGCGGAGATTCAGGCATTGGTCGATAGTCATTGGGAGGCCGCTGCGGCCGAGATCGAGGCCGGCAATTGCGAGCGGCTGGCAGCGAAGCACAAGACCGAATAGAAGACCCCGCCGGAGCGCTTCCGTCGGAGATCTTCAATGAACGAACGTGAAGCCTTGATCCACATCCGAACACTGATAAAGGCGCGCGAGCGAGAAGGCTCCGCCGCCTCAACGAAAGCCAAAGTTGAAAGTGGCCAAGAAGTAGCTGCGGCACAGCGGGATTTGATGAGTGAAGATCGCACAACGCCGCGCAGCGAAGTATAATCGCGATGCGTCGAATGCGATCCACTGTGCGATGACAAGACGCTGGGATGGGCCAAGTAGTGGCGTGACCGATCTATCTCGGCGCGGTCAACAGCGCAGTCAGCAACCTCGCGGTTTGTCAGCGGCGGTCCGCCGCCGCGCGCCGCACATCCCGCCATATCGGCTTCGGTCGGGCCGGATGGACCGCAGCCGGTCAAAAGCAGAAGAACGACGATTGCGAGAAGCTTCCGCCGACATCGTTTCGCCGCCTCTATCTGTGTCTTCGACGCCCCTGCGGCCCCGGCAGCGGTTTTCGCCGACGGCCCGAAACTAAATTCAGCCAAAGGTGTTGGGTATACTGAGTACTGCAGATCGAGGCTCGCTCCATGGAGGCTTCTGATGTGCGATTACAGCTTGCAGCACGTTGCGTCCCGTCCCGCCGCCGCCGGCCAGCGGCTGGTGACGACCCGGTTCCCCACATCGATGACGCGCGGTTTCACCGAAGTCGGTGAGCCCGCCGTCGTGATTTGCCTACTTCCGGGGACGGAAATTGCGTTCGACCGCGAGGTCAAGGCCGAGCCGAACTTTCCCTTGATGCCGAAGCGTCGGATCGGCGAGCGGGCGGCGCGTTTCCGCCAAGTCGCGCTCGACAACCCAACCGCGCATCATGACGCGCTCGAATTCGCCAACGGCGAGATCGTGCTGCTCACCCGTCTGGTCTTAGGCCAGATCGCCACCGTGCTGCAGCTTCCGCACAGCGCCGTGCGCGCGACGGCGGCGGCCGAGCCGGGCACCGCGCACGACGATCCCGGTACGCATCGCACAGATGCGCACGTCGAGAGCCCCATGGGAATCCACTTTCGGACTCGTCCGTCGCGTTCAATCCGCTAGGTCAGGATATTGCGGTGCACCCCGCTATTCTTGGACCTGATGCTGCTGGTAATTCAGGCTCAGGGCAAGCATAGTTGCGGCATCACAATTCCGGATGGATTCATCGGCGTCGATGATGTGGACTCTCCCGGTCAACGCCGGTGATTTGCGGAAATGTTGTTCGGACAACCGGAGTCCCGCCATGTCTGTTATGGTTTCCAGCGAATCAACCCCTCGACACACCTTCAATTCCACCGAAATGGGCGTCATCGCGCATCTGTACCGCGGCGAAGTCTATCGCTCGACGATCTGGCGAACGCGGCTCGACAACACGACCAATTGGTCGATCGTCACGATGGGCATCGCGCTGTCGACGACCTTTTCGAGCCCGGAGGCGTCACCCCTGCCCCTTGTGCTGGTAGGACTGCTGCTTGCCGTGTTTCTCGGCATGGAGGCGCGGCGCTATCGCTATTTCAATGTCTGGCGCGCCCGGGCTCGCTGGCTGGAGATGAATTTCTATGTACCAATATTCACCGGTGAAGCGCGCGACGATAGCTGGCAGGTAATTCTCGCACGCGACTACACGGCACCGCACCATCACATTTCGTTTGTCCGCGCGGCTGGGCGGCGTTTGCGTCGCAACTACGTCTGGATTTTCGCCATCCAGGCAATCGCCTATTACGGCAAGATAGCCATCCATCCGACCTCTGCGGCGACCCTGGCCGAATATTCCGATCGCGCCGCCGTCGGACCGATTCCCGGCTGGATCGTTCTGATGACAGGCTTTGCCTACTATTTCGGCTGGCTGACGCTCGCGCTCGGCACGATGTGGCTCGACCAACGCCAGCACGACGCCAAGGGCGACAAGGTGGCGATGGGTTAAGCAGGAGATGGGGCGTCTGCCCAACCCCGCCATGGTCGGGTGATCGACTTGACGCCAAAGCGTCCACAAACGTGCTTGTCAGTGAGCGGCGCTGCGGGTGATCGCTGTGACAATCCAGGACGACGAATTGAGCTCATGGGATGCGAGGTTGCCGGCAACCACGATCAGCGTTGCAGCGAGCACCAGTCGTAACGCCGTTTCCGGTACGCGGTGCGCACAATAGCTGCCAAGTAAAATGCCGGGCATGGAGCCCATCAGCAGCACGCCCATGAGGTGCCAGTCGATCGCGCCCGTCGCCCAGTGTCCGATGCCCGCGACCAGCGTCAACGGCACCGCGTGCGCGATGTCGGAGGCGACAATGCGCGCCATCGGCAGCAGCGGGTAAAGCAGCAGAAGCATGGTGACGCCCACCGCGCCGGCCCCGACCGAAGAAATCGAGACCAGCACGCCAAGCACAACGCCTACCAGCACGGTCACGCGGGCAGTGGTGCGGGGGTCGACCTGCTGCAAACGAGAGCGATAGCGCTGCATGATTGCGGTGCGGAAGATCAGCGACGCTGCGGTGAGCAGGAGCGCAAAACAGAGCACCAGGTTGACCAGGCTGCGCGAGGATTCGCCGCTCAGATCAAGCTGCCACAGAACAACGAGCGTCAGGATGCTTGCCGGGATGCTGCCGCCAGCAAGTCGGAACACAGCCGGCCAGTGGATGCTCCCCGCCCAGCCGTGCGCCACGCTGCCACCAGTCTTGGTGGCAGCGGCGTAGAGGAGATCGGTGCCGACCGCGGTCGGCGGATGGATGCCGAACAACAGGATCAGCAACGGAGTCATCAGTGAGCCACCGCCCATACCCGTCATGCCAACCAGAAGGCCGACGCCGAAGCCCGAAACCACATAGAGGGGATCGATCATGAGCATGTACACATTCTCAGCGAGGAGAGCGTGCGCTCTGGTCGGCTGAACGCTGCTTCAGGATACGGCTATCTCCCACTTGGACCCGCCCGGGTGGTCCAGTGTTCCTGCCATCCGTGCGGACACTATATCTCGACTTCGAGACCGACCTCTACGACCTGGGTGGGCGGAACCTCGAAATACGCGGCCGGGAGATTGGCGTTGAGGTGCATCAGGGCGAACAGGGTGTGAATCGGCATAGGGGTCAGATCGCTGCAGGTTCCGGCAGTAACGCCATAAAAGACAATCAAAAAAGCCGATCGGAGTGGGTCACGATCGGCGCCGATCGTGACCCCACTCCTTACTTGCCACAAGGAGTTACCGCTGTAGCTTCAAAGGGCTTTGTTCAGCGCTGGTTTACATCCGAGAACTTTCACACCCGGCGCCGCAACAAGATTGCTCAGAAAGGACTGGCTTTGCTGCGGCAACGGAGCGTTAGTGTGGTTGGCATGGCGAGCGAATAGGCTCGTCAGGATCTTGCCCCGCCGGCTTTTGGCCACTGCGGGGCCGCAGTGGTGGGGCGCGATGGATCCCCCGCAACGACGGAGGTCCTCATGACGAAAGCCAAAGCAAAGCAACGAGCCACGGCCAGACAACCCGCCTCAAAATTCGCTGCTACCCGATCCGTTAAAGCCAAACACGTTGGCCCCAAGACAAGAAGGCCAGCGGTATCGAAGGTATTGCCGGCTACCGACGCATCCGCCGTACCAACCAAAGCATCAGGCGCTCGCGCCGATTCCAAGCAAGCGAGGGTGCTCACTCTGCTGCGATCGACAAATGGCTGCACGATCGAAGCCATCGTCAAGGCGACAGGTTGGCAGCCGCATTCGGTGCGTGGGTTCTTCGCCGGTGTCGTTCGCAAGAAACTGAAGCTCGATCTTGATTCCGAGCGCGTCGATGAGGTCCGACGCTATCGCATCAAGCCTTCAACGAAGGGGATCAGCAAATCGGCCAAGGCCGCCTAAGCGATGGCTCCTCGAAGACAATCACGTCGCATAATGGATGCGGCCCCTCTTGAGATCGAGATTGCGCGTCTGGCTGATCTTGATCTCAAAGCCCTTCGCCTCCGATGGCAGGCTGTGACGGGGCGCTCGGCGCCCGTTCACCTGCCGAAGCACCTGCTGTTCGCAATGCTCGCTTATCGCATCCAGGCCGATGCCTTCGGCGATCTCGACGTCGGAATGGTGCAGATATTGAAAGCTGCCGTTGTATCAGGTGGATCGGCTACGATTACCAAACTGACCGACAAGCTTGATCAACGCAACCAGGAGTTCGCGCCGGGCGCCATCCTGACCCGCGAATGGGATGGACGGGATCATCGGGTGATGGTGCTGGCCGATGGCTTTGCCTTTGAGGGTAAAACCTATGACAGCCTGTCCAAGGTCGCCTTTGCCATCACCGGGACCAAATGGAATGGGCCGCGGTTCTTTGGCCTGCGGACAGCAACGGGGTCTACGGGGCCACAATAATGACGTCGGTTGGCAAATCCGTCCGCTGTGCGATCTATACCCGCGTCTCGACCGATGCCGGGCTCGATCAGGAATTCAACTCGCTCAACGCCCAGTATGATGCTTCTGAGGCCTATATCCGCAGCCAGGCGCATGCGGGCTGGACGCTGATCAAGACGCGCTATGACGATGGCGGGTTCTCGGGCGGATCAACCGACCGCCCTGCCCTTCAAAAGTTGCTCGATGATATCAGGGCCCGCAAGATCAATGTCATTGTCGTCTATAAGGTCGACCGCCTGACACGGTCTCTGGCCGACTTTGCCCAGCTGGTTGAACTGTTCGATGCTCATGGCGTGTCCTTCGTGTCGGTGACCCAGCAGTTCAATACGACGACATCCATGGGCCGCTTGACCCTGAATGTTCTCTTGTCCTTCGCCCAGTTCGAACGCCAGGTCACAGCCGAGCGCATCCGCGACAAGATCGCCGCCTCCAAGCGCAAGGGCTTGTGGGTCGGAGGTATGGTTCCGCTCGGTTATGCTTGGCGTCGATCATTATAGTAGTTCATGTAAGACAGCAGCACGTGACGAAGATGCCGCTCGCCGAATACAACAACATGGTCAAGGCATTCCCGCCGGATCGAACCGATCAGCCGTTCAGCATATGCGTTTTGCCATGGCGAGTGCGGCGACGTCGGTCGATCACGAATGCCCATGGATCGAACTCTTCGAATAAAGACTTCGCCATAGGCCTGCCCATTGAACCATCAAACCAGAAGTTACCCCGCGAACTAAGCGTGGAATGGTCCGAGGGGCTTGGTGCTTGGACCCGCACACCATCGTCTAGTTCGATAGATTGTTAGCTTAGTTACGTCCGAACAGGTGTGGATGGCTCCAGTCGGAATGGACTCCGATGGCAGTCCTTCAGTCGAGGAACGCCTCCGCCGGTGTAAACCCAAGTCCGTGCTCCTCCGCCACCGGCTTGCAGGTGATCTTGCCGCCGCAGACATTGAGGCCGTTACGCAAATGGATGTCGTCCTTCAAAGCTTGGCGCCAACCCTTGTCGGCAAGCTGCAACGTGAACGGCAGGGTAGCGTTGTTGAGCGCAAAGGTCGACGTGCGCGCCACCGCTCCCGGCATATTGGCAACGCAATAATGCACCACACCATCGACCACAAAGGTCGGATTGGAATGTGTCGTCGGCCTCGACGTTTCGGCACAGCCGCCCTGGTCGATGGCTATGTCGACGAACACGGAGCCCTGCTTCATCGTCTTTAGCATAGTTCGAGTAATGAGTTTTGGCGCGGAAGCCCCCGGCACGAGCACCGCGCCGATTACGAGATCGGCTTTAGTGACGAGGTCAGCGATTGCAGCGCGTGTCGAGAAGATCGTGCGCACGTGTCCGCCGAACTGCGTCGCCAGTCGCCGCAGAACATCGAGCGATTGGTCGAGGAGCGTAACCTGAGCGCCCATGCCGAGTGCGATCATCGCGGCGTTGGTGCCGGCGATGCCGCCGCCTATGATCAGCACATCTGCCACCGGAGCGCCGGGGACGCCGCCTAGGAGAACACCGCGCCCGCCTGACTCCTTTTCAAGCGCATGGGCGCCGACTTGCGGCGCGAGGCGCCCCGCGACCTCGGACATCGGTGTGAGGAGCGGTAGTCCTCCTGAGGAGGCGGTGACGGTCTCATACGCGATGCATGCGGAGCCGCTAGAGATCAAGTCCTGCGTCTGGACCAAATCGGGCGCGAGATGCAGATAGGCGAACAGGATTTGGCCGCGTCGCAACATCGTGCGCTCGGCAGCCTGCAGTTCCTTCACCTTGACGACCATTTCAGCGCGAGCAAATATTTCCTGCGGTGTATCGACAATTTCAGCCCCGGCATTGGCATATTCATCGTCCATCAGGCCCGACCCGACGCCGGCGGATTTCTCAATAATGACCGTGTGGCCGCGATGCGTGAGCTCGGCAACTGTGGCGGGCGTCAAGCCGACACGAAATTCATTGTCTTTGGTTTCTTTTGGCGCGCCAACTAACATTCTTTGTCACCGGAAATCGCCAACTAGGCGGGCTTCACTTGACTGTCCTCGCCAAAGCTTGCTCCGATGGGAGCATGACCGCTTAGGAAGGCGTACCCATGATATATGGCTTCAGGATTGAATAATAATGCTATGCGTCGGCGTCGGCACCATCTGATCATCGGAAGGCGTTACCCCGAAAGCCAAAGCTGCATCCGCGGATGTCCTTGCGACGCACCGTACCAAGCGCCTCTTGACCGCTGGGCGTGGTGACGTCCGCGTCCAGAACGGTCCTCGCAGGGCATCATATGGACGTGGAGCGTCAACCCGCCCTACCGGTCCCGTCGTGGTGCAATGGGTCGGCAGATAACCTGGAAGCTGCCAAGAGTGAGTTTAGGGCCCCCTGGAAGCGGTTCTATTCTGGCCTGACGCCGGAGGATATCGAATCCTAGCATCGCACCGACGACCTCGCCAAGGCGAATGCGTCATGGCTGAAATGACCTGGTCGCGCCGCTTCGACGAACCGATCAAGACGCCTGACGGAAAGACGCCTCCGCACCTTGAAGGACGCCAACATGCCGCCGCAGCTCTCAGAAACGCCGCGGAACGCGAGATCGCATGGATGTGGTTTGCACGGCCCGCGATGATGCGCGCGCTGCTTGGATCGGACAGCCCGCCGATCGGCAATCCGGAGAGGAAGAAGGGGACGAGGTGGCGGACGAAACGAGCGCTCGCGCGGGATCGGTAATCGAGCGGCGCTCCCTGTGCCTGTCGCAAATCAAATCCGAACAATCTGCGAAAATGCTTTCTCCGATCGTAGCCGCCGCGATGGCGCTTTCCTCGGTGAGCGTGGTCGGCAACGCGCTGCGTCTGCGGATGGTCAAGCTTTGATCGCAGGTCGCGGCCGTAAGGCGGAACGCAACGCGACGATGCTGGACAAGTATACGATACCGACTCAATTTCTTTGGAAGACGCTGAATTGAAAATGCTGCGTATTGCCGCCCGGGGTCAAATGATCGTGCCGCCGACAATCGACCACTGTGAATTCCGTCCAGAGCACGGCGGCAAGGCCCGCCTGCACTTTGCGCAGAGGCCGTCGACCATGCGGCTACGACGAGCAGCAAGCTGGCAGCCATCGACATCATGTCTCTGCCGAAGGAGCATACAGTCAGTCAAGGGAGATATTCGGTTATCGAATGTAATGGAATTTTGTCGACTGATAACGTGAAACGGTGGCGCGACGCCAGCATGGCGCTGCGTTGGACGGCCGCCAGTATGATCGAAGCAGCGAAGGGCTTCAGGCGGCTGAAGGCGTGGAAGCAATTGCCTGCCCTCAAGGCCGCGCTGAAAGCCATTCAAGCGCGTCACCCTCTTGAGCCGCAGCAAAAGGCCGCCTAAGCTCAAGGCCACGCAATGTCCGCTCTCAAAACTTCAACAGCGAGCGGGACATCCCCTCTCACTTGGGTTGAAATGGCGGGCACTGCGCGCAGCGGCAAAATATCGGGAGCACAGCGATGCTGAAGGAATTTCGCGAATTTGCGATGAAGGGAAATGTCGTCGACCTCGCCGTCGGCGTCATTATCGGCGCCGCGTTCGGGGGCATCGTCTCCTCGATGGTGGCCGACATCATCATGCCGATCATCGGCGCCGTCACGGGCGGCCTCGACTTCTCGAACTATTTCACGCCGCTGTCCAAGGCGGTGAATGCCTCGAACCTGGCCGATGCCAAGAAACAGGGCGCGGTACTGGCCTGGGGCAACTTCCTGACTCTGACGCTGAACTTCCTGATTGTTGCTTTCGTGCTGTTCATCGTCATCAAAGGAATGAACAAGCTGAAGCGCAAAGACGAGGCGGCATCCGCGGCGCCGCCGAAGCCGACCCGCGAGCAAGAACTCCTGACCGAGATCCGCGATCTCCTGAAAGCGAAGAAATAGCGCAACGCCTGGTGTGGTGGATCGAAAGTTCTCTTCATTGTTGCGGCGTGTCCGTTAAGAGAACTTTCGATCCAAAACCACACCAAGTGATAGATTTGCTAGTGTCTCTTTGATTTCGAAGTTCGCATCAGAGATTGCTGCAAGGACATGCGAACTTCGGAATCGAGAAACAAGAAGGATCGGGCGTCGTCGTCATCAAAAGCGACGCCCGGAGGTTTTAGATATGGCTGAAAAGAACGAGCGCGCGCTCAAGGTGGTCGCTGAAAATCGCAAGGCGCGGTTCAACTATGCGATCGAGGATACCGTCGAGGCCGGCATTGCGCTGACCGGCACCGAGGTCAAGTCGATCCGCCGCGGCAAGAGCACGATTGCCGAATTGGCCTGCCCCCTGAAAAGTGGTCCTCCCTGAATTAGGCTATTAGCCGTTAGAGAGGACATTGGAATGCCTGTGTGTACCGAAAACCGTAACCGAGTTGATGACGTGATGGAATCGCCTAAGCTGGCGGAATGATCGGGCTGCTCTGTTTCGTTCTGGCCGTGTTGACCTCACCATTCAAGTCGAAGTTGCGGCCTGAAGCCGAGAATGCAGTTGTGTGTACCGAAAGCCATATCCGAGCTGATCGGACGATCGATCGCCCGATCATGTGTTTGGGGAAGAGCGGATAACATTATCGTCTTGACAAGAAAACCAACCACGCTCAGCCTTCTAATCTGTCCTGCTAAAGCGGGCAGCGGTCAGCGCCAAGCAAACAGCGTTGGCATGTTCTGAAACTTCGGAGGGTCTTGGATGACTCCACCGGGTATAATTGTCGCATTAACCGCTGCCGCATTTGTTCGGGCTTCAGCGTAGCGGCTTCACGCGAACAGCACGCTGGGAGCGGCCTATTGGGCCTCATCAGTAAGGCAGGGCCCTACATGACGATCGATGGTCCAGGCCAACTGAAGGATTTGGCGTGGAGACCAGGAGGACTTAGGCGAGAGCGCCTACGCAATGCCGCCGCTGTTGTGCCTGTCGGAAATCAAACTCGGATATGTTGGTGATGAAGTCCGCCGAGGAATGGCGTCTTCACGATGCGACCTGTGCCTACCGCAAATCAAACCCTGGCATATTGATGGTGCAGTCCGCCCAGGATCCCCTCGTTCACCCGATCGTGGGAACCTGGCTTCAGCCCGAGAGGGTCATAGTATCGCGTACAAAAGCCCGCTGCCGACGCTGAACCCGGTGGCGGGTTTTTGCGTTTCGTCCGCCGAGTGGAGTAGGCCCCCCTCCCATTTGCCTTATCTGGCCGGACGGTCCCTTTTTGGCCGGCCGGGCTTCGTCGCGGTTGCAGAGCGGTAGCTTCTTTTGCTTATTGTCCGATCCAAATAATTTTAGGCGTTGGTGAAAATCGGTCTCAGCACTTTTTAGCTATTGTCCAGGCGTCGGCTGGAGATTGTTACAATGCCCGCGCTGCTCGAAGACCACGGATTACCCCTTGTTCAACTGAAGGAGCGGCGTCGCGACTTGATTGTCGCGCTGATGGGACAACACGGCCCGCTGTCGGAACAACAGATTGCGGAAATCGCCTCCATCCAAAGTGCAATCGCTGCCTTTGAGGCGGTTCTCGACGATCTGGACGCTGAAGCGGAAGTCGCGTTACGAGACCGCGCGGCATAGTGGCTCACGTCGCGTCCCCCTCCCCGGAACCCCTCCCAGCCCCGCGCGTTACCTTGACGGACGAAGGCTCTCCCCAAGGCCTCGTCCGTAACCCCTAGAATGCCCCCGCCCGTCGGTGATCCCCCTCACCGGCGGGTTCTTTCTTCCGGAACATCTTGCCCTCTCATGTTAATTGGTCCGGACGGTCCCCTTGGTCGGGTACCGTCTCTTCACTCAACTGAGCCCGCCTCGTCATCCGTGGCGGGCCTTTCTTTGTCAGAAACCCAGCCCCGCAGCTCCGCGTTAACTGGTCGGAACGGGATGCCCCGCACCCATCTAATCCCGAACCCGATCGGGTCCGCTGCGCCTCCGTATCGGGCCTTTTCGTTGGGCCAGAAAAGCCCAACGCCGCGCAGCGGAGTATATTCGCTGGCGGCGCTGGTCTAAATGACTGGGCCTGAAATTCTCCCAGTGATGATATGGTCTGCCCCCTGAAAAGTGGTCCTCCCTGAATTAGGCTATTAGCCGTTAGAGAGGACAATGGAATGCCCCAGAAGAAGCACAAGTCGGAAGAGATCGTCGCGAAGCTGCGCCAGGTCGATGTTTTTCTTTCACAAGGCAGATCGGTTGGCGACCCGAGGCTTTTTGGGACGCACTCACTGCGACGAACAAAAGCGACCTTGATCTATCGGCGAACCGGCAATCTGAGGGCTGTCCAGCTCCTGCTCGGGCATACCAAGATAGAAAGTACAGTCCGATACCTCGGCATCGAGGTCGATGACGCCTTGGTAATAGCGGAACAAGTTGATGTCTGAAACACCAGGGCAGAGCGGACGTGCTCTGGCCCACCTTCCTACCGCCGGATTGGGCCACGAGCAGACATGCCATCACGAAAGATCGCTTTTGGCCTTGATGGTTTGGTTATGCTGGATGGCGTAATATTCAGCGTACGTACGGGGCATCCTACTGCTCGCCCCGCCCGGGTGATGAATGATCGCCGCAGTCGCGATCTTGGGCAGCCTCGCCGATGAAGGAGGGTCTTATGTACGCCGCCATTCGCGGTGGCGGCCCGGTGATTGTCCATACGTTGGCATAGCAACTAGCCCCTGGAAACTTGGCGACCATCTTGACAGATAAGCTACCGATACTCAGGTCTCAGGTCTGTCCTCATGAAGGGCAGCAGGCCGATGACCGCAGTGCGTTGGCCGTGAAACTTTGGAGGTTCTTGAATGACGCCACCGGGTAGAACTGCCGCACTAACCGCTGCCGCATCTGTTCGGGCACCAGCGTAGCGGCTCTTTGCGAACAACACGCTGGGAGCGGCCTATGGGCCTCATCAGTAGGGCATGGACCAACTTGGCCCCTCCCGGCGCGATGTCGCCACCGGTGGCCTGACATTTTCCCTGTGGATGTTGACCTCCTCACGTGTCGTCACGGACCGGTTCGCATGAAATCTGCGCTGGACGGCATATCATGTTCGAGTGCGCGCAATTGCTTCGGGAATGATTTGCATCGTCAGGCCAACTGCCCATCCCAGCAGAGGCCGACTTCCGGTAAGTCAATCGCGGCACTTTGGCCGTCTGCGCGCTACTTCCGGTCTCCCCCTCTACACAGACGTAGTCAGGGCCAGTGAGTCTGTCTCGAACGGGCCAGAAGCGGACCTGGCCAGCATCACTCGATCACCTCATTTGCAGCTGCTCCCACGAGACTCGCTTCGCTATGAGACGCGTGCAGCCCGGTGCTTCACCCCGCCTGCTGAAGTGGCGGTTGCTTCCACTTGCCTTCCGTCGCTGCTCCTTTCGGCCAGTAGAGTCGCATGATCATGGAGAATGGCCCCTTTGGTGTCGGCAGCCAGTTGGCTTCCTTGTCCTTGCCGGGGGATTCGTTTTGGATAATCAGCGTTAGCCCGCCGTCGGCATCGCGCTTGATCTGCGGCAGCATCGGTGAATTGATAAGATAGCGGTTGAGCGGATTGGCGACGAGCAGGCTCTGCGGCTCGTCATACATCGTCAGCGACCAAAATGCGTTGACGGGTGGTAATTGGCCCGGCGCAAAGCGCAAGGTGTAACGATTGGCACCGTTCAGCTTCTGCTTCGCCGCATCCACATAATAAGCCGGATACATCGCCTCCTGCTTCGAATTGCCGTAGATTCCGAGAACGGCGGCCCCCATGCGGTAAAGATAATTCCCCTTCAGATACTGACGCGTACCGAAGACATCGCCGGAGGACACCTTCCCCTCCTCAACATCTTTCTTCAGGCCAGCGAGGGCAGCCCAAGCGTCGGCCATGCCTTGTTCGATTGCCACCTTCAACTCGGGCGAGAGCTTGCTGGCGTCAAAGGTCTTGCCCGCGCCAACGCCGATCCTGGCGAAGCGCGCCATGAGTGCTTTCTCGGACGGGACCGTCGGGCAAAACTGCAGAACGAAGTTCAGGATGTTGAAGAACTGCGGCGAGGTCTTCTCTTCTGCGGGCGTCAGCGGCTTGATGAAATCAATGGCCGGTGCCGCTTTGGCCGCCGGCTGGCCGAGAAACGCGGAGAGCGGCTGCACTTTATAGCCAGCCTGAACCTTCTTCACATTTTCGATATCGGCTGGGTTAAACAGCTGCGTGCGATACGTGGGGAACACCAATTCAGTTTCCGAGCGAAAGACCTTCTTGACGCCCTTGGGCGTGTCACCCTTCCATCCCGGCCCGGCGAGCAGGAAGCTGCCGCCTCCGTTGCCGCTCGTTCGGGTCCCGATGTAGTCGAAGTTAAAGGTGTAATAATCGATGAGCTGGACGCTGAAATAGCGCTCCTTTTCCATCGCCGGCACCGTGAGCACAAGAGGTTCGGAACGCAGGTCCGCGCCAATGAATGAGTAAGGCGTATCTGAGTTGGGCGTCTGGATCGCCGTGTCAGCGGGCGTGTAGACACGTGCGCTGTTCCAGATCTGATTCCAGGGCCCCTTGTATTCCGGGGTCGCTCTATCGACCCAATAGGCGTGCTGGATTCGGTAATTGTCCACGATCGGGAAGCCATAAACATAGGCTTCCTTAACGATGGCGCGCGCCTCGGCCGGGTTGACGCTAATTTGTGCGTTGGCCGCCGTGAAGCGGACCACCGGGAGCACAGCAACCCCGCCGACAAAGCCTCTTCGTGTAATCGTTTTCATGTTTCTGAGCCCTCGTTGCTCGGTGCCAGATGTGCCTAGTCGGCCGCGCGCACTATCGCCGGTGGCTGCCATGAACCCTCACCGGCGGGCAGGATTGAGGGTGCCGTTGTCTTCGGCCAATATAAACGCATCACGAGGTAGATTTCGTCATTCGGCGCCGGCAACCAATTAGATTCCTTGTCGGCGCCGGGTGAATCTTTTTGGATGTACAGCGTGAGAGAGCCGTCGGCGTTCTTCTGCATGTCGGACAGCATCGGCGAGTTGATCAGGTAGCGGTTGATCGGATTCTCGATCAGCAATTGGCTCTTGCCGTCATACATGGTCACCGACCAGAAAGCGTCTACCGGCGGCAATTGTCCGGCGGGAAAGGTGATTGTGTATTTGTGCTTGGAGCCATCGAGCACCTCGCCATTAGAAAGCGCCTTCGTCATTGGATAGACGGCCTCGACAGCGTCATTGCCGTAAATGCCGCCTTTGGCTGCGGCAGCGCGCTTCAGCCAATCACCGCTGTAGAACAGCCGGTCTCCGAACAGCGATCCGATTTTCCATCCGTTTACGTCCTTCTGACCGCTGGCGAGATACTTCTCGACCTTTTCTTCGCCGTCTTTCATCCCCAGTCCGATTTCAATCTTGTGAGTCAGCGGAAGATCTTTGAAGTCAAAGGTCTTGCCCGCGCCGACGCCGATGCGCGCGAGCTTCTCGCGAATGGTGCGTTCTTCCGGACCTGCTGGTGCAAATTGGAGGGCGAAGTCGAGATACTCGAAGAAGTTCTTCTTCACGAGCTCCGCATCGGCCTTTGGAAATTCGATTGCAGGCGCCGCGGGCGGCGCGGGTTGCTTGAGATAGGCCGACAGGGGCTGCACCTTATAGCCGGCCTGGACTTTCTCAACATCCGGCATGTCTGCAGCATTGAAAAGTTGCGTGCGGTAGGCAGCGGCAGAAAACTGCGTCGAGGACTGGAAGACCTTCTTGATACCGGCGGGCGTCGCACCCTGCCAATCTGGTCCAACGACCATATAGTCACCAGCCTCGCTGCCGGTCGCGCGACTACCGATATATCCGTAATTAAACGTGTTGCCGTCGCAAAGCATCACTGAATAATAGCGCGTCTTCTCGACAGCCGGCACGGAAAGAACGATCGGCTCAGCGCGCAGATCCATAAATAATAAGGAATAGGGCGTGTCGCTGTTGGGGGTTATGACGGCCGTGTCCTTGTATGTATAGACACGCGCCTCGTTTTTGATCTGGTTGAACGGCGCCTTGAATTGTCCCGAGTTCCTGTCGACGGAATACTCGTACATCACCGCGTAGTTCATCACGATGGGTAACCCGTAGATGAAGCCTTCCTCGGCGATGGCCTTGGCCTCGCGGATGTCAGGCCATTCGGCTTTCGCCTGCGCGTTCGCCGGGACAGGCGTCGTTGTCGTGACAATGAGTGCAGCCAGCGCGGCGGAACGAAGAAGATCGCGTTTCGTCAACATGATGCCGTCTCCTCGTTGGGGATGATTATCGCTGGGCATTGAACGCTCCCATTTTCATCAGAAAGCTGAATCGCGTGCATCGATTTCACTTAACGCGGCAAATTCTGAGATGGCTGCTCGACGTATCGACGACTTCGGGTGATGTGCACCGGATGATTTTTTGAGCAATCCGATGTAACGCGAACTTTAGGTATCTTGGCGCCGAGGGGCTTCTCGGAACGCAGCGGCGTCGAAGGGCATCCGCATTGGCTTATCGGTCAGCACCACTTCCATATTTCGACTGACCCTTAAGACTTGTCCCGCGGCCATCGACGGGTCAACCTCAAACTCTTGGCGGTGATTTCGGACAACATGCAAATTGTGCCAATTTGAGATCGTGGTTTCTAAAGCACGGCAAAGGCACGCAGGTGAGATCATCGCTTGAGCGCTGTGCGGTGACGAAATTGCTGTGCTGTTCAAACGGTGACACCGTTCGATGTCCGCTAATGGGATGGTCCGGCCGTGCTCCCGCCCCACCAGCAAGAGAGGCTTGTACGGGGCACCAAAGCCAAGGAGCATGCCATGGCAGAAGCCCTCGCGAACGCAATTGCCTTCGTCGGCATCGATATCGGCAAGAACTCATTTCATGTCGTCGGCCTCGATAGATCTGGCGCAATCGTGCTGCGCCAGAAGTGGTCGCGTGGCCAGGTGGAGGTTCGGTTTGCCAACATGCTGCCCTGTCTAGTTGGCATGGAAGCCTGTGTTGGGGCGCATCACCTCAGTCGCCGGCTCAAGACGCTTGGTCACGATGCCCGAAGTACGTCCGCCCCTATTCGAAGGGACAGAAGAACGACTTCCGCGACGCGGAGGCGATTGCCGAGGCGGTACAGCGGCCCACGATGAAGTTCGTCGCAACCAAGACCGCTTGATCAGCTGGACCTGCAGGCGCTGCATCGGGTACGGGAGCGGTTGGTCCGCCAGCGCACCGGCATAATCAATCAGATCCGCGCCTTCCTGCTCGAGCGCAGCATTGCCGTGCGTCAGGGAATACGTTTTTTACGCGCCGAACTGCCGCGCATCCTGGCCATGCCGCCAGATGTCCTGTCGCCTCGCATGGTCCGCATTGTCGAAGATCTGGCCTGCGACTGGCGCCGGTTCGATGAGCGGGTCGAGGGTTTGTCGAACGAGATCGAAACCATCGCGCGCCAGGATGCCGGTTGCGAACGGTTGATGAGCGTGCCCGGCATCGGACCGATCATCTCCAGCGCGATGGTGGCCGCCATCGGCGCAGGCGATGTGTTCACCAAGGGCCGAGATTTTGCCGCCTGGCTCGGGCTGGTTCCCAAGCAGATCTCGACCGGGGACCGTACCATCCTCGGCAAGGTATCCAGGCGCGGCAATCGCTACCTGCGAGTTCTGTTCGTGCAGGCGGCGTGGGTCGTGCTGATCAAACCGAAGATCTGGGAGCGCCACGGACTTAAGCCCTGGCTCGAGGCGGCCAGGAAACGGCTGCATCACAACGTGCTGGCAATCGCCCTCGCCAACAAGCTTGCCCGCATCGCCTGGAGCGTTCTGGCTCGTGGCCGGGCCTTTGAGGTGCGGAAGATCAATCAGGCCGCGCCCCAGCCAAGCTGACCCTAACTCCACACTGACGGCCACAGAGAGCGCTCAAAATGAGGAACCCGCAATGACGTAGCCAGAGCAAAACACGTTACCTGCCGAGGTCTGCGAGAGGATGAGAAGAGATGGAGGATCGGTCTTCCCGGCGCATGCGAATACTGGTGACCCAAATGGCCCGTTGAGGCCTGTCCGCTAACGAGAACGCACGCGCGCTGATATCCATGATGGTCCGGAGCAGACCAGCTCCAATCAGAGACCGGATACATTGATGCAAGACCGCTGAATGCCAGCTCGACGAAAACCTCTTGCAACGCACGGCCGGACCATACATTTGGGTCAAACTCGGAAGTCGGCCCGCTTGAACGGCATGTCCGTTCTACCCCCAACAGCAGACGTCGTCCCACCTGTGCCTACCGCAAATCAAATCCGGGTATATTGATGATGCAGTCCGCCCAGGATCGGACGACAGAGAATGCGTCCGGCTGTCTCGGCGGCGCGCGACATCGGCGCGTCCTTGTTCAATGACAAATGGGTGCGCGTGCCGTTGTAGTAGCTCATGTACGAGAGCAGCACGTGACGCAGATGGCGTTCGCCGAAGACCACGACATGATCAATGCATTCCCTGCGGATCGATCCGATCAGCCGTTCTGCGTATGCGTTTTGCCAGGGTGAGCGAGGAGACGTCGGACGATCGCGAATGCCGATGGACCGAACCCGACGCAGGAATATTTCGCCGTAGGCGCCATCGCGTTCCCGGATCAGGTAACGAGGGATTTGTTCCCAGCCACACGCCTCCGTCAGTTGATTGGCGATCCATTCGGCCATCGGATGCGCGGTGACCCCAAACCATAGGATCTGCCGCCGGCCATGGCCCATAATCAGCACTCCATAGACAGGACGAAAGAAGATTGTCGGCACGACAAAAAGGTCCCTCGCGGTGATCCCGTCAGCGTGGTTACGAAGGAACGTCTTCCACCCCTGCGACGGAGGAGCCCTCCTCCGCGCCATATACTTGGCCACACTGGTCTGGCCGATCTCGATGCCAAGCTTGAGAAGCTCGCCATGGATTCTCGGTGCTCCCCACAACGGATTGGCGATGCTCATCGCGCGGATCAGCCGGCGAATTTCTAACGGCACAGCCGGTCGACCGCAGCGATGCCTCGATTTCCAGCGCCAATACGATCTGAAACCGGCACGATGCCAACGGATCACGGTGTCCGATCGGACGATCGCCAGTGCATCATACATCTTGGGAAACAGTCGGCAGACACCTCCCAATATCAGTCGGTCAATCGAGATGAAGGGAGGCCTCCTGGAACGGGTTCGCCGCAGCACATTGATTTGTTGCCTCAAGACTAGAACTTCTGCCTCAAGCGCTACTCGCGACCGCAGCAGGTCCATCACCATTCCAAAGATCAGTCTGCACAAATCCAACATCGGGCAGCAGCATCGCCCAATTCTCGATCAACCGCCAGCCGGATTGAGTTTGCGACAGGGACAGGTCCTTCAGCAGACGGGTAAGACGTTTAAGGAGATGGCAACAGAGCGCACTGATGAGACCGCCGAGTGGCCGGAAGCCGCGGGAGGCGCCCAATGAACAGCGTGATGACGCCTCATTCGGCGGGGCGCGAGGAACTGGCAGACGGACCGCCGACACCCAAGTATTACTGACTGTCGTCGACAAATGCGAATTGGCTGTTGCGGTCCGCCAGGTTTCGTTGCCGTTCTTAATTCGCATTCTCCGCCATTGACCGGAAATAGTGTTCGGCGTGCTGGTAGTAATTCTCCGCCACGATCCGGTCTCCGGTCAGAGCTTCGGCGCGGGCCAGGACCAGGTAGCGTTCATAGTTCCTTGTTGCGTTTTGAGAGTTCCTCGCCTGGACGGGGCGATGTCCGGGAGACCCAGTTCTCCGTGACTTGGATCTTCGCGGCGTTGCATTGGTCATAGCTTTCGTATTTGAGCGCGGCTGTGCTGCCGCTGGTTTAAGTTCAGGAATGTTTTTCATGTTAGTCCGTATGTCGCCAGCGGAGGCCTGCGACGTTCGTTCGAGGAATTATCGAATACCACGCAGTCGATGGGCGCACTGGGCACAGCGATCAGACTTCGACGGGCAAAGGAGGTTCGACTCGGCACTCGATCAAGAACACAGAGAACTGGCCGAACAGATCCGGATCGACCAAAGTTATATAAGAGCGCAAAGTGGCCATTTCAAGTTGCCGTATGGAGACGCCATCGGCTCCGGCTCAACAGCGTGCTCCGCCAAGGTCGCTTTTATTGATTGCACGGCTTCAGAGTCTTCATTGCCGTTTCCGCTAACGCGCCGCGAGGGTGCCGCGGCGTGGCTACGGCATTCCGGAGTGCCGGCGGAAACGCTCGACGGCGGATTTGAAGCCTGGAAAGCAGCAAAGCTGCCGATGGCTCGCGTTCGATTGGCCTAGCAGGCTGCTGAACAACTTGCATAGGGCTCTTGCTGTCGCCAATCGCATCGACGTCCGACCATTGGCACCGTCTGGTTTTCCGCACGCGTCGGGGACGATGCGTTGGTCATCATGAGAAGATCAGTTTCGGGATGCGGATGAGGTTGTAGGCGGCGACAGCCAGCGTGAAGGCCCATCCGACGCGATCCACGCCGCGGAATTTTGTCTTGCGCTGACCAGCGACGGTCTTGATCCAGCCGAACGCCTCCTCGATCCGCTTTCTGATCCGCAAACTCGTCCTGTACCCGGCATGACAGGTGGTGCGGCTGTCGATGGTGGAATGCTTCTCCTTCGCCGCGACGTGTGGCGTCACATTCATGGAGCGCAGTTCGTTGACGAAGTCGCCGGCGTCGTAGCCCTTGTCCGCGCCGAGCGTGATGCGCGTCGGGCGGTCCGCCAACGGTTCGACCATGATCAGCGCAGCGGCGCGCTCGGCATGGCCATCGACCGGCGTCAGCACGGCGTCGACGATCAGCCCGTTGCGGTTCTCCATCAGGGCATGTCCCATGAAGCACAGCGCGGCCCCGACGCCGGGGCTTTTCTTGTAGAGCTTCGCCGAAGGGTCCGTCGTCGAGGCGTGCGTATCGTTGGTGCGCCTCTCGCCCCTGAAGTTTACCTCGACGTTGCGGCCGCCATCACCGGATGGGGGTGGCGCGCCATCGTCTTTCGGCCGCACGCTCTTCATCGACGCCCAGGCCTCAATCAACGTGCCGTCGACGCTGAAGTGGTCGTTCGACAGAAGCCGCTTCACCCGCGGCTGCGACAGAACCGCCGCCAGGAACTCGCGCGCCACGTCGCCTTGAAGCAGCCGGTCACGATTCTTCGTAAACGTCGTGGCGTCCCAAACCGACGCATCCATCGACAATCCGACGAACCAGCGGAACAGCAGATTATAGTCGAGCTGCTCCATCAGTTGCCGCTCCGACCGCACCGAAAAGAACGCCTGCAGCAGCAGCGCCTTCAGCAATTGCTCCGGCGGGATCGAGGGACGACCGGTATGCGAATAAAGCGCGGCGAACCGGGTACTCATCCCGGCCAGAACCTCATCGACCAGTGCACGGATCGGCCGCAGCGGATGATCCTTCGCAACGCGATTCTCCAGCCGAACATAGCTGAACATCCCGTCCGATCGCTCTTCCCCGCCTCGCATCGCAAATCACCCCCGTCGTCTCGCCCGCAACAACGGAATCATCAAATCGATCCAAACGCGAGACCGTTTTTCAGCGCCCTGCTAGGTACTCAAACGGAAAGTATGCAGGCGCTCAGAAGGAAGCGGAGCGCGGGGGCCGTGGTGTTTGGGCCGGATCGTATGTCGTGCCGTGGGTGTGTGTGCCGAAAACCTCATCCGAGTTGATGATGTGGCGGAATCGCCTAATCTGGTGGCATGATCGGGCTGCTCTGTTTCGTTCTGGCCGTCCTGGCCTCGCCATTCAAGTCGAAGTTGCGGCTTGAGGCAGAGAATGCCGCGCTCCGACATCAGGTGATTGTATTGCGGCGCAAGCTGCGTGGCCGCGTCCGGCTCACAAACCACGATCGTTGGTTCTTCGTCCAGCTGTATCGCTGGTTTCCATCAATCCTGACGGTTATCACGATTGTCCAACTTGAAACCCTCGTGCGTTGGCATCGGGCGGGCTTTCGCTGCTACTGGCGGCGGGAATCGCGGCGGCGGGGTGGTCGCCCGCAAATCGAAGCGGACCTGCGTGCGCTGATCCGGCAGATCAACATGGAGAATTTGCTTTGGGGTGCGCCGCGCATCCACGGCGAACTGATCAAGCTTGGGTTTAGCGTCGCCCAATCAACCGTCGCCAGGTACATGGTGAAACGACGTGGACCGCCCAGTCAGGGGTGGAAGACCTTCCTGCGAAACCACGCTCCGGACATTGCCGCCATGGATTTGTTTGTGGTCCCGACCATTGGCTTCGAACTGCTGTACGGCTTCGTGATTGTACGGATTGATCGCAGAGATCTCGTCTGGATCAACGTCACAGCCAACCCGACGGCGGAGTGGATCGCTCGGCAGATTACCGAGGCTTTTCCTTGGGACGGTGCTCCGGGTTACATGATCCGGGACCGTGATCGCATCTACGGTGCGGTCGTCACACGCCGACTGCGTGCCATGGGCATCCGGGACAAGCCTATTGCACCGGCCTCACCCTGGCAGAATGGCTTTGCCGAACGGCTGATTGGATCGATCCGTCGCGAGTGTCTCGATCACGCAATCATCTGTGGCGAGGCACATTTGCGTCGGGTCCTGAAATCTTACGCTGACTATTACAACCGTTTCAGAACGCATCGGTCTTTGAAAAAGGATGCACCGGTCTCTCGCTCAGTGCAGCACACCGGTGTCATTCGTTCACGCGCCATCCTGGGCGGACTTCATCACCACTATGGCCGGATTTGAGGTTTTCGGTACAGACAGGGGACGATAGCCGACGAACGCGACGATGAACCATAACAGGCCCAGCACGACAGCGAGGACGATCAGCGTCCAGCCGGCCAAGGCCTGCTGGTCGAGACGATAATAGGCGCAAAGCCGCGTTGGCGCCGCCAGATAGAGGCCACCGATCGCGCCCAGCTTGGGAATGAAATTGGCCCAGATGAACGCGCGGCCGAGTGGCGGCATGCGGCGCCAAGACAGGCCCAAGGGTAACCCCACCAGCAGCGGCAGACTCAAGAACTTGGCTGCATCGACCAACGGATCAGCGACCGCACCATCGAGGGCGCGTGGCAGCATCCAGAAAGAAGTGCCCAACACTACCATTACCATACCGGGGATACCGAGCCAGTCGGCATCGGCGAGCCAGTGCGGCTCATGTGCTCGGGCACCGCTCGCAAGCAACAAGCCGATGCCGATCAGCAGAGGCACCTGTATCGTCATATGCACTGCCATGTCGCTCTCGAGAGCGATGCGCACCGGCCACAGCCACAGGGCGAGCCATGATCCGATGACGGCCACGAAACACAAGCGGAGGCTCATGGCAACGACACGCGCAGCGCGTCAGCGAGAAGCTGTGGAGGCGAATCGGGATCGAGGATGCGGACCAAGCGCCCTCGTGCGTCGACGAGATAGACGGCGCTGTTATGAATGAAGCCGCCCATGCCGTCGGGGATAACGACGACGCCGAGGCTTTGCTTCAACTCGGCAAGGCCGCGCTCGTCGGCGATCGCGGCGATCCGCCAGCGCGGCGCCTTCGCGCCATAGCGGTCGCCGTAAAGCTGCAACGCCTCCCGATCGTCGTTTTGCGGATCGAAGCTGATGCTGAGTAAGTCGAGCGGCGCGCCGGCTCCCGCGTCGCGCATGAGTTGCAGAACGCCATGAAAGTCATCACCGAGCACGCCGCACAGCGTCGGGCAGCGGGTGTAAATGAAGTCGACCAGGACGGGCCTACCCTTGTACGAACTCAACGCGAAGGCATGACCGTCCTGATCGACCAGTCGCACATCCGGGAGGAGAAGTGGCGTGCGTTCAATGGACAATTGCCGCGCGCCGGCGCCGGTGACGACGCGAAATCCATCGGTCTCCCAAGCGAGCGCCGCGATTCCCGTCGCAGCAACGATCGCAAGTAGAGGGAGAAAGCCGCGAGTCATCATGTTTCGGCTTCCTCGCGCATTGCCGAGGGCAAACCGATGACGAAATTCAGCACCAGGATCAATGCCCCTAACACCGTTAGCGCCGCGCCGATCGAAGCCACCCGGTCATAAGGCAACCATTCCGGCAGATGCACCGCGTAGCGGCGCGGTACGCTGACGCTACCAGCGGCGAGGAAGGAAAGCACAAATACCGAACCGCCGACGACATAGAGCCAGAAGCCGAACGGCAGCAAAGCACTCGTCCTCCTGGGGACAAGGTAGGTCATGAAGCCGAAGAACATCGCCACCATGCCAAGCAGCAGATAGGTATGGAAGTGGCCGGGTACCCATTGCGTGTTGTGCATGAAGCTGTTCACCTCGATGGTTCCATCGGCGATCGCCGGGATGACGCCGATCGCCCAGCCGGCCACTCCGACGAAGACAAGGCCCGCCGCTACGGTCCACTTGATCCCGGAACGATAGACATTGGTGAGCGCGCCGAAGGCAGTCACCAGCAGCACCGGCAGGCCACTCACCCAGGAGATGATCTGGCTGGCGATCAGCACCCAGGTCGGCATGGCAAAGTCCATCAGCAAGTGATGCGGGTAGACGGCCAGCACCATCACCGCCGAGAGCACCCAGGCAAAATAGAATGCGCGGTTCGTCTTCCACTTGCGATGGGTACAGGCAGGCAAGATCTCGTAGACCGCGATCACCGCCATGTAGATCGTGGCGTTAATAAAGACGTGCCCGAAGAAAAAGATCATGTTCTTCGCCGCCAACGCGTTGAAGGCGAAGCTTGGCACGTACAAATTGACCAGCGAGACGACGAGCACAGCGGCGCCGAGCAGGATGCCGAGGATGTTGACGATCAGCACCATCGTCGATGCGGTAACGGCAGCCGGCGGCCCTTCATCTTCCGGCGCCAGACCGAATGCCTGTTTGACACCGAGCGCCGCGCCCAGCCCGCCATAGACGGAAAGAATGCCGCGGGCGATGTCGAGATGCAGCAGCAGAAAGCCGACGCCGATGAACAGCAAGCCCGCCATGTAGGAAGCTGCTGCATTGACCGACCAAAGCTCGCCGGAATGTGCGGGCAGCGGGAACAAGAAGGTCCAGGCTGCGGCGAATCCGCCGATGAAACCGGCACCGAGAATGAGCACGGCGCCGATCAGGAAGAACACCAAATTGGCGACGAACACCGCGGTCGACACCGGCGCATAGCGACGCACAAAATACCACATCACCGCAGCACCGCTCAAGCCGGCGATGCCGACCATGCCGGCGCCATGCATAGTCATGATGACGTAGAAGAAATCAGGCTGGATATTGATCCATTGCGCCTGCGCCAGGCGCATCGTCAGTCCGAGCAGCATCATCAGCAATAGAACAAGTCCAGACACGACTATGTAGGCAAGAACTGCGGCGCGCGCGCTCATCCCGCTCCGGCTTTGCACGGCTTGGACGGTCATAGCATCCTCCTGGTCGCGCCGCTCAATGCGCCGAGACTTTGATTTCCGCCGTCATCTCGTGATGCGCGACGCCGCAATATTCGAGGCACAACACCCGATAAGCGCCAGGTTCATTGAAGGTGTAGCGCAGCACGTTGATGTATCCGGGCATCGCCTGGGTTTGAGCAACGATGCGCATGTCGGGATTGTAGAGCGCAAAACCGTGATTCACGTCGGTGCTGGTGACGTGAAATTCCACCGTTTCTCCGACCCGAAACGCGGCTGGTTTGATGCTCCACGACCACTGCTCGGCGACGGCCTCGACGGGCTGCATCGCTTTGGCAGACGATGATGCAGACATATTCGACACGTAGGGAAGTTTGCCAAGGGTGTCATAATTGGCCCCGACCAGAACGATAATCGCGAGGCCGAACAGCCAGATGCGCAGTCGGTATGCGGACGCGATGACGGACCCGTAATCGGCATCGGCGAGCGTGGCATTGGCGCCTATCGCTACCCAAGCAAACACAGCGGCAAGCGTCCCCATCAACACGATCGAGACGCCCCAGACGACTTCCTGAATCATAACCCCTCCCCAGCATTTTCCAGCAGGTAGGCGATTCACGCATAGCCGACGAAATCAGGTGCCACTTCTTACAGTGCGGCGGGGTTGGACAAATCCCTTCTGCCGCATCAACGTCAAATAAAACACGTACTGTGCATATATCTTATGCTGCAAACCCGGCGGAGTCAAATTCTCCATCGGTCGTCGCGCGTAAATTCATCGCCGCGGCTATGCCTGCTCTGCCGACACCTTCGCCGGCGTAGCCAGAGGCGCGGTCGCGCGGGGGTTGCGGGCAACGTAGAGCGACCCGGTGAACACGAAGCCGCCGATCAGATTGCCAACAGCAGTTCGCAAGTCCCGGCCTTGGCGCTTGCGTCGTTTCCATCCAACGCACCAGGCCGAAACTGTTAGTGAAAAATTTTTGCGCCATAACGACGTGGCGCATCTCGAACAGCTTCTGGCTGCGGCTGATCCGAGCCGGCCGAAGCTGATCGTGTTCGAGAGCCTGTATTCCCATGGACGGCGACGTCTGCCGGTGAACCGCATCTGCGATCTCGCCGAGCGTTACGGCGCCGTGACCTATATCGACGAGGTGCACACGGTCGGAATGTAGGACCGCGCGGCGGCGGGTCCATTCCTTCGGGTCAGGTGGCCCCGCAGGCTTGTATCGATGAGCAGGTTTAATCTCGTTTCATTCCCTCTGTTTGTCGTGCTTGCTGATGTTGGACTCCGCGCTCATTGGCTTATGGTGGGAGTGATCGGACTTTTCGGCGGCGCTCTGTTCTTGAATGCGGCATTGTTTGCCCGTCAAATCTGGATCGGGTGAATGGCTCTCGACCGTCATTTGCCGTCACGGTGGGCCAATGTCTTTGGCACACCGCCGCTCCGTCGGACGATCCGCATCTCGGCTGTGCCGCGCGGTGCCAGGGCTACGGCGTATCTTTCTCGACAAACTTGATGGTTGAAACCGGCCACTTGCCATTGTGCCCCCGGACCGAAATCCGCAAGCCGTGAATGTCGTCGAGCCAGACGTGCTCAATCGTGTGCGGTGAAGCGGCCATGCCAGGCCTCCGCGGTCAATCGCGCAAACTGCCCGCGGCCCAGACGGATGAGTGTGGCGTGATCGCCGCCCTCCATGTAGATCTCGCCCTGTGCCTCAATGCTGTCGTCGACGATAACGTCGAGCCCGTAGCACTCGCCAACCGGCGGAACGGCCCCACGTTCGCAGTCGCAAAACAGCTTTGTGATCTCGTCTTCGCTCGCCAGAGCGACCTCGTCGCCGAGCTGCATTCTCAAGTCTGACAGGTGAATGTGGCGAGAAGCGGAAAGGATCGCCAGCAGGTAACCGCCGTCGCGGCGCAGCACAACGCCTTTTGCCAGACAGTCACCCGGCACATGGCAGGCTTCGGCAGTGCGCGTCGACGACATGGTGGGGTCGTGTGAGATCAGTTCGTAGGTGACGGTCTGATCCAAATACTTCTGCAGGGACGGGGCGACGGTCATAGCAATTCCTCCATTGCAATGAGCAATCCGCACACCGGGAGGAGTTCGCGCCGTCGCCTCACGATGCGGGCAATTGCAGTTTGGCCTAAGGATAAGCTTGTCGGGAGCCCGCGACAATGCGCGGATTCCCGCGCTTGGCCATGAGCGCTTTGAGTTCGCGTGCCACCCGCATGCCGGACAGCGAGGTGTCGGCGACCAGGGCGAGGCATTCCCGCGTGCAGTCGTCGACCACCGTCAGCACCCTGAAGCGCCGGCAGTCGGTCATCTGGTCGGAGACGAAGTCCAGAGACCAGCGCTGGTTGAGGGTAAACCGGGCATAGAGCCAGACGGCCTGCTGAATAATCACGGGTGGGAACCGATATCCGGCGTAGCTGATTTTGCTCATGATCGACACTTATGGCCGCAGATCAGCGCCGGCAAGCTCAACAACGTGACAATGCCTCATCAAGGCGTATGCGGGCCGCGCCGGTTTCGACGCCAGCACGTTTTCCGGTCATTCGCTGCGGTCCTGTATGGACCGGCCGTGCGGTGCAAGCCGGATGTGACGATCTGGAGATGATGATCTCGCGCATCTGTATTCGGCCCGTTGAAGGGAGTGTTTTGCTCCCTGGCCATCATGGATATCCGCGCGCATCCGATCTCATTCGCGACAAGGCCCTGAAAGGCCGTAAGTATATCAAGATCACGGATGCGACGGTGAGACCGTTTCTCCATCTCCTCAATCCAACTCGCAGACCTCGGTAGGAATCTTCCGGCTATCGTTGCCGTCGACGTTAGCGCTCCATCTTGAACATTCCCTCTATGGTTTCAGTCATGCTCGATTACGCCGTTGCCGGTTCGACACGCGGCTCAACGCGCGCTTCATAGCTGCGTCCTTGCGCCAACACAGTCCAGGCGATCCGCGCCAGCTTGTTGGCGAGTGCAACTGCCAAGACATTGCGATGCATTCGCCGTACCGCGGCCATCAACCATGATCCAAAGCTATGTTTTGTCCAGCTTGTCGGTCGCATCAGAATGGCCCGAGCTCCTTGGATGAAGAGCATGCGCAGATAGCGGTTTCCGCGCTTGGTGATACGGCCAAGGATGGTCCGGTCACCCGACGACATTTGCTTCGGCACCAGGCCAAGCCAGGCAGCGAAGTCACGTCCTTTCCCAAAGGCAGCGCCATTGCCGATCGCAGCCACCATCGCACTTGAGATGATCGGACCGACCCCTGGAACCGTGATCAACTGCCGGCAACCCTCGTCGACGCGCGCGAGAGCCTCGATCTCATCCGTCACCCTTTCGCGGCGCTCATCGAGATATTTCCAATCAGCCATAAGGTCCCCGATGATCCTGATCATTCGAGGCGATAGCACATCGGTGCGCGTGGCCAGAAGCTGTGGCAGCTGCTGTCGTAGGAAGTGATGCCCCTGCCGGATCGAGAATTTTCATCGCGCGGCACGTTTTTGCTAAGCCCACGATCTCAAATTGACAACCGGATGCGCCGTTTTCTGGCAGAGCTTGAAGCGGAGCAGCGCGGTTTGTTGAGTGACTGAGATAGCAAGCGTCCAACCATGACCTTCGGGCCGACAGCTATGAATATTCGAGAGACCGGAAACACCAGTCTTTTTTGAGGCTAGGGCGTGAACCCATAATCTGTAGTCGTCGACAGAGTCCGCTTTGATGCTGCACAACGAACTTCGGACATTGCTCCATATCCGAAAGGGGTCTTAAGCGGAAGTGACAAGCCTTGTTCATTCACCTAGTCCGCGCGAGCGCGCAACGAGGTCGCCCTCGATAGGTCGTCCTCGCAACAACGGCCTACCCGCCCGCATAGTCAGACTTCCTGCGATCTCGTTACTACATCTTCGGACGCGGATCGTCTTTGGGATTGATGTAGTTAATACCCCACGGACCGGTGCTGTTGAGCTGAAGAACCGTGTCTTCGTCGGCGAAGAAATAGTGCGCCGAACCGGGGGACACCGCAAAGAAACTACCCGCAGGAAGAATCTGAGCCTTGTCGTGATCGGCCGTCGTTCCCATCCCCAAGCGCGCTGTTCCCGAGAGCACGGTGACGATCTCTGGCTTGGGATGGGTGTGCGGCGCAATGTGGTAGCCGCGCGGCACTCTCAGCCGAAAAGCAAATAGGCCTTCCTTGCCTGGGTCGCCGTACAGCACTACCGCCTGCGCGCCGTATGGGAGCGAGGGTGGCGCTGGTCCCCACATGATGTCCTGTGGCGCGATCAACTTGTGGTCGCCTGTCTCCTGACCAACGGCGCTGCCAGCCAGCGCTGCGAGTCCGATCGTCGTCATCACAACAATGTTGAAAAGGGTATGCCGATTCATTGTGGCTTCTCCTTTGACTTAGGCACCTCCGCGAACGAGTCTGCGGTATGGATGATGGAAAAGCGGTAAGATGGTTGGCTGAAATTGCGGCGTCGCCTATGGCAGTCCGGCCCACATTCGTTTTCAGCACGGCCCGTCTCCAGCGTAGCCGCTTACAATTTACCTCATCTTGACTGAGAAAGAGAGCACTTGTTGACGCAGGGCAATCGAATGGTAATGCGGATCAGGGCCAGAACCGGAATAGCTCTTGCCGTCATTGTGGTCTTGACCTTGTCTGTCCGGCTGACGCACCGCAGGGTCTGCGGAGGCGCGCGAAAGTTCAAATCAGACTGCTCTCAGCCGAGAAGCCTGCCTCGCCGGAACATGAAAACGTCGGGAACAGAGCTTTTAGCCACCTCGAGCACGCTGCTCTCGCAGTTTTCCAATGCGATTTTCTGGGCGAGCATCACGTCTCCGATCGGTAGCTCGCCCATCGTCCGGAAACACAGGCCGAGCCTCGGCCGGCCTTTTTCATCGATCTCGCAGACGTTCAACATGGTGCCGGGATAAATCCTGTACTGCTTGCCCGTGTCGCTACCGACGACTTCGAAATATCCCTTTTTCGCGAACTGCGTCCGTTGCAGCGGCGATAGCCACTCCCGCAGAAGCCGCAAGGATCGGCCTTCCGGCGTTCGCTCGGCCCCGTGTCTGATGAAAAGCGCCCTTACGGCTCTCTTACGCGAGCGTTCGCCTGGCCGAGGGCGCATCAGGCGCGACATGGCGTTGACCGTTTTACCCGCCGACCAGCCTGGGGAAGAACACGCTTTCTTCCGCGTTCGGGTCGAACGATCGGATTTGTGAGACCTGACCCGCACCGGTCCGGACCGCGGCGGTGAAGCCGACCTTCGTCAACTCGTAAAACCGCTGCTCCGCCTTAGCCAGTTCCTGTGCATCGTTCGGGTCGAAAGAGTGCCGGCTGTCGCCGGTGCGGTCCATCACGATCTGGATTGCCATGATCGTTCTCCTCGGATTGCTGATAGCCAAGGACCTTGATCAATTATTCGGCCGAAGCCGCGGAATTTCAAGAAAATAGATTCGGCCGCGAACCCACAATTATGTGTCCTCGGAATTATCGGTGTGGCTTCAACGCGGCTCACTATCCCGAATAGCACTTGAACCGTCCGTGTAGCGCGCCGCACGCCGCTCAGAGGGCTGATAGATCACCCGGCACTTCGCCAAACGCCTTCAGGATAACAGCATCCGCAAAATCACCGCTGCCCGGATCGCCTATACGACTGAACGCCACAGCGCCAATGTTTCCCTCAGTCCGCGCCATTCGTTCAGCACTTCGTATCGCGGCACTTGCACTCGTGCATTCGACGGCTTCGCGCGGCTCCGGTCCGTCGTCGCCAGCGCCGAACGGGAGCGATACGTAATAGGTTACATCGGCCATGACGCCGTCACCTGAAATGCCCGGCCAAGATGCAGGCAAACATGATCACAAGCGCTGCAACCCACCCAGCCCATTGAATGATCCTCCGATCACGTAACGGCAGACGCTTGAAGTCGCGTTCGTTCGTCAGCTCGTAATTCTCTTGCGAGCGCCAGCCCATCACGCCGCCCTCAGAACCGCTAGCGACAGGTTGCTTGGATTTGTCAGTGTGCGATTAGTCAAGGGCACTGTCGTATTTGACCCCCGCATATCCTAGTTTGAAGACCGATTTCTTTTTTGGTTTCAGTTGCGCGGCTCTGGTTATGGTCGGCTGGGCTGCCCATATAAAATAATCGCGAGAACAATATCATCGGCGCTGACGACAGAGAGACGTTCGTGTGCTCCCGGCCCACAAAGGGAGACAGCTATGAACGCCATCATCTATCCAATTCATCTTTAAAGAAGGTCAGAGCGCAAATGGGCAAATCGCGTCGCTCGTGAATTGCCCGTTCGAAGATCGCGCCCCGATGGAACTGATACCTGCGCTTGCGCGTATACCGTGACAGCACCCGTGAGCTAGCAGTATTCGCTCCATATCGTCACCAACAAATGGCACTGCGCTAAGTGCAATGTCAGGTGGACGTCGGAAGCTTCCATTCGGTGCGGCTAAAACTTCCTCCGGGTAGGAACCGCGATTTTCTTTGAAGAAGGTCCGCGAAACGAAAATGGTGAATGATCTAGACAAGTGGCTATCATCGCCGGGCTTGGAAATTCCGAAATGACCGCGAAAATGAATCATTACATTGCGTGCCGCGCGGAAGCAGCGGTATGTCACGAGAAATCGGAGACCGATGTTAAGCGGCGTGACTACTGGCTCGCGGAAGCGCAAAAATGGGAAAAGTGCGCCGAAGACTCGGATGACATTTCGGTCTCCTATCAGATTAAAGACGTCCGTTTGGTGCCAAGGCCAGACTAAACGACCATTTCGGTCCGCTGCGATAGAACACATCAATATTCGGGGGTGCCGCGCGGATTCGCTTTAGCCCAGGCCGTAACGTTTACATTTGGAACGATAAGCGATGACTGGCCGCTGGACGCGTAATAACTCTTTCCGCTCTCCACAGAAATAAGCGACTCCGCCCCATACGGCATCGTCGTTCAAATGTATGCTTCCAGCTTCTGGATTGATGTTGCTTACAGTCGTGATCTTGATTTCGAGGCGTCCATATTGGCTGCTTCTGACCGCTGCTAGATCGCCACTCTTGGCGTTGCGATAGTAGCGCTCGATTTCTTCGGCTGTTTGACCGTGGCTTGGGTCGCGCGGAGGAGGCATATTTTAAGCAGCCTTCTGTTGGTTCGATGAAAAATCAAAGGCGATCTTCTCAATTGCATTCGCCATCGCTTCCACTGAGACGTCATGCACATACACCGCACCGGCAGAACCATCAACATGGTCGGTCAAGTAGTCACATGTCGCCTTGTCTGCACCGCCGCGCGACAGTTGGGTTTTAATGTGTGCCGCAGCGAGTGCCACACCTTGCGCTCGCCAATGCCTAGCTTTGGCAGATAGTCCCGACTGAACTTCCGGGGAATGAACCGAGGGAAATAATGATTGAGCGAGGCGGTGCCGTATTTCGTTGCCGCTTGCTTAGCCTTCATGCCGTCGTCATTCCCTCTCAACATTGAAGAAGCTAACAGCGGCGGCGTTCCATGATACAGCGAAAGGACTTTCAACAACGCGGGAGCGGACAATATCGGTGGCGAAGCGCGCGGCCTTATCATGTCGCGCCCGAAGATTCGCTACCCGACGATCGACCACCACCACGCCGCGAGAAATTCATCGTTGGCTTGCGCACAACGCGCGATCTGCTAAACCGCGCGTTTCACGATTGAAGGAGCGAAGATTTGCCCAAGAAGAAAACATCTGTTCGCCGCGAGTGGACGAAGGACGACGTTCGCACTCTCAAGGCGCTCGCGAAGCAAAAGGCTGGCGTCGCGAAGATTGCAAAGACATTGAAGCGAACACCAGGCGCAACGGCAGCCAAGGCGCATACCATCGGTGTTTCTCTCAGTATGCAGTAGTGGCACAAGCACTTAAAGCAACGGCCTGGATTCTCTTACTCACCATCTTCATTCTCACGGATGGTCCGCTTGGCCTGCGTCCGACGTTCGGGCATCCAAATGCTGAGCGATTACTGGCGCTCGCGGTGCTCGGGTTTGCCTTCTCACTTGCCTATCCGCATCGACTCCTTGTCGTCTTAATTCTGCTAGCGGGTGCTATTTGCGGTTTTGAGTACCTCCAGTATTTCGTGAATTACAGACATGGGACTGTGCATGATATCGCGATCAAACTGGCAGGCGCTTTCGCAGGAGTCGGTGCTGGCATCTTCGTTTCCAAGTTTGCCGTGAGCGCTTTGTGGCCGAGTCACGATTAGGCCCGCACCGCGCATAATATGGGGCGGACGGGTAGCAACCACGTTCACCTCAAACCCGCTGATGGATTGTGCCCAGGAAGGGTTCCAGAATTAACCTGGAACGCGCCTATCAAGCTTAATGAGCGAGTTTCGTTGCGCTTGTCGGAGTCCGCGCTAGCTTACCAACACCGGACATTGCCCTAAGTCCGGAGCCACCTCTAGCGAAGTCGTCGACCGATCATACTCCGCTCGGCGGCTTCGTTTACGCGGATTTAGCTCAGCGGCAGAGCGGCGCGTTCACGACGCAGGTCCATGTTCGACTCATGGAATCCGCACCATAGCATCCCGTTTGACGGGACGGCGAACGCATTCAACGCGACGGGACGTGGTGCGTTTATGAGTTCGCGGTACAGCTAGATGCGGTTCAGTTTTGGGACCGCTTCGCCGGGCGATGGCTTCGCGGCGAAGAGTTCATTTATCCAGACCATCCGAAAGGCGTGCCGCCGCTCCGCGAGCCGCCTTCGGAAAGACAACCGGCGGTGAAGTAGCAGCCTCGTGCAGCAGGTGCCGGCAGTAACGCCATAAAGACAATCGGAAAAAAGCCGATCGGAGTGGGGTCACGATCGGCGCCGATCGTGACCCCACTCCGACGTAGATTCCGTTACTTGTTGGAAGGAGTACCGCTGTAGCTTCAAGGGGCTTTGTTCGTCGCCGGTTTTTTTACAGAGCAAATACGAGCCAGTTGAGCAACAAGATTGCTCAGAAAGGACTGGCTTTGCGGCGGCAACGGAGCGTTAGTGTAGCTGGCATAGCGAGCGAATAGGCTCGTCAGGATCTTGCCCCGCCGGCTTTTGGCCACTGCGGGGCAGCAGTGGTGGGGCGCGATGGATGCCCCGCAACGACGGAGATCCTCATGACCAAAGCCAAAGCAAAGCAGCCAGCGACCGGACATTCTGCCTCAAAATTAGCTGCGACCCGATCCGTTAAAGCCAACCGAGTTGGCATCAAGACAAAAAGGCCAGCGGCATCGAAGGTATTGCCGGCTGCCGACTCATCCGCCTTGCCAACCAAAGCATCAGGCGCTCGCGCCGATTCCAAACAGGCTCGGGTGCTCGCTTTGCTGCGATCGACAAATGGTTGCACCATCGAAGCCATCGTCAAGGCGACGGGTTGGCAGCCGCATTCGGTGCGTGGGTTCCTTACCGGTATCGTTCGCAAGAAACTGAAGCTAGATCTTGAGTCCGAGCGTGTCGATGAAGTCCGACGCTACCGCATCAAGCCTTCAACGAAGGGGATCAGCAAATCGGCCAAGGCCGCCTAAGCGATGGCTCCTCGAAGACAATCACGTCGCATAATGGATGCGGCCCCTCTTGAGATCGAGATTGCGCGTCTGGCTGATCTTGATCTCAAAGCCCTTCGCCTCCGATGGCAGGCTGTGACGGGGCGCTCGGCGCCCGTTCACCTGCCGAAGCACCTGCTGTTCGCAATGCTCGCTTATCGCATCCAGGCCGATGCCTTCGGCGATCTCGACGTCGGAATGGTGCAGATATTGAAAGCTGCCGTTGTATCAGGTGGATCGGCTACGATTACCAAACTGACCGACAAGCTTGATCAACGCAACCAGGAGTTCGCGCCGGGCGCCATCCTGACCCGCGAATGGGATGGACGGGATCATCGGGTGATGGTGCTGGCCGATGGCTTTGCCTTTGAGGGTAAAACCTATGACAGCCTGTCCAAGGTCGCCTTTGCCATCACCGGGACCAAATGGAATGGGCCGCGGTTCTTTGGCCTGCGGACAGCAACGGGGTCTACGGGGCCACAATAATGACGTCGGTTGGCAAATCCGTCCGCTGTGCGATCTATACCCGCGTCTCGACCGATGCCGGGCTCGATCAGGAATTCAACTCGCTCAACGCCCAGTATGATGCTTCTGAGGCCTATATCCGCAGCCAGGCGCATGCGGGCTGGACGCTGATCAAGACGCGCTATGACGATGGCGGGTTCTCGGGCGGATCAACCGACCGCCCTGCCCTTCAAAAGTTGCTCGATGATATCAGGGCCCGCAAGATCAATGTCATTGTCGTCTATAAGGTCGACCGCCTGACACGGTCTCTGGCCGACTTTGCCCAGCTGGTTGAACTGTTCGATGCTCATGGCGTGTCCTTCGTGTCGGTGACCCAGCAGTTCAATACGACGACATCCATGGGCCGTTTGACCCTGAATGTCCTGCTATCCTTCGCCCAGTTCGAACGCGAGGTCACAGCCGAGCGCATCCGCGACAAGATCGCCGCCTCCAAGCGCAAGGGCTTGTGGGTCGGAGGCATGATTCCACTCGGTTACTCGCTCAACGATGGCAAGCTCTTCATCCACCAGGACGAAGCAAAAACCGTTCGGCTCATTTTCGAGCGCTACCTTGAATTGGGGAGCGTCAATCGCCTGGTCGCTGATCTCAGAGCCAAAGGACTGACGTCCAAAGTGCGCAAGCTCTCGAGCGGCGCCATCCGGGGCGGCGTGCCGTTCACCCAAGGCCCGCCGTGATCAGCACCTTCTGGACCTTTCTCGGTCACGACGAAAGGCGGCAATACACATCTGTGCCAGCGGGTTTGTTGGCTAGGCTGAAAAAACCTGACAAGCCAAGGAAGCACAGAAGAGAACCTGCCATCATCGACGTTAGTCAGTTATTTGCCAGTGACGATGAAGACAAACAGCGCGATGTACCATCCGCGTTGGAGATGGGGCGCGCCATCGCAATCGCTCAGTCAGGAGGGATGAATGAGCCAGCATCCCTGGCTGTTATGTTATTGGCCGGATCAGTCCAGCGTCGCCGCGCAATCATTGGCAGCCACATATCTGATTTTTATGAAATTGGAGGTCCATCAAACGAGGACGCGGGACTTGTCTGGGGTATCCCTGCGTACATGCGCAAGCGAGTCGACCACCGACGCGCTGACATGCCGCACAATGTCGTTATGATCGGCTTTGGAGCCGATGCAGCGCGCCAGTTGGAAACGTTGACGCTGCGCCGAATGGAGGAACAGGAAGCCCGCAACATAGATCATCTGATAAAGTATCCCGGCTATTTCTTCCCGGTTCGAGCCAAGCCTGGAAAGGAGACCAAGAACCCCTACGCCGATCCCAGCTTCATCAATCACGCTCTCCAATATATGCCCGGCGTGAAGATGAGCTGTCACGCATGGCGGCGTGGCTTCGCAAGCTATGGGTAACGCGATCTTCGTTTATCTCTATCTGAAATTAAGCTGATACTTGACCATTCCGAAGGCGCTCCTCCGCACGATGTTACAGCCAACAGTTATGCGCTTGATCCGAGGATCAACGAAAAACGCGAGATCATGGTAAAATGGATCGCTTGGCTCAACGAACAGATGCAGCAAGCGATCGAGGAAGACGATATGTTGCTTGATGCCGATGCTATTGGAATAGAAATTTTCCGCGCCCGCTATGGCGATGATGCATATCATAAACGACTTGAACGAACCAAGAAGCACGGGATTAAATTCATCGACTATCCCTATTCTGGCAAGAAAAACAAAAATCGTTATTTAGGGCATGTACTCATTAAGCGGCCGGCCGCTTGATGTCCGGTCAACCCCCAACATCGGCCCAATTGCGGACATTCTCCGGAGTTGCAGATGGGCCAATACCGACCGTGAGTTCACTTTTGCCGACTACCCTCCCGATGCCGACTACCATCCCGACGAACCTGGGGCATCACAGGGAGGACGCGCCCTATTCGCGGATCACTTCGATGGCCGAGCGCTGGGACCCTGGTTCGACAAGCTGCGCCGAGCAAGGATCGCAGAGTTCGGCGGCGTGCGTTCGCGTTGCCGCCAGGAGAGTTTCGCGATTCGCAGCTTCACCGCCAAGTAGAGTAAAATCGTCAAGGCGAGCGGCAAACATCAGGGGCTAGAGCCCAGTGCGTGAGTCGGTTCGAGAGTTCCGCGAGTATTTGCGAGCCTACCGGGCCTAGGTCTCGGCTAACCTTGGGTGGGGCAGAGCGGTGATGGCTGCATTTCTGTGCTTGCGGCGATGTTTGCTCCGCTCGGATTAAGGGCGATCGTGGAGTTGCCGACTTGGATCGCGATCGCCTGGATGGTCGGCTGTGCGCTGCTCAGCTATGTCGTTGCGCCGTTTGGCATGTGGAGACATCAGCGTGCTCAGATCGAGAGCTCGAGCCGGCCTGACGAGAAGTAGTCGCTGCGCGTCTTGCGAGGGAAGCTCACGGGTGGCCCAGCGAAGCCCAAGGCGGCAATCTCTTCGAAAGATATTGCCCCCAACATCTTGTCATCAGACGGTGGGTGGATTCTATTATATACTGTTTGTAGCACGGTCCCTGGGCAGTTCATACCAAAGGTATCATCCGAATAATTGCTCGTACGCTTGGCCCAGGCACAGCTGCAGTCATTTTTACAGTTCGAAGCTGGTCGACGCGTCGCAGTTCACTAGTCTAGGAGCGGGCTTGTAAACAAGGAGGCCGACCATGACCGCAATCTCCTCTTCACCCACCCGGCGCAGCCTTCTCGCAGGGTCAGCCGCAGCTGGTGCCGTCAGCTTGCTTCCAATACATTTCGTCGCCGCACGCGCGCAATCGAAGCAAGGAGGGTCCCCGCTTGGTACGATCAAAGCCGACGCAATTCTTCCGTTCCGCGTCAATGTCCGGGGTGAAGACCTCGCTAATCTCCGCCGGCGCCTCGCGGCCACGCGCTGGCCCACCAAAGAGCTCGTTGAGGATCGGTCGCAGGGTGTGCAGCTGGCGACGCTGCGGGCGCTCGCCCGCTACTGGTCGACTGAGTACGACTGGCGCACGTGCGAGGCACGGCTGAACGCGCTGCCACAGTTCACGACCGTGATCGACGGGGTGAAGATCCATTTCATCCACGTCAAGTCCCGGCATGAGAACGCGCTGCCGCTGATCATGACGCACGGCTGGCCTGGCTCGGTCATCGAGCTCCTCGATACCGTCGGTCCCCTGACTGACCCGACCAAGTATGGTGGCACTCCCGACGATGCATTCCACCTGGTGCTGCCGTCCTTGCCTGGCTACGGCTTCTCGGGTGAGCCGAGCGAACTCGGCTGGGACACCGCGCGCATCGCGCGTGCGTGGGCGGTGCTGATGGATCGCCTCGGCTACACGCGCTACGTCGCCCAGGGTGGCGACGTAGGGGCGGCGGTAACGGATGCGATGGGGCGCCAGGCACTCAAGGGACTTCTCGGCATCCACGTCAACTTGCTCGCGGGAGTGGCGGCAATGTCCGATAAGCTGCCCGCAGAATCCGAGAAGGAACGCGCGGCGCAGAAGGCGGCCGCGACGTTTAGGGCGAGTGGCTTTGGCTACTTCCTGGAGCAGTCGACGCGGCCACAGACGATCGGCTACTCCCTGCTGGATTCACCCCTCGGGCTCGCGAGCTGGATGCTCGACCATGACACGGACAGCTACTACAAGATTTCCCGAGCGTTCGTGGAGGGTAAGCCCGCGGGCAATCTCACCCGGGACAGCATCCTCGACAACATCACGCTGTACTGGCTGACGGGCACTGGGGCCTCGGCCGCACGGTGGTACTGGGAGGCCGGACAGGCCGCAGCCCACGCGGCCGGCAAGTCTCCTCCTGCGGTCGCGGTTCCCGTGGGATTTACGACGTTCCCCGGCGAAATCTTTGCTGCGCCCCGAAGTTGGGTCGAGATTATGTACCCCGGCCTCGCCTACTTCAGCGAGGTCGAACGTGGCGGACATTTCGCCGCCTGGGAGGAGCCGAAGCTGTTTTCAGATGAGGTACGCGCAGCCTTCAGATCATTGCGCAGATAGGGCGGGCCTTCGCCACCCTCGTTCGAGCGACAGCGGCTTCTCCTCCGCGACCTCAACGCGGTTGCGCCCGCTGCGTTTGGCCTGATAAAGCGCCGTATCGGCGGCAGCGAGCAGCACCTCAAGCTCAGTGCCCGGCGGGCCGCTTGCCACACCGACACTCACGGTCGTCTCGACCGGTGCGTCCTTGAGCGTAATGCCGCTCGCGGCAAATGCCTCCCGCACGCGCTCCGCCGCACAAGCCGCCTCTTCAATCGAGCAAGGCAGCAAGGCAGCAAATTCCTCGCCGCCGATCCGCCCGGACAGATCGGTGGTCCGCAGCGTATCGGTGACGACGATCGCGAACAGCTTGAGAATTTCGTCGCCCGCCGCGTGACCGAAGCGGTCGTTGATCGACTTGAAGTGATCGATGTCGAAAATGAGCGCCGTCACCAGGCGCCCGGCATTGGCCTCACGTTCGATGACGCGTGCGGTCGCCTCGGCGAAGCCCCGGCGATTTAACATGCCAGTCAGCGGATCGATTGAAGCTGCGGCCTTGTGGGCCTTCACAGTGCGATCCGACACCAGCATGAAGACGACGAAAACAGTTCCGACCGCATAGAGCACTAGTTCGAAAGCGAATATCGAAACCCAGTTTGCGCCGCGGAAGCTGTTGCCGTCGGCGCGCAGCATGTGGCCCAGCAGTATCGGCAGTATCAGCACAAAACCGTGCAGGATGGGCACCAGCAGCGCCGGCCAGCGCTTCTGCATGGCCTTGCGTTGCTCGGACCACAGTTCGTTGGCGGTCAGAACCGCGTAGGCCGCGACGATGCCCGCGCCGATTGTCAGTCGCATGGTGGACGACTCGTCAGGCGGACACATGATGACGATCAGCCAGACTGCCGCGCCGAGCGGCAACACCAGCCAATTCGGCTTGCGGCCGTGGAACACGCGCGCTGCGCTCCACACCATGCCGCAGGCCACGAAGCCGACCGCATTGAGCGCCAGCGCCACGGTTTCGCCCAGCAGCGGGCCCGCGACCGTCCAGACTCCGATCGACATGGCGCCGAGGATATAGGCCGCGCCCCACCAGTTAAGCGTGGGAATTTTCTGCTGCCGTCCGAAAAATAACAGCATGCACCCAAGCATCACGCCGACAAGTGCCGCGACCAGATAAAGAGTCAGGATGTCGAGTGACATGCCAATGCCAACAACCGTTGTCGGGCTCGCGCCCATGACGAGGACCGACCGAGAACTCCCTCGGATTGCGAAAAATAAGCCGCCCGCCTTGGCAATTCGTTCGGATGCGAGTGCAAGTTTTCGCGAAAACCTGGGTCGGTTCGTCGGCATTCATTAAACAAGAAGCGCCCACAAGGACTGCTTCGTCCGACCCGTTGCAGATTTTCGAAACAACAAAGGTCTATGCCCGCGGTCGCATTGCGCTGCAGTCGTTTTGTGGATGCCGGGATCGAAGGGCCGCTGCCTGCGCTGCTGGTGCGCTCGGATGACGCGTAACAATCCAGCGAAATCAATGCCTTATGGAAAATGTGGGAGCCAAATGACTCTTGACCGGAAAGGGACTTTTTTGGGCGATATCCTCGGCGTTCGCGCCTTCGGTACGCAGCTTTTGTGCGAGCAAGTCGTCGGGCGCGGCCTGCGCCGCTATTCCTACGATCTGAACGCCGAAGAGCTATTCAACGTCGAATATGCCGACATCATGGGTATCCCGTTCGACTTCACGGCGAAGCCCCAGGTCGCGCCGGTCAAGCCGCCCAAGAAGATGACGCGCGTGGCGGCAGTACGCGACCGCGCGGCGCTGGAGATGATCTTCCCGCGCGTGGTTGGCTATCGGATCGACCTGCCCGAAGAAAAGCTGCAAGCCAATTTCAACGCAAACTCAAAGCTGGTTCTTACCCCCGATATGGTCGGGCCGGGACAGACCTTGCTTGAAGGCATCGTCGGCGAAGGTGTGACCCTCACCATCGCCGAAATGAAGGACAAGCGCACCAGCACCGTGTCCTACCTGTCGCAAATCAAATCCGAATATATTGGTGATGCAGCCCGCCCAGGATTGGAAGGCGAAGAATACGCCCTGCTTCTCTAATCGGCCGCTCAAGGTCAAGCGCTTTCAGACTATCCACCACGACAGCGTCGATGTCGCTCACGGGCTCGTGCTTCTCTTCGGAATCGGCACCAAGGCCCTTCCAGTATGGGATTCGAGGACGAGGGGGAACAATCTCTATGGAGGCCTTGCCGTCAGACGAACGACAGGTCCAAGCAGGGCGACGAACTCACCTCATCCATCGTCCCGAGAGGGACATCATTCCACCGCTCGGTGGAGTTCGGGTTGACGTCGTTGAGCTTGCAGGTGGCTACGATCGACGCCAGCAAAGCCCAATTCTCGGCTCCAACTTCATGACCAGCAAATAGCGCATTTTTTCTGGTCAGGCACACCGGCCGGATGGCGTTTTCGACCGGATTGGTGTCGAGCTCGAGACGTCCGTCTTCGAGGAAGCGGGTCAGCCCCGGCCAATGATTGAGCGCGTAGCGGATGTCCTGGGCGAGTGTCGAGCTGCTGGAGATCATCGACAGCTGTTTCTCGAACCACGGCTTCAAAGCAGCAACGACAGGCCGCGAATGCTCCTTGCGCGCGGCCAGTCGGATGTCCGGCGATGAGCCGCGCACCGTGGCTTCGATGGCATAGAGAAGCGCAATCTGCCGGACCGCGTCTTCGGCGATCGGCGATCTGCTGTTGCGCGCCAGCTTGACGAAGCGCCGACGCAGATGACTCCAGCAATGCACGAGCGTCCAGGGGCCTTGCGGTCGCGCAACGCCGGTCAGCCGATCATAGCCCTCGTATGCGTCGCATTGCAGGAAGCGCCCGTTAAAGCCGTCCAGAAACTGCCTGGCGAAAGCGCCGCTGCGTCCGGACGCATACGCTTCCAGCCGCACGCTTGCGTGATCTGATTTGCGATCCATTCTGCGGTCGGATGCGCGGTCACGCCAAACCATAAAACCTGTCGTCGACCATGCCCCATGATTAACAAGCCATAGAGCAAGCGAAATGAGATCGTCGGTACGACGAACAGATCCATCGCCGCGATGCCGTCGGCATGATTGCGGAGGAACGTCTTCCAACCTTGGGGCGGCGGGCCTCTCCGCCTGGCCATATACTTGGCCACGCTGGTCTGTCCGATGTCGATGCCGAGCTTGAGAAGCTCGCCATGAATTCGTGGCGCTCCCCACAGTGGATTGGCGATACTCATCTCGCGGATCAGCTCGCGTATTTCCAGCGCCACCGTCGGCCGGCCGCCGCGATGCCTCGATTTCCAGCGCCAATACGATCTGAAACCGGCACGATGCCAGCGGATCACCGTCTCAGGCTTCAAAATCGCCAGAGCCCCAGAACACTTGGCGCCAAACGATACAGCCCAGCAAATATCACCGATCCAAAGTGCTGAAATTCAGCCGCTTCGGTGATTGACGTCGCTGGATGTTAAGCTGATGACGAAGGATCAGTATCTCGGCTTCCAGCGAGGCCCGCGACCGGAACAATCCGACCAGCGCCAACCAGACCAGGCTGCAAGCTTCTCTCATAAGGCCGAAGCATTGCGCGATTCGGCCTCAGTTGCCAGCCGGATTAGGTTTCCGACAGGGATAGGCATTCTGCAAAGAACGAAGCCGCCAGCCTTCGGCAGCTGGTACTATCGCTCACCATTGTTTGCCACGCCTGCTCCGGTGCACTCCCGCCGTAAATTTCGGCGCCGGCAATGTGCGCGCGAATTTCCAAGGGAAGCATCGTGGTGAACCCGACCGTCACTTAACGTCGTCAATCCACCGCCTGACCGGGAGTTTGGCCTGTCTTTATTCCAGGCGGCACGCCGGTTTGCAGGTGTACGTGGTTTTAGAACCAACTCCGCGATAGACGGCGACTGTCGTTCTGCCAGACTTTTCGGCTTCTCCGCCATCTCTGTTCGCGAGGCTGCGCAACGCGAGCGACAAGGAGCCTATCAAGTGGGAGCGTGCCAATGATTCCGCCTGATCGGGGGTCGCCTCCAAGGTGGCTGTCCTCCCGATCACCGCGGTCTGCCCGTCTTTTCCGTTGGGTGTCTGGTCGATGGCCAGGACCCGAAGATTGCTGAGGATGATGTCTGACATGACAGCATCCGAATTCTTGTCCTGCCTTGATAGAATAACGTCGACGCGATCATTGGGCAGAATAAATCCACCGGCGCCGGTCTCTGGCGAGATGGAGATCGATACAGCGCGCGTGCCAGATGGAAGAATTGCAGCCATAAAGCCTGAGCCATTGGGTGAGACAAGCTTCGCACTGCGAATCGGCTCACCGGCAATGAATGGCATACGCGCGATCGAACCAGCCAGTTTTGCCATAGCGTCCGGCTGTTCAGCGCGACGAACAAGATTCATGCCCGACGTTGTCTGCGGCCACGCTTGCCATTCAACCTTGTTCGCGGAGAGAGTCTCGCCAAGACCTATATCCGACTTCGCGACGAGGACCTCCACGGTTGGCGCCTGCACGAGTTGAGGCACGACCTTGTCGCTACCCGCCGCCAGATAAGCAGCAACGCCCCCCGCCATGATCGACAGGGCCAGGACAAAAAGACGTGCGGCCCCTCTGCTTCCTCCTCGCGGCCGTCTCATGTGGCAACATGCTCCTCTGTTCGCTGGCCTCGTGTAGCCGCGACACCGAATAGCACGAATAACCTTTCGCCCAACGAAGCAGACAGCGCTTCATTTTAATGCCGTTAGCTCTCCCTTAATTGCATTGCTTGGATTGAACGCTCCACCGATTGTATTCCGCAACACTCTCCCGAGCTCACCAGTAGTCATCGTCGCCGGCCGCGGGCCCGATCTCCTAAGAAAGGATGAATCGTTTGACTTCGCGCCTTTATCGACCGGTAAGGGTTTAGTGCTACCTTTCGCGCTGTCTCATATCGCTGACGATTGCGATGAAATCCAACCCGGCGCCCGAAGTCATGCACCTTGGTCAAATACGTCACGCCGTTGCACTTTCGGCCCTTCTCCTGGCGGCTGGGCTTGTAGTTTCGAGCACGAAAGCTGCTGAGACTCAAAGCGTGCGTTCGGTTGAAAGCGGCGTCAGGTCAGCACGCCACGTATCAATCACGCTGTTCAAGTCGCGCACCTTGCAAATCGATCAGCCCTTCGCCACCGCGATGATCGGAGCGCCTGAGATCGCCGATATTCTGCCAATGTCGGACCGGTCGCTTTACGTTCAAGCGAAGAAGATCGGCACGACCAATATTTCGATGTTCAATTCCAGCATGAAGGTCGTCGGGGTCATCGATATCGAAGTGACCCCCGACACCGAAAATCTTCGAGACAAGATCGACGCCAGCACCAATGACAGCGGCGTTCGCGTCTCGAGCGTCAACGGTCAGGTCGTGCTCAGCGGCGAGGTGCGCGACGCGGTCGCAGCCGACCGAGCGGTCTCTGTCGCAAAAGGGCTGTCGCCGGAGACACCGATCGTCAACGCGATGAAGATCGCAACGACACAGCAGGTGATGCTGAAGGTCCGTTTTCTCGAGGTGACGCGTGAGGCAGGGCGACAACTGGGGGTCAATTGGTTCGTGGGCAGCAAAGGCCGAGGCGCCACCATCGGGGGTCAGGCGCCGGCGGTCGGCCAAGCGCCCGGAACGGGAACCGCGACCGGCGGAAGCGGCATTCCGCTATTTCAAACGATAGGATCGCTGGCTGGCTCATCGACAGGCCCGTTTGGCGTCGCAATTGCAAACCTCGTCAATCAAGGCACCACCGTCGATGTCATGCTGAGTGCGCTCGAGTCGAAGCAGCTCATCCGCAGTCTGGCGGAGCCTGATCTCGTCGCGTTGTCGGGCGACACGGCGAGCTTTCTTGCCGGCGGCGAATTCCCGATTCCCGTCGTCCAGAACAGCGCCGGGGGCTTTCCCAACATCACGGTGGAATTCAAGACCTTTGGTGTCGAGTTGACGTTCATGCCCACTGTGCTGGCGAACGGCGTCATCAACCTGCGTTTGGCACCATCAGTCAGCGAGCTTGATTTCGCCAATGCCGTGAGCGTCTCCGGTTTTCAAATTCCAGCGCTATCCAAGCGCCAGGCAAAGACGACGATCGAACTACGCGACGGTCAGAGCTTCGCCATCGCCGGCCTGCTGCAGAACAGCAACCGCGGCAATATCTCGCAACTACCATGGATCGGCTCCGTACCCGTCCTTGGAGCGCTGTTCAGGAGCACCGGCTACACACAGAACGAAACCGATCTCGTTATCATCGTCACTCCGCATCTGGTCAAGCCTGCCGCGCCCGGCCAGCAGCTGGCATCCCCACTTGACTCCACTCTTCCGGGGAACGATGCCGATGTCTTCCTGATGGGACAACTCGAAAGAAAGAAGCTGACCGAATATTTGGTTTCCGGCGGCAACATTGCCGGCCCGTACGGCCACATTGTTGAAATCAACAGCGGCACGATCAACACCGTTGCGGGAAAGTGATTCCATCATGACGATGAAGGCGAGTTGGCGCACCACAGCTTTCGCAGCACAGGCCTTGGTGATTTGTTGTCTTGTGGCGCCCTGGGATGATCCCTTCGCGGAATATCTCCAGCGCAAGGATGGCGTGAGTCTCGGCGCCGGCGATGCGAAAGCGATCAATTCGGCGACCCATATCATCGATCCGTGGCCGCGATATGTCGGCAACACACGAATCCCCGCGAATGGCCAGCGGATGTCCGGTGCCATCGAGCGTTATCGCGACGTCAGCAAACTCCCCAACGCACCCAAGCCGATTTCTCCCGAGTATCAGTCGACGACCAACATCCAGAGCGGATCCGGAAAGTAGCGGCAAGACAAGGCCCGGGCTCGTCGCCGAACAGTTGCGACGTCCAAGCGGGTTAGCTGAAGGCGAACTGGAAAGTCTTTGCCGGTTTGCCGAGCCTGTTCAACTCGAACGCTCACCCGGCGCTCAGCGACCGGCCGAACGCTTGACAAAATCATAGCTGGAGTCGAGGAGGCGGAGATTATTGGCAATCCTTGGATTGCTAGGGTCGCTCGCAGAGGCTTTGAGAAGTTTCTTTCGTGCGATTCCCAATTTTCCCCTCAGCATATACGAGTAGCCGAGATTGTTGAGGATCTCAGGAGTCTCGCCGGCCAATCGAATTGCGGAAGCATAGGCACGATCGGCAAGGTCAAAGCGGCCGAGGCGATCGTAGCTGGCAGCAAGCCCAATCCATGCCGCTGCGTCCGAGGGCGTCTTCTCTACCGCATCCTGAAAATAGCGTTCGGCCAATCCGAAGTGACCGCGGTTGAAATGCTCGACACCCAGTTTAAGCGGTTCATCGGACCTGTGGTACTTGGCGTCTTCAGGCTCCCGAACTGTCGGAGTTGTCCCCGTCGTAACCGGGTCATCCGGCAGCGCCGCATTCTCGACGGTCTGGCAACTCGCGAGCGCCAACGCCGAACACGCCACAACTATCCAACCAGCACGCACGAGTACTACCCCCAACCGCGCGCACGATACCCGAACTCCACTAATAAAATGTGAGGAGGAGACCTGTTCAACCTTCAGACGCGGCGTAACCCGACATTAACTTGACTCAAGTAGCTAATTTTCCACACTCCGAAGTCTGTGCGAAAAAGACGCCGCAGATTTGGACTTTGGAAAGCAAGTAGGAGTGCCACCTACATCACGACGAAGGCCGCTGCTGATGTTCGGTTCGAAAATAGGCGCGCGCGTGCTCAATCCCGGATTGGCGCGGATCGCTGGCGGAGCCTTGGCGATATTCACTGCCCTGATCGCTTTCTCTGCGGGCGGTTTGGCGTTGTGGGAGCGGGGCGAGATCAAAGCTCTCCGGGCCGATATTTCATCCACACGCGAGGACCTGGCCTTGGCCAGGCGACACACAGCAATCCTTGAACGGCAACTCGAAGCCAGGCTGCTGAGTGCCGAACAGCACTGGTCGGCCACCAGTCGTCAGGCACAAAGCGATGAATCTGCGGAGAAGCGAGACGATCACCCGGCGTTCCATCTTACGCAGGACGAGGTCTTGCTGGTTCGGAGCTACATCAAGGCCTCGCCGTCAAAAGCGGCCGCGACGATTGGTGTCGGCGGGGACCTTCGCAACGTGGGGTTGGTGCCGCTGCCGGCTCCAATCGTGGGCAAGGCTCCACGATTGGAAGGTGGGAGATTCACGGTTGACCGCAACGGCGCAATCGTCATCTCTCTCCAACATAGCCGGGTCGCTGATGTCGTCATTCAACCCAATTGAGCGCCGAAGCAGATTTCAGCAAAACCCCTCAACTCGACGAAGCCATCCGCCGATCGACGAAGGGACTTAGAGCAGTACACCCGGCTTGACTACGTCTGGGATGACTTAACAGGGAATTTGCACTCACCATGATTCCGGACAGCCCGACCAAGGTCATTGCGGTTGCGATTGTGTGTGTTGGCCTCGTCCTGCTCGTCGTATCGGCGCTCCTGCTTTTTGGCTTCACCGGGAGAAAAGCTTCCGCGGAGAATCGCATAGCGCGTCGTCGCCGCGTCCTGAAAGCCGGGAGAATAGAGTTCAACGGCAACGCGATCGAATGCGTTGTCCGCAACATCTCTGAAACGGGGGCGGCTATCGAAGTGGTGAGCCCGATTCAGTGTCCCCTGGCGTTTATCCTGGTCATTCCCTCGGATGGAAGCACCAAACCCTGCCATGTGGTGTGGCAAAGGGGAAAGCGGATTGGTGTCAGGTTCCGTGGGACGTGAACCTTCCCCTGCAACTGGACCAGAAAATCCGCAACGGCGTCAGAATTTTCGTGATTTCACGCAAATGGCGCGCCACTCAGGATAAAACTGCGAACTTTTACACTATTGAAATTATTATATAATTTTCGGCGCGCCCCATATGCAGCGCACGTAAGCGGCTTCTTCAATTTACCGGGCGACCAAGTGGTTGAGATCGGCCGACAAATTGCCATAGCTGGGGCTGTCGACTAATGATCGAGCAGATTTGTTGATCGAAATCGACGCACCACGTCCGCGGTGTCAGCGCCGCAACTGAACTGCTTATGCTATTAGAATTTCGCATGTGCCCGCACCGAGAAAATCGAGACCGGCCCACGATTCGCGTTGTAGGCCGGGTTGGCGACGAACTGATAATCGACGGTTAACGTGCTCCACTTGTTGAGATTGTAGGCGTAATACGCCTCGATAATTTTCTCCGGCCTGTAGTTGAGCGCGCCATCGCCGATCAGAAGGCCGATGCCGCCGACGGCGAGGAAATCCCGATTGGCGCTGGAGAGGCCATTGATGGCGCTTGCGATTCCAATGGTGTCGTTTGGCCGCCCCCACGAACTCCCCTTGATCGATACACCACCTAAAGGGGACAGATTTCCGCATCGGGTCGATCGCGACAGTTTGACTGGTACCCCCGGTCACTTCCGTTCCTCCCCTATGAACGTAAGCGCTCAGTTGATCCCCTTGTATCGGGTTAGCATCGAACATGCGAAGAATCCTCCGGTTGTGACGGAGGTTTTGGATGGTGTTAGACGGCAAAAAGGACGTCCATTTGGACGGCTCATCGACTGGAATAGTCAGCCGGCTTGAAGTGCTTGAGGGACCGACGGGGCGGCGCGTACGTTCGGAATCTGAGCGTGCTCGGATCGTTGCCGAGAGTTTATTGCCTGGCGCTCAGGTAGCGGAGGTGGCGCGCAAGCATGGTGCGACGCGCTGGCAGATTTACGACTGGCGCCGACGCTTTCGACAGAGAGGCGGCTTGCCGTCGTGCGACTCTCCGACGACAAGCTTCGCACCGCTGGTTGTGGAAGAGCCGTTAGACGAGCGTCACGTTCCGATGGTCAAGATTGAGATTGCGATCGGTGACATCGTCGTGCGGACGGACGCGGCGATCGGCGAGAAGCAACTATCACAGGTGATCCGCGCGGTGCGGACGTCACGATGATCGCTGCTGGCGCGGAGTTGAAGATTTACATCGCGACGCGGCCTGTCGACTTCCGCTGTGGTCACGATGGGCTTGCGGCGAAGGTGCAGGAGATGCTTGGTCTCGACCCGTTCTGCGGCGCGGCGTTCGTGTTCCGATCGAGGCGAGCGGATCGGATCAAGATTTTGGTCTGGGATCGCACGGGCCTGGTGTTGGTGCACAAGCGGCTCGAAGGCTGCAAGTTCGTGTGGCCGACGATTGCGGATGGCGTGATGCGGGTATCGCCGGCGATGTTTGCGGCCTTGTTTGAAGGTTTGGACTGGAGGCTGGTCCGTCCGGAGGAAGCACGGCGTCCGCAAGCGGCGGGATAACTGCGGCAGAGTGACTCGGGACGCTCTTTGCGCATGGCGAGAACGGCGGCGATGTGCTGGAAATAGCGCATGAACACCGCGGCGCTGCGCGACGAGAACGAACGCCTGAAGGCGCTTTTGGCGCAAACGCAAGCGACGTTGGGCGAGCATCAGGCGGCGCTGGCAACGTCGGAAGAGGCGCGGCGCCGGCTGGAGGTTATCCTCGGAGAACTTCGCCGCGAGAAGTTCGGCGCGAAGTCCGAGAAGCTGCGGCCTGATCAATATCATTTGCCGCTCGAAGACGTCGAGATCGCGCAAGGCGTCCTGGACGCGGCGCAGGAGAACGCGGCAGCGATTATCCAGGGCCGATCGCGCGGCGCATCAGATCAAGCCCGTCATCGCAATCGGGGCTGCCTGCCTGCGCATTTGCCGCGGGTGGAGCGGATCATCGAGCCTGCGAGCACGCTGTGTCCCTGCGGCTGCGGCGCGATGACGAAGATCGGCGAAGACGTCAGCGAGCGTCTCGACGTGATCCCGGCGCAATGGCGCGTGCTGGTCACGCGTCGTCCAAAATATGCTTGCCGCCGCTGCTCGGGCGCGGTCGTTCAGGCGCACGCGCCGGAGCATGTCGTGCCTGGCGGACTGCCGACCGAAGCGGCCATTGCGCAAGTGATCGTCGCCAAGTTCGGCGATCATACGCCGTTTTACCGGCAGGCCGGGATCTACGCGCGACAAGGGATCCGGCTCGACCGGGCGACGCTGGGGAACTGGTCCGGCCGCGCCTGCTTCCATCTCCAGGCTGTTGGGGATCGGATGCGCCGCCAACTGGCGGCGGCGGATCGCCTGTTCATGGACGAGACCACGGCGCCGGTGCTTGCTCCCGGGCGCGGCCAGACGAAGAAAGGCTTCTTCTGGGCTATTGTCTCCGACGACCGCGGCCACAGCGGCCCAAGTCCGCCGATCGTGCTGTTCCGATATGCGTCCGGACGCAGCGGCGCTTTCGCCAGGCAGTTTCTGGACGGCTTTAACGGGCGCTTCCTGCAATGCGACGCATACGAGGGCTATGATCGGCTGACCGGCGTTGCGCGACCGCAAGGCCCCTGGACGCTCGTGCATTGCTGGAGTCATCTGCGTCGGCGCTTCGTCAAGCTGGCGCGCAACAGCAGATCGCCGATCGCCGAAGACGCGGTCCGGCAGATTGCGCTTCTCTATGCCATCGAAGCCACGGTGCGCGGCTCATCGCCGGACATCCGACTGGCCGCGCGCAAGGAGCATTCGCGGCCTGTCGTTGCTGCTTTGAAGCCGTGGTTCGAGAAACAGCTGTCGATGATCTCCAGCAGCTCGACACTCGCCCAGGACATCCGCTACGCGCTCAATCATTGGCCGGGGCTGACCCGCTTCCTCGAAGACGGACGTCTCGAGCTCGACACCAATCCGGTCGAAAACGCCATCCGGCCGGTGTGCCTGACCAGAAAAAATGCGCTATTTGCTGGTCATGAAGTTGGAGCCGAGAATTGGGCTTTGCTGGCGTCGATCGTAGCCACCTGCAAGCTCAACGACGTCAACCCCGTCGCCTACATCGCCGAAACACTCGAGGCAATCATCGCCGGCCATCCTCAAAGCAAAATCGAAGACCTCATGCCCTGGAGATTCCGCAAAACGTCAAGCCCACATCAATGGGGCAGCGGTTGAGCGCTTACCTATGAACAGGCCTCGTTAGTGTCCTTCGGCATGTCTCAAAGGCGCCAAAAGGGCGACGTTCGCGAAATGAAAAGGCCGCCAACTGAGGCGGCCTTTCGCTTTTTGGGCTTGACGTGAAAGTCACCACCAATGGCGATGATGCCGCCAGCCATAGGTGGTGGCCGCGGTGCCAACCGTAGTGGTGGCCGCGACCGCCGTGATGGCCCCACCCATGCCCATGCCCATGCCCATGCCCGTGCCCATGGCCGCCTTTGACCTGAATAACTGCCTGACCGGTTCCACCCAGCGCATACGGTGTTGCTGCGGGCATCCTCATCGATGCTGACACCGAGCAACTTGCCTTCACCGGCTGCACCTTCAAGGACTGCAACATCGATCGCCTCGCGCCAGATGAAGCACGAGCATTGATTGTTCGCGACAACACCTTCGAACGACCGATTGCAGAGCGAACGGCAGATTTCGAGCGGCGTCTGGCGGAAGCTTTGGCGCGCCTAAGGGCGGCAGTTCCCGTAGGGACTGCCGATCCGTAAAGAAGGGGGCAGACCGGCAGTCCCTTGCCGGACGCCTCCCGGCCCTCTGAGCATATCCGAAAGATCACCGGAGAAACCATGCGACGATCCGTCATCTTGGCGGCTGCTCGTTGGCTCTTCACCGCCCGGCGTCGTCCTTAACCACGAACCGCTCGCATCAAGCCTAATTCCAAAGCCCCATCGCGGCTTCATCGGCTAAGGCTATCCGCCGCCTCGTAGAGATCGGGCTGAGGGCGCGGAAATGACGCGCGATTTTATTGTCCGCGCGAATCTTGCCGACAAGCTGTTGTAATTCGCGAAAGGTAGGCTCCTCACGCACCCCGCGCGTGACATCCCGGATTCAGCGCTACAGGAAACTCGCTTCCGATACCGGTTGGCCACTTGCACGGGAAAAGCCGCCGGTCAATCGTGGGCCGTCAAACCGCCGCGGGAGAGGACCATGAGCGCGCACGAAAGCATGGAACAAGCCGAGCAAACGCATCATGCGTCGGGAGAGAACAAGAAGATCGCGCTCCTGATCGCCGTCATCGCGCTCTGCCTCGCGCTGTCCGAGACGCTGGGCAAGGGCGCCCAGACCGAATCGATCAGCAAGAACGTGGAGTCTTCCAATCTCTGGGCCTTTTTCCAGGCCAAGAGCATCCGTCGCACCACGGTCCAAATCCAGGCCGATCAAGCCAAGCTCAGCCTCATGCTGGCGAAGGACGAGGCGACCAGGGCTGCGCTGCAAAAGCAGATCGACGAGTGGCAGGAGACCGCGGCGCGCTATCGTTCCGAGCCGAGTACCGGCGAGGGACAGGATCAACTCGCTGAGAGCGCCAAACACGCCGAGGACGCGCGGGATCTCGCGATGGCGAAATATCATCACTTCGAGCTGGCGTCGGCCGCGTTCCAGATCGCGATCGTGCTGGCGTCGGCTGCCATCATCACCGGCATGATTGTGCTGGCGTGGATATCGGGGCTGCTGGCGGTCGCTGGGGTCGGGGTCACAGCGATCGGAATGTTTGCGCCGCACGCATTGCACCTGCTGGGACACTGACGGCCAGATTTATCCCGAGCCGCCTCGCGGACGCTTTTTCCGGACGCACTGGATCCGGCGCGCAGCTCACTGGCTTACGCTACGCCTTGCAGGTCGTCGCGGCAATGGACATAGGCCAGCGGGACGCCCTTGGACCCGCCGACAGGAATGGTTATGCAATTACCACGTGCCGACGCTGAATCCGAATGACGGACCATAATATCCATAGCCGCTGTAGACGCCGACGCGCGGGGCGTAATAGCGGGGACGATAGTAGCGAGGTTCGTAGCCGGCATCGTCATCGTAGTAGTATCGGCGTTCGACGTAGCGCCGAGGATGCGTGCGATAGCAGTTGCCGTAGTCGTCACACACCATATGTGCGCGCACCAGCGGTACGGTTTCTGTCACCGCTCGCGTCGGATGCAGCGGAGCGGCGGAAGCGGAAAACGCGAACAACAGGCTCGCGCCGACGAGAAGATTGGTCTTAAGCATCGGAAACATCCTCGTGGAAACGGCTTCAAACGTTGACATCTAACTTATACCCGGCAATCGGCGCCCGCCAGCGCAACATGACGCGAGCCCAGGCCCATCCGCCGCCTTGTGGAGATCGGGCTCACAAGAGGGAAGTGAGCTATCCTACGATAGTCGCGGGTGGTAGCCACATCAGTGGTTGAAGCGCACGGACATGCTCACCTGATGAAATCCTCGGGGAATCATCTATGCTTTTGATCCAGGCTCTGGTGGCAGTTTTCTTGGGATCGCGCCTGATTTGGCTCGTCACCAAGAGAGGGCCGGACTCAATTGGCAAGGCCATTTTTATCAATGCCCTGACCGCGCTTGCCGCCGTGATCATAGCGGCGTTCGGCTTCGCGCACAGTGGACGGCCGCGCTTCAATATGGCCCTGTCGGTATACGGTCGTGCTCAATTGATAGTTTTGCTCTTTGATGTGATTCGCTTAATTCAGATCAAGCCGTCAACCGAACCACGATAATGCCCACTGGCCAAGGTTGGGCCAGCACCGCGACCGAGCCGGCGAAAGACAAAATGGCATAGATGTCCGAAATCAATGAAGAGCGAGTGGTGTGGAATGAAGTCTTTCACGCTGAGACTTTTGATTTCCGCAGCCAAATAAACTTTCGTCGATACGACGAGTGTATCTTCGTCAAATGCACATTGTTGATGGATGCCGAGACCGAGCAGATCGCGTTCACGGGATGCACGTTCAAGGACTGCAATATGGATAGCATCGATGCCGACGAAGCGCGTGGCATAGTCTCTAAAGACAACACGTTCGAGCGGCCTCTGGACGAGCAGCGAAAAGACTTTGAGGAACGCCTAGCCGCAGTTCTTAGCCAACGGATGCCGAAGCCGTCCTAGCGGGACGATCCTCGAAATCCGACCCTCACCTCCCGCCGCCCGGCCGGAACATGGTTAGCGATTCATTTCCGACGACTGTGCGGTTTTGACGTGCATTTTCATCAAGTTCAAGGAAGTTCGCGGTACATGCATCCGGATGGATGATCGCCGTTCAGAGCCGCGACTACGCATCTTCAAAGCCGGAACGATCGAGTTCGGCGGCGCCGGGATTGATTGCACCGTGCGTAACATAACTGCCGCCGGCGCGGCCCTCGAAGTCGCAAGCCCGGTCGGCATTCCGCACGAGATCACGCTAAGCGTCCCGACTCGGCAACTGCGTCGCCACGGTTACATTGTGTGGCGCAAGAAAAAACGGATTGGCGTCGCGTTCGATTGACAGCAGACCGCTGCGGCACGGAGGTTTTTCAATGAGCGACACCAAGCCGACCGGAGAACCCCCATTAGAGCCCAAGGAAGCCTTGGTTGACATCCGAACGTTAGCGCGCGTCGCCTTACAAAGCGGTGACATGGCTGTCATGCAGCGCGACTTAGAGACGATCCTGACGATTGCGGAAATGGTGCTGCCGCTCAGAAAGCAGTCACAGACACCGCCGGAGTGACTCACGCGGAGCAATTCGGAGTACAAAGCAAACGCTCGCAACTGCGTTCCGCTTATGGAACCCGCCCCACCCCGCGCATTATCCGGCCCCGGACGGGCCCCGGCTTCTTTACCCTACGTTCACCAGACTATGGGAACCTAGTTTCAGCCTGAGAAGGCCAGTATTGCGTACAAAAACCCGCTGCCGACGCTGAACCCGGTGGCGGGTTTTTTGTGTGCACCGCCCACGTTTTACCTGAATTTGGCCCCGCCGTTCCACGCACCATTCGGTTCGGACGGGTTGCCGACGCACTATCGGTACCGCTTACGAAGCTATTGAGCGATTGAGCTGGTCGAATAGGAACCGCAGGCTTTCACATGGATTGCTGCGGCTATGTCGGTTCGGTTTGAAGGCGACTATCGACCCGCTCGAATTTCAAATGTTTAGTAAAAAGTTAATAGGGGTTTTAGCCTCATAGATAATTTTCGCTCCCCTCTTCGCGCAGGCGAGGCACCCGGCCTGTCCAGGGTACCCCGGGGATAGATTTTGCACCCATCAGCCTGACCAAATTGAGAGACCTTGCCCGACGCGGCATATGCACGCCGCCAATCCCGGCCGCGCAGTCCCAGTCATAGGCAAGGCCAGTATGAAACGCGATCTCTACGCGGACGTATCCGCGCGCATTGTTGCCGAGTTAGAAGTTGCCGTCGTTCTTCTGGCGCCGCACGAACGGCTTCACATATTGCGGGCTGATGACCTTCACTTGATGGCCGAGCGCCTCAAACTTGCGGGCCCAGCAGAAAGCGCTGGTTGTCCCTATCGCAAATCGTCCGCCTCGCCATGATCCGCATCATGCTCAAACGACTGACCAGGCCAAGCTGTTGCTCATGAACCTCACCTTTCCGGATCGGCTCTTAGGACTAAACACCCAAGCCGAAGCCGGCTCTCGGCAGGTAGCCGACCGCTTGACAGATGGAATGGCACAAGTCTCGGTTTCGGTCACGATCAGGGAATTCAGTACCGCTGCATTCGTCGCGTAAGCAGCCACGACAGCAATTCAGAAGATTCCCCCGCCCAGGAGAACTTCGGGGCATAGGCAACTCTCGCCCTTCTCCGGCAACAGCTTCTCAATAGCACACGAGCTCGCGGTGGCCGACGACGTAGCCCCATTGATTTATGTGGCGCCTTCGCACGACATAGCAGCCATCATCGTCATAGTAGTTGTTGTAGTAATAGGGCGCGCCAAAGGCTGCCAGTGCGAACGAGGGGCCGAAGAAGAAGCGGCGATGGTGGAAGCGGTGGTCCGCAAAGAAGGCCCGGTGTGTGGCAAACCCCGAGTGTACGAACGGGCGTCCGGCGAATCCGCCCATCCGCATGCCACCACCATGGAAGCCGCTACCGTGGAAGCCGCCACCCATGCTGCCGTGGAAGCCTCCCATGCCACCGCCGCCGAAACGCGCCTCGGCCGGTCCGGACCAAGTCATCACGCCAGCGGTGACAAACGCAGCCGCGAGCGCAGCGGCAATCGTCTTTTTAATTTTAGGTGTGGAGGTCATGACGTTTCTCCCATCATGAGAGATATCGCCCTCGCATCATATCTTTCACGGGGCAGATGAACCATCGATGAACATCAATCGGCACCCGTCCGCAACATTACGGGGATTCATCAAATGACCGTGTTAGCACGGACGACTACGATCGTTCGAGGTAATCCGACAACTATCGCGCGAGATTTTTGGGCACGCGTCATAACCGCAAATAACCCTTCTTGCGTGTGACAGTCGCTGCAGAGATCAAATGCGTGCTCCATCTCGACGCCATTGACAAGAACGGCCCCACGCGGTGTTCCACAAGATGAAAGCCCGAACGCTGGCCAATCGCGACGATCCGTTAGGCTGGTATTACTGGTCGGCCGTACACGGCACGACCGACGATCCGGGCGGTCTCGGCGGCACCTATAATCAATGCGAACATACGCGCTTCAAGAACAATCCGTTGCGGCCGATCTCCGTAGCGGAGCACTTCATATCCTGGCACCGTCCCTTCCTTTCTTCTTCGAGGCGGCCCTGAAGCGAGCTGCACAGGAAGCCGGTGCGACAACGCCGTTCGAACTCCCATACTGGAATTGGTACGAAGACGGCGACGTACCGAAGATCTTCACGGAAGGGACGGACGCGTCCAACCCGTTACGTCATGCGAGGGAACGCGACAGCCACGATGATCGATAAGAAGCTCATTGTGCCTGATCTCGCACCATCCTACTTCTTGGAGGGCCTTCTATCGAACGTTCCGAACGATCGGTTCGGAGGCACGGAGCAGCAGAACTTTCGCGACACCCTCGATTGGCTGTGGAAAGCGGATCGAAGCAAATTCGCTTGCGCGAACGATCTGCACTACCTTTTCCATGCAACCTCGCCTGTCACCTGGCGTTCGGAAAAGTGCGACACGTTTCTAAGCAAGACGGTCGACTACTGGAACAATGCGTGAGCGTAAAACGCCCGATGTACGGTGGGTTCGACGGCGATACTCTTGGTGAACTGATGAGTGTTAAAAAGTCAAAGACCAGCATCACTCCGTCAACCGACGATCGCTACCTTCTGTACATCGACATGCTTGGCTTCAGCGATTTGGTGCGGAAGAAAGGGCACGTGGAAAAGCTCTATCGGATCATCGACTCGTTGAACGTTCATGAGCACGACGCTTTCAGAACGATCGTCTTCTCCGACACCATTCTTGTTTACAATCGACTGCCCGCAACGACACCTGGTAATCGTCAGTATCTGGTGATGTACCTGTGCGAGTTTGCTCAGGACCTCTTCCTTCGCATTCTTCCACTCGATCTGCATTTTCGTGCATATCTCCGCCACGGCCAGTTCATCCACAACGAGATGAAGAATGTTGAAGCGTTCTACGGAAAAACCCTTGTCGATTCGTACGAGGCTGAGCATGGCATTCAGTGCTGCGGCCTATTCATCGACAACGCGCTGCTGTCCGACTGCGACATTTTTCAAACGACGCCGTACGACATGAAATGTCAGTTCGTGCACTTAATGCAGCGGCTCGATGACATCAGCGCCGACCACTTCACTTACCCCGTTGATTCAATTTTCATTGCGCCACAGGGAATTGAATGGAACCTCGCGGAGTGTTTTCTCTACCTACGCAACATTCACACCCACATGCACAACACATCGTTGTCGCCGCGCATCCGGGGGAAATACGCGGCGACATGGCAGATGATTCGTGCTCGGCATAGGCGCCTTCTGGATCACCTCGAAGCCCACGACTTTAATGCGAACGCGGTTAGTAAGATGAACTGGACGAAAGCGGTGAAACGGGCTCGGGAAGTTTATTTAGGCCCCGAGCCGAAATGATCTCATAGTCTAAGCGCGAGACTTTTCGCTCCACGTCTCTACTAGAAATGTCGCCATCGCTCCGGCGAAATTGACCGCGAGTTGCGCGTGTCTCGGTCCCGGTCTTACGGCCGCTTTGCCCTTCCCGTGAGCGTCACCAACTCTGTTGCGAAGCGATCCAAGACCTTCGACCACATTGGCCGCGCCTCCGAGTATTCGTTTGAAAGATTCCTCGGTGTGCTGCGTGGGTGCAATATTCAGCTTCGTTGCTACGGCTTTGTAGAGAATGGGCAAGTCGGCTTTCTCGTCGTATTCCTCGCCGGTCTCTTCGAGAATATGTTTACACACCGTTTCGAGGAGCGTGCGCGCACTAGTGATTGCGCCTTCGGGATCGGAGTGCCGACGATCAAGAGCTCGTCCCCAAACAGCATGGACCCCGTCCGCGTCGTATGACTTCAAGGCGTCAGACGCGACGTTATCGACCGGCGCGTGGTTGCGCTGCTCAAGGTAGTCGAATAGCGGCGCTAGTCCATCGCGGACGTGTTGTTTGCGCTTCGCCCAATGTCCGCTTGAGCCTGTGTCCAGACCTTTGACGTACGACCAAAAGTGGTTGAGGTCGCGGCAGGTTTTCACGAAGCCGGGCAACAGCGGCTTGAGAGCGTCGTCGCTTAACAGCAGGCCACGGAGTTGAACATACATTCCCGACGACGACCGATCATATCCCTCACACCCCGCGACCAGGATGTTTTCCATCATCCTGGCTTGCTCAAGAGGGGTATCGGGGATGTCGTCGAACATGTAGCCCAAGTAACACGGGGCCTTTCGTCATGCTAGACGGACAAAGAGGGCAACAGTTGTGCCTGTCGCAAATCAAATCCGAATATATTGGTGATGCAGCCCGCCTAGGATTGGAAGGCGAAGAATACGCCCTGCTCTCTGAACCGTGCGCGATAGGGGCGCATCCTTGTCCAACGACAGGTGCGTGCGCGTCTCATTATAGTAGTTCATGTAAGACAGCAGCACGTGACGAAGATGCCGCTCGCCGAACACAACAACATGGTCAAGGTATTCCCGCCGGATCGAACCGATCAGCCGTTCAGCATATGCGTTTTGCCAGGACGAGCGCGGCGACGTCGGTCGATCACGAATGCCCATGGATCGAACTCTTCGAATAAAGACTTCGCCATAGGCCCCGTCCCGGTCGCGGATCAGATAGCGAGGGGCCTGCTTCCAGCCGCACGCTTGCGTGATCTGATTTGCGATCCATTCTGCAGTCGGATGCGCGGTCACGCCAAACCATAAAACCTGTCGTCGACCATGCCCCATGATTAACAAGCCATAGAGCAAGCGAAATGAGATCGTCGGTACGACGCACAGATCCATCGCCGCGATGCCGTCGGCATGATTGCGGAGGAACGTCTTCCAACCTTGGGGCGGCGGGCCTCTCCGCCTGGCCATATACTTGGCCACGCTGGTCTGTCCGATGTCGATGCCGAGCTTGAGCAACTCGCCATGAATTCGTGGCGCTCCCCACAGTGGATTGGCGACACTCATCTCGCGGATCAGCTCGCGTATTTCCAGCGGCACCGTCGGTCGGCCGCCGCGATGCCTCGATTTCCAGCGCCAATACGATCTGAAACCGGCACGATGCCAGCGGATCACCGTCTCAGGCTTCAAAATCGCCAGAGCCCCTAGAACACTTGGCGCCAAACGATACAGCCCAGCAAATATCAACCGATCCAAAGTGCTGAAATTCAGCCGCTTCGGTGATTGACGTCGCTGGATGTTAAGCTGATGACGAAGGATCAGTATCTCGGCTTCCAGCGAGGCCCGCGACCGGAACAATCCGACCAGCGCCAACCAGACCAGGCTGCAAGCTTCTCTCATAAGGCCGAAGCATTGCGCGATTCGGCCTCAGTTGCCAGCCGAATTAGGTTTCCGACAGGGACAGCTGGAACAGGAACCAACAAAGGAAAATATTATTAAAATGACGCGGGTGGATCAGGACAGAAGGAGTTCTCACATGATGAGAGTTACCTTGGTTGCGGCCTCCCTGGCACTGGCATCGCCCTGTTTTGCCCAGCAGGTCCGAGTTATCAGCGGCGACATACAGCACGTCTACGGCCCCGGTGGCGAGCTTCTCGACGATGCCGATCTACAAGCACGAAACCAGCGCACATGGGAACGCATGCAGACGGAAAAACAGCTCGCGATTGAGAAGCAGCGAGTCGACCTCGAGATGGAGCGCCTCAAGCTTCAGGGGGCGGCTCTCGCCTATGCGCCCTATCCAGATACTTCATACGGCGGCTGGTGGGACGGCGGAGGATTCATTGGATCCACCCGAGGTACGTTCCGGCGACGGCTGATCGGGCCAAGCGTAGGGATCTCGCAAAGGATGGGTAGCTCACCCAGAATGGGAATAGGCGGCTCGTGGCGATGACGGCTGCGCGGCGGCACGAAAGCGCGGCGTGACCCTGCTGCTCGCGGGTCCTCCTAGGCTGTGGAGGAATGCGGGGCATCTCCGTGCCCCTAGGGTATGGTTTTATTTGCCTGCCCCTCCGAGGGAGCCTCGACCGCATAGGTATCGTTGAGGCGTTGAAAGATAATGACACGATAATCGGGTTGGCTCCGCACTTACCTGCCCGTCGCCGCCACGCGACCGAACGACGGCCTTCCAAAACTTGGGGGTCAGGCGACGCTGCAGCAGACCCGGTGTATCGGCAGCGCCTGCAATCAAAGCCCGAATTGCTTTTTACAGGCTAGGTATCACTCAACGGGTCCTCTTTCGCGCAGGCGAGGCCCCCCGGCCTGTCCATGGTACCCCCGGGATAGATTTGCGCCCATCGGCCTGACTGAACTGAGAAGCCTTGCCCGACGCGGCATATGCACGCCGCCAATCCCGGCCGCGCAGTCCCGTCATAGGCAAGGCCAATCATGAAACGCGATTGTGAATCGGCGCAGGGGTCAGATCGCTGCAGGTGCCGGCAGTAACGCCATAAAGACAATCGAAAAAAGCCGATCGGAGTGGGGTCACGATCGGCGCCGATCGTGACCCCACTCCGACGTAGATTCGGTTACTTGTCACAAGAAGTTACCGCTGCAGCTTCAAGGGGCTTTGTTCAGCGCCGGTTTACACTCCCCACTTCGATCTCGTGTCCGCCATGGTCGGCCCTACAAAAGCCGACCACCCATGAATCATCAAAAATCTAATTCGGGAATCCAGTTACCCCGATCAATCGCAAAAATCTGCCAAAGTAGTGCTAGTTCTGGCGACCAATTTCCTGCAATAACTGGCGCCGCCTGACAGCGCGTCGTGGCCCTTCCACGCTAGGAAGGTGAGGCGGCCGATCAGGCTGTCGTGACTGCGCAACGAGCGCGAGTCGAGGACGTGCTGAACGTTGCGCAAATGCTTGGGTACGCTCTGCACCTCGGCGTCGACCATCTCGGTCACCGCCCGCATCAGGGTGTTGAGCCGCTCTCCCCAGGCCGATTGGTCGAGCAGGTTGATACGAACCCGCAACGCATACTCGACGGCGTAGATGTCGGTCAGGATGTCTTTGGCGACCAAGATTTGCTTGCGCTTCAGGGCGTCGTGCAGCGCCATGCGCTTGTCGTCGACACGGTCCAGCACCATCGAGACGGCGATCGCGTAAGGGGTCCTGGCAACGTCGGTGGCGGCCTTGCTGTTTGCCGCCTTGGTGGCCAGGCGGATCAATTGCCACGGCGTCGTAAGGCGCGCGATCAGTACCGAAAGCGCAAACGGCAGCGCGTCGGGATGTTTGGCCTGTAAGGCGTTTAGGAGTTCGTCCACTTTGGCGACAGCTTTGTCATCGAAGTTGTCGATCTTGAGTGGAAGCGCATCATAGAACGTCGCCAGCGCGTCGCGCGCGCGCAGCACGCTCAGTATCTTGACGAGATCCTCGAACGTCGCGCGCGAACTCGTATAGAGCGCAAGACCGGCCCGGGCTTGTTCGGTTCCTTGGTCGGAAGCGAGCGTGCTGGCGAGATAGGTCGCAATCTTGGTCTGGAACGCGACGGCCGCCAGCCGGGCCTCGCGCGGCTTGTCGGCGGCGAGCGCCCGCCTTATCCCCTCGGAATATTCCTTCGCCATCGTCGGCAGCAACGTCAGCCTGATTCATTCCCAGATCACCGCCAGTGATCCCCGTGATATCTGACCGCTATTGGCGCGTTCAGCGGCGCTGTCGATCAAAAGTGGCTCCAGAGGCTGAAAGAAGTAACGCTCGGGATTATCGGTGCTATCTTGGGACTTTCCGTCCTTGCGAAATTCAGTATACAGATTCGCCAGGATGACGTCGGAACCCAGAAGCTCATCGCCGCTATGCTTGAGCCGCTCGAGCTCAATGAGCAGGCGGCCACGCGCCTGCTGCGTCAGTTGCTTCAGAAAATTCTGAAGCCGCTCGATCGGGACCTCGGTTTGGGTCATCGTCAGCGGTGTCTGCGGTTTCATGCATCCAGGATCGGCATTCCCGGAATCGAAGTGAAGACCTCCCTCTGCCCGCGTGGCATCGGTCTTCCCGATTGAAATGCCAGAGCGCGTCTCGGACACACAATTCTTAGGTTACAATTATGAGCATCATAGGAAATCAAGATTAAGAATACATTAGCTCAAAAAACGACGCGGCACCCAAATAATGAATCGCCGGGCGGTGTGATGAGGCACAAAAGGCATTCGCTTCTTCGCGTATGAGTTTTCCAGCTAAAGACTGCGGAGCACTCGCCCCGGTAGCGGCGTCACGCCCGGTTGACATGTCTCAAAGGGGCCGATTTTGTTGCAAAAGTCAGTTGAGACAAGCGGCGAAGCGTGATTCCGTTGTGTTGACGCGAATCTCGGCGAGGTCGATCGATGATGGGCCGTCTGAAGAGTGACCAGAGTCAACTGTTCTACGAGTTCCACCTTAGCGACGCGGTTCCTGAAGATCATCTGGTGCGGAAGATCGATACTGCGCTCGATCTCAGCTGGCTTCACAGCGAACTTGCACCTCATTATTCGTCGATGGGTCGCCCGTCGATTGATCCGGAACTGATGATCCGGATGCTTATCGTGGGATATGTCTTTGCGATCCGCTCAGAACGGCTGATCTGCCGCGAAGTGCAAGTGAACTTGGCTTATCGGTGGTTCTGCAAACTCGGCATCGAGGACGCAATTCCCGATCATTCGGCGTTCTCGCGTGCCCGCAACGAGCGCTTCCGCGATGGGGATGTTTTTCGTCGTGTGTTCGAGCGGGTCGTCGAAGCGTGCATTGCGGCCGGTCTGGTTGGCGGTGATGGCTTTGCCGTCGATGCGAGCCTGATTCAGGCGGACGCCAATAAGCAACGCTCGATCGCGGGTCAGGATTGGCGCAGGGATCGCGATCCCAAGAGGTCCAGCCGCGCGGTGAAGGAGTATCTGGCGACCCTCGACGATATGGCGTGGGGCGCGGCCAGCGACGTGGTCCCGAAGTTCGTCTCGCCATCCGATCCGGCAGCCCAGTGGACCGGCGCTCACAAGGGACCGGCATTCTTCGCTTACTCCGACAACTATCTCATCGACGTGAAGTTCGGTGTCATCGTTGATGTTGAAGCATCCCGCTCCATCCGCCAGGCCGAGGTCGGCGCGGCAAAGACCATGATCGAGCGGACCGAAGAGCGCTTCGGCCTCAAGCCAGAGCGGCTTGTCGGAGATACCGCTTACGGTGCGGCTCCGATGCTGAACTGGCTAGTCGAGGACAAGGGCATCGCGCCACATATCCCTGTGTTCGATAAGTCGAAGCGGGATGACGGCACCTTCTCGCGCAGCGACTTTCGATATGATCCGACCACCGACGTCTACCACTGTCCCGCGGGCAAGACCCTGACGACGACGGGGACACTTGTGAATGGCGGGACCACGCTGATCTATTTGGCTAGAAAGCGCGATTGCGATGGCTGCAAACTCAGAGGACAGTGCTGTCCGAAGGTCCCCTTTCGCAAGATCCCGCGCGACATTCATGAGCACGCCCGCGACGTCGCCCGGTCGCTCGCCGGCACTGATGGCTTTGAGACTTCGCGACGTGAACGCAAGAAGATCGAGATGCGGTTCGCTCACCTGAAGCGCATTCTAAAGCTTGCTCGACTTCGACTGCGTGGTCCACGAGGCGCCCAGGATGAGTTTGTTCTGGCCGCCATCGCTCAGAACCTGCGGCGGCTCGCAACTCTGGTCGCGCGACCGCCACCGGCACAGGTTCTGCGCCTCGCGTAGAGTTAGAGTTAGAGTTGTGTAGAGGAGTCAGGGCCGGCGGATCAAAGCCGGTTGCCCCCAGCCGAATACGAGCATCCATCAGGCGCAACCGACTTTTGCAACAAAATCGGCCATCAACGGAAGTTGATCATCAACATGAACGATCTGATCGAGCTATCCGCGCGACGCGCATAGCGTGTCGGTCGGCGTATAGAGCCGATGCGACGCAAATATTTCAGGTGTGCTGAGTGCCACGATGACGGCGCCATCGACGAAGAAGACCTCGCAGCCTTTGGACTAGTACTCGAACTGTTCGATCATGCAGTCGCCGACCGCCGCGCGGCATTGGAAGCGGGGCCGCCCGAACCGACCCGCCTGCGCGCGCGTTGAGCAATCGCCGATTTCTGCAGATGTGCAGCCACTATCTGGTCGATCCGGTTGCCTGCACGCCAGCGTCGGGCTGGGAGCCAAACTGGATTCTCCGGTTGGGAAAGGTTCCATCACTTTTAGATTTGTTTGGGCCTGATCGCGCTGCCAGTCGTTGGGGTGACGGAACCGATGGCTCACGAACCGATTGTTCCCCTGGCCAATCAGACACAAACATAATCAGGAGCACCGCCATGATTAAACGCGCAATCTTTCTGGCAGTCGGCGCAAGTACGCTTTTAATGACTGCTGCTTCAGCTGCACCGCTTTCCGCCAACGTAACAGTCGCACCGGACAGCGACATTCAAAACGTCCGCATGGTCTGTAATGAAAACGGCCGTTGCTGGCGAGCACACGGTGAACGCCGCGTCATCATCCGCGACCGTGATTCGTATGATTACGCTCCGCGCGAGCGTTACATCGAGCGCCGTGGCTATTACGACCGTGACTACGAGGACCGCGGCGGTATCGGCTTCAGCGCTCCTGGTGTTAGCGTTGGCATCGGACGCTACTAAGATATAAAATTCTGAAAGCAAAAGCCGCGGGCGAAAGTCCGCGGCTTTTAACGTGAGATCATAAAGGTCCACATGTGTGTACCGAAAACTTATCCGAGTTGATGACGTGATGAAATCACCTAGACTGGCGAAATGATCGGGCTGCTCTGTTTCGCTTTGGCCGTCCTGGCCTCGCCATTCAAGTCGAAGTTGCGGCTTGAAGCTGAGAACGCGGCGCTTCCCCTGGTCGCGGCCGCGAAAACCCGGCGGATCGGCTACGGGGTCGAGCTTGATCCAATCTATTGCGATGTGATCCTGGCCCGCCTGGCTCGGGTTTTGAAGGCCGATCCGGTCCTTCAGCAGACGGGTAAGACGTTTACGGAGATGGCTACAGAACGCAATGATGCGACCGCCGAGTGGCCGGAAGCCGCCGGAGGCGCCCAATGAGCAGCGTGATGACGCCTCATTCGGCGGCAGGGGCGCGAGAAGCTTGGCGTGCGGATCGAACATATCCGACAGCACACTTGCTGGCGCCCGTTTTCGGCGTCGGACTTAGATGACCCGACATCCGCAGCGCCGCTCCGCCGCCTTCCCGACGCGTCGTTCGTTTCAATATCGGATAATTAGCGCGCACCCTTAAGTGAGGCCAACTGGATCGGCACCATTTACCACGGCTTGCCGACCGACCTGTTCCGGCCTTCGAGGTCGGCTCCTACCTCGCCTTCCTCAGCCGGCTGACGACAGAGAAAGGACCGGAAGCCTACAGGCGGCGATCCGCGCGGCTGGTTACGGAGAGCATCCACCACGTTATGCGGATGCAGTTCGCGCTGATCTACGATGACAAGCTGGAGGGATTGGATGGGACGTAGCTAAACAGTTTGCCCGGCAGAATGATCTCGATATCCATGCCGCCTACTGTCCAGGTGCGGACATAGCTGCCTTGCAATTGTTCGTTGATCGTAAGATCCAGAAGCTTCGAACCAAAGCCACTGTCCGCAGCATCAGAATAGTCTGTCGTCACGGGGGCTCTCTCAGTCCACATGACACGCAGGTCGTCAATGTCGCGGCTGATACGGACGCTCAAGGCGCCGTCCAGATCACTCAACGCGCCATGCTTGGTCGAATTTGTTGCCAGTTCGTGGAAAACGAGAGCCAGCGACGTAACCGTCCCACCATTGATGAACACGTCATCGCCATCGACGACGACGTGTTTGTCTTCAGCACCCTCATAAGGCCGAAGCAGGGTGCGGATGAGCTCCTTCAGTGAAGCGAACCCCCCGGGAGGGCCCGACGACGCGTTCCCGGTGCGAATAAGACCATGCGCATGGTGTAATGCCACGAGCCGGCTTCTCAGTGTGTCTGCCAGCGGTTTCATCTCGGGTTTGCCACGGACCGACAGGCTGATCAGCCCGTTGACGAGCGCGAACAGGTTTTTGATCCGATGATCGAGTTCATTGGCTACAATCTCACGCTCGGTCGCGAGATGCCTTAGCTGGTCAAGGATTTCATTTCTTGTCGCAGTGGTCGTGGAGATGATGAGCGGACCGAGAGAGATCAGCGCAGCTCCCATGCTGATCGACAGCACGAGCGATTGATCGACATGCGACACGTCAATATAGCCCAACGTGGTCGCCATGATCACCCAAGTGCAGAATACAAAGGTCAGTAAGGCCGTCAGAAACACGCGATAGGAAATTGCGCACCAGAGAAGGGCCGGTACAGGGAAATGGCCGAGAGGACCAACACAATCATCGGCGCTTGGTCGTTAAAGGTCAGCTGCGGCAGTTGCCGCCGCCCCCATTTACGACCTTCTGGGTAGGACAGGATGATCGGCAAAAAAGCCAGCTGGTTCAAAAGCTCGACGGAAAACCAGTACCGAAAAGAGCTTACGGCTACCGGATCGTGGAATAAAGGACCGATCAGGATGGAGCCAACGATGCCGGCGAATATGGACGCGGCGCCCACCGCAAAGAGAAGGTAGAAAACCGAAGTCAGGCGCTGGAGACGCTGGTCGACCCGATTGACCCTGGATAGCAAGACATAGCCGATGACCACGACACCGAAATTATATGCGGCCAGACCCGCGCCTGTCATAAGCCCGCAACCGATAATCGGGACCGCGATTGCGAATCCGGCAAGACAAGCGACCCAGCCCAGGGGAAGCGCCAATACAGGAAAGCGCACCAGCATACCGAGCATGAACGGGTTGGCGGGCCAGATCAGCGACAAGATCTTATCGTTTGCCGTGAGGGCACCGAAAATGCTGAGGGCCGAGTAAGCTCCACCAAACATCAGAAAATAAAGCCAAGCGCAACGTGGGGTGGTCGGGGCCTTGAACCAGTTGATCATCATCACGGCTTGGACCTCGGCTTTAACTTCCCGCCCGCCAGTCTCAAGCTTAACATCGCACGGTGTGTCAATCCGCCCTTTCAATTGCGGGTTGCTGTCAAGCCACTTCCTTCCTTGGTCCCCACCCGGTGGCGCTTGCCCCCATCGGACCTGGACGGATTGCGGAGACGGGACGAACGCGGGTGACATACGATTGCCGATTCGAACTTGAATTCAGGAGAGACGCCAATACGATTTGAAACCGGCACGACGCCAACGGATCACGCTGTCCGGTCGGACGATCGCCAGTGCGTCATACATCTTGGGAAACAGTCGGCAGACCCCTCCCAATATCAGTCTGTCAATCGAGATGAATGGAGGTCTCCTGGGACAGATTCGCCGCAACACGTTGATTTGTTGCCTCAGGACCAGAGTTTCTGCCTCAAGCGCAACTCGTGACTGTAAACCGGCGTTGAACAAAGCCCCTTGAAGCTACAGCGGTAACTCCTTCTGACAAGTAACGGAATCTACGTCGGAGTGGGTCACGATCGGCGCTCTTCAACCGTGCGTTCTTTGTCTGTGATGTGGCGGTTGTTATAACGGAAATCAAATTCTGCCAGATATCGGTGTAGATGCTTCTCAGCGCAGTGCTGATAAACGCCGCGCATGCCGCGTTTGAATATTGAGAAATATCCTTCCGCTATTGGTGTTCACGTCGTCACGCACATATTCCTTGGCCGAATGCCGCACCGTTTCATGCGAAGCGAAGAATGCATCAGCTCCCGTATAGAGGCGACTTTCATCAGTATGGAGGCGGCTTTCGTGATGCACGTTTTCCATCACAATCCTGCTGACGGTTTCCTTGTCAGCGCTAGCGACGTGGAAGGTCCGGACGTTTCCACCGCGCTCAACCAGCGCGATGATCGCGCACTTGTTCTTGGGGCCACGCGAGCCGGTCTTCTAGGGACGGCCCTGACGATACTTGGGCATGGGACGGGCTTCTGACGTTTTACCGAAATAGGTTTCATCGGCCTCAACGATTGAACCAGCGCCGCCCATTGGCGGCAGATCGAGATTGCCGCGCCGCATTGCTTCCATAACCGATGCGGTCGCGGCCTTGCTGCCAACCATCCCGCATTTTCTTTTGAATGTCATGATCCTCCACTACCACCCGGCAAAGGCCCCCCTTCGCCGGGGGCATGGCCCTCAAGCTACTCCGGCTTCGGCTCTGCCGCCGGTGCAGCCTCAGCCGGTTCCGCCGTCACCGCCGGTGCCTCTTCCGGCGCAGGTGCCTCTACAGCCGGCTCAGCCGGCTTCACCACCTCTACTGTTAATCGGCGCCGAACTTGGCCCCGTGAACTATCGGCCACAATTCCTTGTCGCAGTTGACATAATCCGCGCCGGGGTGGGGTCAACACCGGCGCCTATCGTGACCCCACTCCGACGAAGCTTTCTCAATTTCCTTCAGGACGTTACTGCTCATCGCTTACAGCGACGTGACCCCGGCACCAATTCACACGCCAGCCCTGTCCCGCAACGTGCCCGCTCGCGCTGCTCGCAGGAGATGCCGGCTTTGCCGCAACTGCGGCAACTTTTATACAAAGCCCTCAAAAATCTGCGAAAGCTGACCCACGAGTCCACGCCGGCAGCGGCGTAGGACCGCCCCTGATAGCCCTGATCTGCTTCTTCAGATCTTCGCCACCGCGATCTTCAGATCGTCGTAGAGCACCGACAGCGGCACTCCGCCGAAGAGGGCCAAGGCAGAGACGTGTCCGTCCAGGAATGCCTCCGTCGTCTCGGCCGGATAGGCCTTCACAAAGCAGGCATCCGATTGCGGCAGGTCCATGCAGAAGAAGTGGAGCTTGCAACGAACGCCGCCACCCCGATCGCTTCGCCAAAATCCACCTGCGCATGGCCCGGCGGATGCGACAGCGGCACGAACGTCTCGCGACGCCACCGCGTGGCTGTGGTCGTTGCGCGATTGCCTGCGGGTGGCGTCGTGGTACACCATTCCCTGGATCGGGTTCCGCCGCATCTGGAAGCGGTCATGGCGCCCACGAACTGCTTCCTCATGTAGACCTTGGCATTTATGATCGCACGTTCTCCCCAACATTAAAAAGCCGCGGACTTTCGCCCGCGGCTTTTGCTTTCAGAATTTTATATCTTAGTAGCGTCCGATGCCAACGCTAACACCAGGAGCGCTGAAGCCGATACCGCCGCGGTCCTCGTAGTCACGGTCGTAATAGCCACGGCGCTCGATGTAACGCTCGCGCGGAGCGTAATCATACGAATCACGGTCGCGGATGATGACGCGGCGTTCACCGTGTGCTCGCCAGCAACGGCCGTTTTCATTACAGACCATGCGGACGTTTTGAATGTCGCTGTCCGGTGCGACTGTTACGTTGGCGGAAAGCGGTGCAGCTGAAGCAGCAGTCATTAAAAGCGTACTTGCGCCGACTGCCAGAAAGATTGCGCGTTTAATCATGGCGGTGCTCCTGATTATGTTTGTGTCTGATTGGCCAGGGGTACAATCGGTTCGTGAGCCATCGGTTCCGTCACCCCAACGACTGGCAGCGCGATCAGGCCCAAACAAATCTAAAAGTGATGGAACCTTTCCCAACCGGAGAATCCAGTTTAGCCACTAGATCAACACCAGGCGGCGCATACCATCCGCCGGCGGCATATCGAGCGCCGAGCTTTTGCGCTGCTTCCTTGTTGCCGTATGGAATACGCAGCGGCGTGTTGGCCGCCGCTGTTTTCTGTAGGGGAGTTGCTTGAGCGTCAGCCGCCGGGGACGATGCCACCTTAGGTTTCCGTGCCCGCGTGACTGGCGTGGTGGAGCTTTCCACCGTCAATCTCGGCGACTTGCTGCCGGGCTTAGCGCGCGGCTTGATCGGCCTCGCGCTCTGGTTCGTTCCACCCCTGCGGACATTCTTGGCGACTGTGCTTGCTCCCCAACGGTCACATCGCCAGATTTCTTGGACGCGTGTTGCTGCAGAAATGTCCGGCCCTGATGTCGCGTAGCCAGCCGGCAGCTTGACGCGTTTCTGGCGTGAAATAATGACGGCAAAACGCTTCATCGCAGGCGTCGGTGGACGATCGCCTGCAGCGCCTGTCCTTATCGCAAATCAAATCCGAGTATATTGATGATGCAGTCCGCCCAGAATCGGACGACAGAGAATGCGTCCGGCTGTCTCGGCAGAGCGTAACATCGGCGCGTCCTTGTTCAATGACAAATGGGGGCGCGTGCCGTTGTAGTAGCTCATGTACGAGAGCAGCACGTTCGGCGTATGCGTTTTGCCAGGGTGAGCGAGGAGACGTCGGGCGATCTCGAATACCGATGGACCGAACCCGACGCATGAATATTTCGCCGTATGCGCCATCGCGGTCCCGGATCAGGTAACGAGGGATTTGCTCCCAGCCACACGCTCCGTCAGTTGGTTGGCGATCCATTCGGCCGTCGGATGCGCGGTGACCCCAAACCACAGGATCTGCCGCCGGCCATGGCCCATGATCAGCAATCCATACAGGACGAAAGAAGATTGTCGGCACCACGAAAAGGCCCATCGCGGCGATCCCGTCAGCGTGGTTACGAAGGAACGTCTTCCAGCCTTGCGACGGAGGGGCCCTCCTCCGCGCCATATACTTGGCCACGCTGGTCTGGCCGATATCGATGCCAAGCTTGAGCAACTCGCCATGGATTCTCGGCGCTCCCCACAACGGATTGGCGATGCTCATCTCGCGGATCAGCCGGCGAATTTCCAACGGCACCGTCGGTCGGCCGCAGCGGCGACTCGATTTCCAGCGCCCTACGATCTGAAACCGGAACGATGCCAACGGATCACGGTGTCCGGTCGGACGATCGCCAGTGCATCATACATCTTGGGAAACAGTCGGCAGACTCCTCCCAATATCAATCTGTCAATCGAGATGAAGGGAGGTCTCCTGGGACGGGTTCGCCGCAGCACATTGATTTGTTGCCGCAAGACCAGAATTTCTGCCTCCAGCGCAACTCGCGACCGCAGCAGGTCGATCATCATTCCAAATGATCAGTCTGCACAAATCTAACATCAAGCAGCAGCATCGCCCGATTCTCGATCAACCGCCAGCTGGAGGGGGTTTACGACAGGGACAACGCGCTCCTTACCCTGCGGCAGAATTTTGGCTCGCTCTTCAGGACACGTTACCAGCGCCGACGCCAGCCGCCGCTCCACCTACTTCCCCATCCGCCGCCACCTCGAAAGAGTCGCACGACGAGGAGTAGTAATATCGCCCCGATAGTAGCGTTGACGATTGCACTGATCATTCCCGTACCGAGATGGATGCCTAGCTGAGGCAACAACCAACTTCCGATAAAGGCGCCCAGAATCCCGACAAGGAGGTCACCAACGATCCCAAAACCAGTCCCTCGCACGATTTGACCTGCCAGCCAGCCTGCGACGAGGCCCACAAACAATATGACCAACAGGCTTTCACTTGACATATTCATTGTGTCACCTCGCCATTTTGGTTCAGACGCTATCAGCTGATCTGATGCTGTCTGTACAAATTTGATCAGTTCACTGCGGTTTCGCTTTGGCGCTAAGCCTACCGGAAAAGACCGGCGGGCTTGATCGCCTCGAAAGATCAGACGTCGACTTGCGCCGTCCGCGACCGCCATCGGCGCGCGAAACAGTACCCGACAACTTCGCCGGCGTCGTCGTCCTAAAAAACATGGACGGCGTCTCAATGAAACGGCTCCAGCCCGGGGGCGAGACCGCAAGTCAGCGCTCTTATGACTACCGCTCAGCGCTCCCCGGAAACAGTTGGCACCGGCACCGCGAACAATCATTCCTTAGAGTATTGGAACGCTGGCAGCATCTTAAGCCCGTCCTTTATTCCGCCCGGCAGCACAATCTTGTTGTCGGCGAACTTGAGGTTGTCGTAGCGAATGACCGCCAGGCGGGTGCCCATACCCAGAAAGCCAGCGACAGACAGAACCACGTAAGGCTCCTTGCCGTCGCGTGTCCCCAGCAGGTCGTCAATCTTGCCGATCGTTTCGTTCGCATCGTTGGCGACGCTGCGTATCTTCGGCGGCGTGCCGTAACGCCTCGCCAGTAACAGCTCAATCAGCCCCGTTCAGTACCAGCGTCCACGGCCGTACCAACCGCCACCGCCAAGCAGCACAATGAGAACAACAATGATGAGAAGCGTGGTGATATCCATCTGCGTCTCCCTCCAAATGCTGCATATTGCGCAGCCTGGATTTCCTAGCTTTTTGACAACGTTTAGCCGGTTGTCCGGTTCCAAGAGTCCACGTCGCGAGATGGCGCGGGTCACGACGCTCCCGCTGGGATGCTCAACGGTTAGCCACCAAATGCTTTGACTTGGATCAATGCCGCCAGAAAAAAGATATGCGAGATTTTTATTCGATCTGTCGCAAAAGGGAGAAAGACCAAGATGGTACAAGCACCGAAGCATCCGGCGCAGGAGCATCATCACTTAGCCGCCGCTCACCATCATGCCGCCGCGCATCATCACCATCAAGCTGAGCATCATCACGCTGTTGGCGAGCACGCCGAGGCAAAGCAACCGGAACATTTTAACCGGGCGCTAACCGGCGCATTGCCGCGCCTACCCGGAACCCCGCCCCTCCCCGCGCATTAACCGGCTGGAACGGGATACCCACACCCCCACCGATTCCCGAACCCCGATTAGGCCCGCCCCCCTGCCCACCGCGGGCCTTTTTTGGCGCGCCCGTAATGCAATAGGCATTGATCCGATTCTGCCAGCCCTCCCCAATCGCCCTGTAGGATGACGGCCCCGTCACCGAAGCGGTTCTTGTTTGACGGTAGGAACAAAGCCACTCGACGGGATCCGCCATCGCCCAACAACATCCGACCCAGCTAGCCCAAGGAGTGTACATCGGACCGGGCGGAGTAGATGTTGACGTCGAAGGCCGACGAGACCGTCGTTCCGATGAGGACCGAACCTGTGAAAGACTCCGCCGAGCATGCACGCACAAAGAAGGTCGTGGAGAGGAAGGCATGGGCAACTGTCGCCGTTATCGCCGTATGTGCGAATGACAGCCTAAGCAACCGTTCACAGCCTCATCAAAATCCACAGCGCCGCCTGGCGGAGTATGTTCGCCGGCGGCGCTGGCCTTAATAGCTGGGCCTGAAATTGCCCAACGAACGTTAGCCTCAAATCCGGTCGTCTTGGTTCAACAGATCGAAATCCGGCCGTGCTTGAATTTGGGTATGGGCCAGCTCCTTAAAACCGCTGATTGTCCGACCTGCGGCAGACCGATGGTCATGGCGTTGCCACCCGGCGTGAAAGGCCCGCGAACCCTCCGGTGCGTGGAATGCGACCCTTCGAGCGACGACAAGACAATGGGATGGCTTAGGAGTGGGCTGCAGCCGCCGATGCCGGCGCGCTAATCCGCGCTCCGGAGGCGCTTCATCGTCAACTTGATCTCGCCGCCGGGCAGTTCGCGCCATGTCTCGACCTTCGACATGGACGCAGCGGCCGGCCAGCGATCCAGGAATGCCCTCGTCGTCGTCCACGCCCCGTCCCAGTCGGAACGAAACTTGATCCATCGGATTGATTCTTACGGTGCAGGGTGGTCATCCGAACGCTCCTTTAAGCGCGCGCCTCACGCCATGATGGCGAGGCGCGTGCGCCGCCATGGCCGTTCGCTGAGACGATGCACCGTCATTCAGGCCAAGGCGCTGACAATACTCTGTCTTGAAGCGATTAGAGGTATGGCGATGCAAAAATTCTTTTTCGACATGAAGGATGGCGTCCCGATGAGAGACAAAGTCGGGATCGACTTCAAAGGCAACCCAGAGGCCATCATGCACTGCAAAGAACTCGCTCAGCACTTCCGCGACAACAGCCTACGCGACGATAAAGACCTTGAGATATCTGTAGTCAACGAACTTGGGCGTGAGATTCATCGTGAGTTTGTTCACCGCGACTAAAGCCGCGAAAATTTGCGGACCCCTTCAATTCCAGGAAATACAATGCCCAAGCGAGAAGACGGACAGGTAGTCGAGACCGCGGTCGAAGCCCGGGGCGCGGAGCGTGGACCTACGATGCGCAACGTGTTGACCTGGGGCCTTGGGCTGGTCGTGGCAGCCTTCGCAGTGGTCTATTTCCTGTATTTCAAAACCTGACCAATTTAACGGCATCTTGCTGGTCCGCGGTGGTGTCGAGGCCTCGGCCACCCTCGGGCTGTTTTCGCGCTTAATGCACCCCAAACGCGTGATTGGGGGACGAATCGCGTGTCAAAGGTGTGTGCGGCACCCGACTTATGGTGGTAAAAACAGCGATGTCCGATCGTCAGCGTCATCAGGAACGCCAACCTTCTAACGGCGCGGCACCGCCTCACGACTTTCTGGAGGCAGAGAATGTCAGCCTTCGGTTACTGTTGGCGCAGGCCGAAATCGATGCCCAGGGTTTGCTGGCTCAGGCCGGCATAGACGCCCGTGAGCGTGAGGCATCCGACAAGCTGCAGAAACTGATCTTGGAAGAGCTTCATCATCGCATCAAGAATACGCTCGCGACGGTCAGCGCCATCGCCGCCCAGAGCCTTCGCCACGTGCAGGGCGCCGAACACGCGCAGCGTGCCATCGCGGGCCGGCTGCAGGCGCTTGGGCGAGCTCATGATCTCCTTCTACAGGCTAGATGGAACAGCGCCGACCTCCGCCATATCGTCCGCAGCGCGACCGAGGCTTTTGACAATCCGGACGTTCCGAAATTCTCGATTGCAGGACCGGACATCCAGATGACGTCGGGCGCCGTGATCGCCATCGCCATGACTCTCAACGAGCTCTGCACGAACACCACGAAGTTCGGAGCCCTGTCGGAGCCGACTGGGCGCGTCGACGTCGCTTGGACGCTGGATCCAAAGACGCAGCGCGTGCACCTGACATGGACCGAAATGAACGGTCCAGTAGTTCACGCACCGGAAAACCACAGTTTTGGGACGCGTCTCATCGAGACGCTAGGCAAGCAGCTCAAGGGCGACGTGCAGTTGACGTATCAGCCGGCGGGTTTCGTCTACGCGATCGACGTGCCGTTGGCTTCCCTGACGTCAGCGGGTGGCGGCGGAATAAGCAAACACGAGGCGTTACCCGCGGAATCGATGATGCCGACGGTTCCTTGAGAGACCAGCCAACTTATCTTCCGCCTTGCGAAGGACGTCTCTCTCTTTTCCTGCCGGAAGCTTATCGGCCTTCTCCGTGTCAATGTCCCCAAGGCGGCGGTCTTCGTCCGCGTCGGGTATGGGCTTCTGACACACCTCAGATTTTTCAGACCGGATAATGCCCCTGCGTAGCGTGGGCATCGGCGGCCGGCGTTGAGCTTTTTGGACGTCGGGCGGGGCTGCATGAATGTGTTTCGGCGCGGGGTCTCGACCATGATCGGCAAGGGGGTCCCATCATTCCAACTCAACGAAATCAATGGGCTGAAGGGGTCCCCATGATGCCGATGGGGGTCATTTTTCGATCAGCATTCACAATAGCGCCTCCGGTGTGTCGAATGCGACCCTTCGAGCGACGACAAGACAGTGGGCTGGCTTAGGAGTGGGCTGCAGCCGCCAGCACCCAGACGCTAATCCGCACTCTTGAGCCGTTTCATCGTGAACTCGATCTCGCCGCCGGGCAGCTCCCGCCAAGTTTCAACCTTCGACATGTACGCCGCGGCCGGCCATCGGTCGAGGAACGCCCTCGCCGTCTGGCGGGTTTCGTCCCGAGGCTGCCTGAAGGTCTCACGCGCGAACGGGCCGGTGACGATGGAGACCTCATTTGACCCGGGAACGGCTCAGATATTTGCGCGTCAAGATCGACAACTGGCGCTCCAGATCAGACGCCATGGAAAGCTCTTCCTGCAAGATGCGTTCGCAAACCGTTTGTGTTTGCGTGTCGCCGACCGCTTCGGCCGCAGCGATCAATACTCGGTACGCCGCCGCCTCCATGTGCTCGAACGTGTAGCTCGCCATCGCCCCTTTGACGATTTCGTCCTCGACAAACATGCCGCTCACGCCTTGGCCGAAAGCGACCGTCTTCGCGGCCAGATCTTTCAAGATTGAAGTATCGCCGCCGCGGCGCTTGATACATTCCTCCAGCGCTTCAGCCTGCCTCTTCGTCTCGGCCAGATGGCTTTCGATCCGCGCCTTGACATCCGGGTAGTCGCCGGTCCGGCTTGCCAAGCTCGTTAGCATGGTCACAGCTTGTTCCTCCATTGCGTGGGTGTTGCGAAGCCACGCCATGAGGTTTGCTTCGACCTTATTCATATTCAATACCTCGCTTGACTGCTCAACAGAATGGCCCGACCGGGTCTCGACGGGCCGTAGGGACGACAAGGCCGCGCGTCCTGAGCACTTCAATACCGGGTGGCGCCGTAACGTTCCTTTTGAGCCTCCATAAAGCGGGACGTTTAAAGCACTCAGGGTAGGCGTTCGGACGCTGACGTCGGGCGGGCTTGCATGAAAGCAGACCCGTGATGCGGAGCGGTGAGACGCTCCGTTGTGCCTGTCGCAAATCAAATCCGAAGATATAGGTGATGCAGCCCGCCCAGGACCGGACAGCAAAGAATGTGTCCGGCCCGCTCAACGTTGCGCGAGACCGGTGAATCCTTCTCCAAGGATAGATGCGTGCGAGCCTCGTTGTAATAATTCATATACGACAGCTGGACGTGACGGAGATGCCGCTCGCCGAACACAACAACGTGGTCAAGGCACTCCCGTCGGATCGAACCGATCAGTCGTTCAGCATATCCGTTTTGCCATGGGGAACGTGGCGACGTCGGTCGATCGCGAATGCCCATCGATCGAAGTCTTCGGAAGAAAACCTCGCCATAGGCTCCATCGCGATCGCAGATCAGATAGCAGGGAGTCTGGTCCCAGCCACACGCTTGCGTGACCTGATTTGCGATCCATTCGGCGGTCGGATGCGCTGTAACGCCAAACCATAAAATCTGTCGTCGACCATGCCCGATTGTTAATCGGCGCCGAACTTGGCCCCGTGAACTATCGGCCACAATTCCTTGTCGCAGTTGACATAATCCGCGCCGGGGTGGGTCAACACCGGCGCCTATCGTGACCCCACTCCGACGAAGCTTTCTCAATTTTCTTCAGGACGTTATTGCCCATCCTTCCAGCGACGTGACCCCGGCGCCGATTCACACTCTGACGCCAGTCGATATCGAGAAGCAGGTCACTGTGGCCTTCAGAACCTTCATCTCCGCTTGCTCGCTTCTTCTCACGATGGAGTTTTCCTGGGAGTCTTCGATTTCGGACGTAATCTGGAAGCGGACTTTAGACGAATGCGCATGGAGCCGCCTTTGGGATGCTCGATTTCGAAATAATTTGTCCTTCGCACAAGGTCGCTCAGCTTGCGAAAGCCGAAGGTTCTAGGATCGAAATCGGAAGCCAAGTTGGCAAGCTGTCTTCCAACTTCTCCTAGAGGTACCCACCCGTCTTCGCTTTCCATCTGTGTAATGACTTTCTCAATGATGGGAGTAGCCGCGCTGGGGAGCTGAAGAGATTTCAAAGTTGAGGCGGCATCCTGATTGTTCGCTGCGCCGGTAAGCAGGTTCTCAGTGTATACAAACCTCCGACAGGCCTGCCGGAAGCTCTCCGGGGTCTTTTGCTCACCAAATCCAAAAACATCGACGCCTTGCTCGCGGATGCGGGCGGCCAGGCGGGTAAAATCACTGTCCGAGGAAACCAGACAAAATCCGTCGAACCGACCGCTATGAAGCAGGTCCATTGCATCGATGACCAGAGTTATGTCGGATGCATTCTTGCCGCTGGTGTAGGCAAACTGCTGTTGAGGTATGATAGCATGCTTCGATAACGTATCAGACCAGCCTTTAGAGCGAGGATTGGAGAAATCGCCGTAGATGCGGCGAACGCTTGCCTCGCCTATCTTCGCAATCTCCTCAAACAGTCCATCTGCGATTTTTGCGGAAGCATTGTCCGCATCAATCAGAACAGCGAGACGAGGCGAGCGGGCTTCCGAAGGCATGACGTATCTCCCAAATAGGCGGCGACGTAAGCAACAATTGCGGCCTTTGGTCGCCTTCCGATAACAGTTCACAAACCATTCGCTCTGGCTGTCAAATCCGCTAACGATTTCGAAAATCGCTCGTTGCATAGTCTCCGGGTCAACAGGAAACGGGGTTGTTGTATGAGTGGGAACGCTGTCCTTGAAAACGTGCGTCGATATCGCACCATCGCTTCGCTCTATCGTCAGACTGCGGCGTTCCGTCCTGCGCAAAGATCGACGCTCCTGGCGCAAGCCTATGAATATGAGCGTCTCGCGATGACGGAGCTCGAAGCCCACTTCACGGTTCATAACACATCGTGGAACATGGCTACCGCTGCGTGAGCGCTGTCGAAGGTACTCAGGAAAACGTTATAAACGTTTGCGGCATCGGCAATTTCTCAGCGAACCGGATAGATGAGTCAAGGCGCGGGCCGCGGCGTTAGCTGCGCAGCCCCGGCGCTTCCTGGCCGGTGCGTGCGACGTATTCGGTGTAGCCGCCGCCATACTGTTGGATGCCCTCGGGCGTCAGCTCCAGCACGCGATTGGAGAGGACGCTGAGGAAATGTCGGTCGTGTCCTTATCCGCAAATCAAATCCGGGTATATTGATGGCCGTCAGGCAGATAATCAGTCCCGAGCCGTGAACGGCGCAAGCTTAAACATTCTAAAAGGGAGACGCTCCCTTGGGAGGCTCTAACAGTTTGCTGAAAAAGCCAAAATTGACCGCTTCGATGATCCTCGGAACGCCTCATCGCGATGATGTGTATTCGGCGGCGCGTTGCAGTCGTTGTCGTCCTGGCGACGACGCGGTTATGCCGTGACCAGTTTGGGAACGCGGATCAGGTTATAGGCGATCAAGTTGAGCATGAAGTCGGCGGCAACGCGGCAAATGCCACGATGTTTGGTCCTGCGCATCGTGCCGTGCTGCTTGCCCCAGCCGAAGATGCATTCGATCATCGCCCGGCGCGTCTGCGACATGCCATAGCCCTGATGGCGCGTGGTCCGTGCGTCGATAGCGCTCCGGCGGCGCCTGCCGGTCTTGCCCATGCCATTGTTCTGCGTCACATGCGGTGTGACGTCGATGGCGCGAAGATTGGCCACATGATCGGCCGTGTCATAAGCCTTGTCCGCACCGGCGGTAATGCGGCGACCCGCTTTCCTGCCTTCGGCCTCGAGCATTATCTCCGCGGCGCGGCGCTCGGCGGTGCCGCTCGCGTGCGTGACGATGCCGGCCACGGCCAGCCCATGCCGGTTCTCCATGGTGACGTGGCCCATGTAGCAGAGCCTGGCCTCGCGTCCGGCCGCCTTGCGGTAGAGCCGGCTGTCGGGATCGCTCGTGCTGACATGGGTGTCGTTCTTGCGCGTCTGACCGTGGAAGTTCGTGCCGTCGTCGCCATCGCTGCCATCCTTGGGACGAAAGCTCTTCTGTGACGCCCAGGCCTCGATCAACGTGCCGTCCACCGAGAAGTGCTCGTCCGAGAGCAGCGGCTCGACCTGAGGGTGTTTCAAAAGCCTGGTCATGAACTTCGTGAACACATCGCCGTTCTGCAGCCGCTCGCGGTTCTTCGTGAAGCTGGTCGGGTTCCAGACCGGATGGTCCGGCGACAGCCCCACGAACCAGCGATACAATAGATTGTAGTCCAACTGCTCCATCAATTGGCGCTCCGAGCGAATGCCGTAGAGCACCTGCAGAAGTAGCGCGCTGAGCAATTGCTCCGGCGCGATCGAGGGGCGCCCTTCACTTGAATAGAGCCTGGCAAAGCTACGGTTCAACTCGCCCAGCACATCACGGACCAGCGCCCGGATCTTCCTCAGCGGATGGTTCGGCGGCACCCGCGCCTCCGGCGAGATGTACGAAAACAACCCGCCCTGATCCACAAAGGCTCCGCGCATCCCAACCTCCACCGATTCACGATGAAAATCGAATCAGCAAATTCTCGCACGCGCGAGCGGTTTTTCAGCAGACTGCTAAATCATGTGGCTTAATTGGTTTCTCGTTGTTGGAGGCCTAGTCGCGGTCTTTCTGATTTTCACCTTAAGTATGGCTTGGCGATAAGAAGCCTCGCGGCTATGAGCCGATTTAGAGTTCCTTGTTATCGTCCTGCGCTCTTCCTCGACGTGGATCTACCTACGCGGCAGGCACGGTGGTGATGCGGGTAGCCAAATTTCTTGACATCATAGTGGTGCAAACCGCGCTCGGGCTCGCACTCTGTTGAGCAACAAGATTGCTCAGAAACCACTGGCATTGCTGGGCGATTGGAGCGTTACTGTCGGCGCGTTGAGTGCCTCCTTCGGCCACTGAACAGCCTGCCCCGCCGGTGTATTTGCCGTGACGGGGCTTCGGTGGTGGCAGCGATGATGCTGCAGCAGCCGGAGACGTTACATGGCCAAAACACAATCCCGCAAAACTCCATCTCGATCAGTGATAACACCTAGGCGCGCAAGACCCGCGCGCCGTGCGTCAACCAAGACCGCCAAGGTTGCACCCATCAAGAGGAGCAGTTCAGCACCAGCCCGATCGTTGGATCAGCCGGTGAAGCACCGCGCCGGCAGCAAGCAAGCCCGGGTCATCGAGATGCTGATGAAGCCTGAGGGCGCAACGATTGGCGACATCATGAAGGCCACGGATTGGCAGCAGCATTCGGTGCGCGGCTTCTTCGCTGGTATCATACGGAAGAAGCTCAAACTGACGCTGACATCGGAAGCTACTGAAGCCGGTCGGATCTACAAAGTAACTGGAAACGCCGCGTCGACCGGTTCGAAGCCTGACAAGGCTGCGGCCTGATGCCATGGCGCGAAGTCCAGGATCACGAAAGCCTATCGGTCGAAGGCTGATGAGCTTGTCGATGGAAGACGAGATTGCGCATCTGCGCAGTCTCGATCTGATTGGCCTACAGTCCCGCTGGCAGAGTGTTGTGGGGCGCCCAGCCCCAGAGCACCTGCCCAAGCATTTGCTATTCGGCATTCTCGCCTATCGCATCCAAGCAGATGCGCTTGGGGATCTCGATGCTGCGACGGTTCAACTTCTGAAGCGTGCGGCTACCGTACAATCTTTGGACGAAATCTTGCCGCTCGTAGCGGCCCAGGATCAGCGCAAGCAAGCTATGTTTCCCGGCACTGTGCTAACGCGAGAATGGAACGGCCAACTTCATCGGGTGATGGTCGTCGAAGCCGGCTTCGCTTTCGAGGGGAAGATCTTCGACAGCCTGTCCAAGATTGCATTCGCCATCACCGGCACGAATTGGAACGGACCGCGCTTCTTCGGCCTCCGTGCCAGCACCGGCAAGGTGTCTCCACCATGAAGCCAGCGGACAATCGGGTCGTCCGGTGCGCGATCTATACGCGAGTGTCCACCGACTCTGGCCTTGATCAGGAGTTCAACTCGCTGGATGCCCAGTATGACGCATCCCAAGCCTATATCCGAAGTCAGACGCATGCCGGCTGGACGCTGGTCAAGGCGCGATACGATGACGGCGGTTTCTCTGGCGGATCGACTGATCGCCCTGCCCTACAGCAGTTGCTTGCAGATGTCGTGGCACACCGGATCCACATCATCGTCGTCTATAAGGTGGACAGGCTCACCCGCTCTCTGGCTGACTTCGCCAAGCTGGTCGAACTGTTTGATGCCCATGGTACCTCTTTTGTTTCTGTCACGCAGCAATTCAACACCACCACATCAATGGGGCGATTGACGCTGAACGTCCTTCTTTCCTTTGCGCAGTTCGAACGTGAGGTCACCTCCGAGCGCATCCGCGACAAAATTGCTGCCTCTAAACGCAAAGGGCTGTGGGTCGGCGGCATGGTTCCACTAGGCTACATCCTCAAGGATGGACAACTTCACATCAACGAGGAAGAGGCCAATATCGTTCGGCTGATTTTTCAGCGCTATCTGGAAATCGGCAGCGTCAACCGCCTCGTTAAGGACCTCAAGGAGCGAGGCTTTCGGTCCAAGGTCCGGCAGCTGGCGTCAGGCGGAACGCGAGGGGGCGTTCCGTTCAGGCAGGGCCCGTTGTTTTACATGCTGCGGAACCGTTTCTATCTCGGCGAAGTCAAGTTCAAGGGCGAGATCCTCCCAGGGTCGCAGCCTGCCCTGCTCGACCGCGCACTGTTTGATGCTGTTCAGCAAAGGCTGACCGAACAGTGGTCACATCGCACCACGACACGTATCCGAACCCGTGCCCTCCTTGCCGGGCTGCTGTTTGATGACGCGGGCCATCGGATGATCTTGACCTATGCCAGTCGAGACCGCGTTCGACATCGCTATTACGTCTCTGCGCCCTGTATCCGGGGTCAGACGGATAAGCCTGTTGGCTCTGTTAATCGTGTGCCTGCGTCAGAGATCGAAGCCACGATCTCCAAGGCGGTCATCGCCAACACGGACATAGATGATCCGCTTTCGAACGATACGTTGTCTCGAGAAACGATTGAGCGGTTCGTCACCCGAATTGAGGTTCGCAAGAACCAGTTGGCGTTTCATCTGAGGTTTGGTGAAAATGATATCCAGCAGATCCAGAGCCACCACGATCCGGATCCGGCTGAACATCACGCTGTCACCTCGCGCATCGTTGTCATGCCCTGGAAGAAGCCATCAAGGCCCACCCGGGAGATATTGCTGCCGGCGAATACGCCTGAGCATCGCGCTCGGCCCATGAAGGCCGAACGCCGGTCGGCTCTCATCCGATCAATCGGCCGCGGCCGGCTTTGGCTTCAGGAGATCGTCGACGGTCGCGAGACAATCGAAAGCCTTGCCGCCCGCCAACATTGCAGCACGCGACATATCAATATGACGATCTCGCTTGCCTTCCTTTCACCGGTCCTTGTGACAGCAGCCGTTGAAGGACGATTCCCGCGCGGGATCGGTGTCGCTGCCCTCCGGGATGCGCCGGCTGAATGGCCTCAGGAGATGAGTCGCCTCGGCCTGGCACCGACAGACGCTGCCGATTCTGCCAACCGGTGACCGTGCCTTATTTCATCGGCCTGATTCCCAGGAACGGGAAATTGCGCGGCAGAGACAGAGCCCCAAAACCAGCCCAGACGGGTCACGGAGACCGCGCCTCCGCAGATCAAAATGCGGAAAAGCCCGCCAATAGCGGGCCTTTTTCGTCAGTCTCCGGAAATGTGAAAAATAACAGACTGGGTGGTGGCGGAGGCAGTCAGATGCGAACCGGTCTCGCCGGTTTGGTTTTCCAAATTGCCGACAAATTCGCTGCTAATCTGCTTTTTGCGCCATTTTCCAGCAAAAACAAGCGACATTCCCCGAGAAAGGATAACGAATGCCAGGTCTTAGACGCAAATTCCCTGCTCGCAATTAGCAGGGAATTTTGGGCGTGAAGCAGGGAATTGATAACCTGGCAGCAAGAAGAATGAAGGCGCGTCTTGAGATCTCATCAACCAGAAATCGTCCCTGATTGAATTAACAAAAGCTTGACCGGGGTACGTTGCACACTATATTGCCGCCTTGTCGCCGCGCCCCGGTATTTGAAGGGCCGCTCTTGCCGTTCTTGTGTATTCGCAAGCAACCGCATTAGGCAGGACGTTGTACAGCCGTCCCGCGACGTGAAGTCAGAAAAGGAGAATCCGATGCAGCGCGTTCAACCGCGCTCGGAGTTCGCCTTTTCGGTCTTCGAAAAGGCTACTCCGAGCCAGACCAGGAGTAGCAAGTGTCTAAGACTAAGACGTTCAAGCCTCATCCGCGCAACGCGGTAACGCATTCACAGAAACAGATGCCTCCCCTCGCGGCCGGTGTTGCCGTGTTCGGCTCGCCCTTGATGCGACCCGAATCTTGTCCTCCCTTTGCGGAAGTCGCAAGCTCCCAGAGCGCGAGGTGACGGCATGACCGACGACGACCAAGTCGGTTATCGCCGACCGCCGAAAGCCTTTCAGTTCAAGAAAGGGCAGAGTGGCAACCCGCTGGGTTCATCGCGCAAAGTCCGAAAGCGAAAGCGCCGTCAAAATCTCTCGTTAGGCGATCTCGTTTTAGAAAACTCGGAAAACTTGCTTCGGGTCCGCGAGGGCAACCGCACATCTAGCATCAGCACTAAAGAAGCGCTGCTGAAAAAGCAGACTGCGATGGGCCTCAACGGCAATCGTTTAGCGTTAAAGGCTTCTCTCGACAGGATCGATAAAGCCGAACAAGCCAAGCGCGCGGAGGTGCTTGATCTATATAAGGAGGCCCTTGACTATAAGGATAATTATCCGGCGCTAGCAGAGTCTCATCGTAATCGCGGTCTGCCACCTCCTTTGCCGCATCCCGATGACGTGCACCTCAACCGTTCCACTGGCGAGGTCATAATCACCGGCCCCCGAGGTCCCGAGCAGCTCGCTACACTGAAGAAAATTCTTGAAGCCATGAAGATTTTTACGACGATGCTGGATGAGCATCGTTTAGATGCGGAAGAGTCCGCTCGCCAAGGCTGTCCTTATTCTCCCGGCGATTTTAAGATTATATCTCTCATTGAGAGCCATCTCGCTAGCTTCGAAAGTGAACTCGACAAACGAGGCTGGTTGCCGCGGGTCGCAGGCGAGAAGGAGACATAGGCGAATAGAAGCAACGACCTTCGCTCCCCGGTTGATCTCGCGGCCTTGGTGCGCGTTGCCTACGCTTTCGGCTTTCGCCGGAGGCTCGTTATGGCGGGACAGTAGCCGCGGACGCTTGATGGCGCGGCAAAAGCGGAGTCAGCAACTGCGGTCTTCGGCAGCAGCGCTGTGACAGACGAAAATGAAATCGAAGCTCATCAGCGACGGTTTGAACTTTTGCTGGCCCTCCCTCTCCGTATTAACGACAATTTTTAACCGAAGCCCGCGCCACAACGGGCGCAGTTTGCAGCATCACCAAAACCTGTTGACGCCGAGGTCAATCGGCGTATAGGCAATCTTACTTCGCTTCCTTGCAGACCTGCTCTGCATTGTCGCTGATCGATTTACAGCGACAACCGGCATCGAGCCGGACGCGAGGTTCAGAAAAGGAAACATTTTAAGCGCGTGCATCTGCATGCGTTGTGCGCCTTTTCGGGACCTTGCGACCGGTTTTAACGAAGCCGAACTGGAGGAGTGAAGTATGGACGTGAAGCAAGTACCCTGGTCGGGCAAAAACGCCATCGTGCGTCTGCCGTCCGAGCAGATCGAATATGTGCCGGCATCGGCATTGAAGCCGAACCCGCGCAATCCAAGGACGCATAGTGAGAAGCAGATCGACCAGCTCGTGCGCAGCGTACTCGAATTCGGGCTGACGCTGCCGCTATTGGTCGATGGCGACAATACCATTGTGAAGGGCAACGCGGTCTTTGCCGCGCTGAAGCAGCTCGGCGTCGATTCCATTCCGGTGCTGCGCGTCGATCATTTGAGCCCGACGCAGCTGCGCGCCTATGTGATCGCGGATAATCGAACCGCCTTGAATGCCGGCTGGGACGTCGAGATTCTCAAAGAGGATTTTGAGGCGATCTTGGACTGCGACCTCGACGTAACCATCACCGGTTTTGACTTCGCCGAGATCGATCTGATCGTCAATTCCGACAGCGAGGCGGCACCAGACCCCGCCGATGAGCTGCCGGCGCTGCCCGCAACGGCAGTCACGCAACTTGGCGACATCTGGACCGTGGGGCCACACCGGTTGATCTGTGGCGACGCGACCAAGCCCGAGACCTTCGCGGCGCTGATGGGCAATGCTCGCGCGCAAATGGTCTTTGCCGACCCGCCCTATAACGTCGCGATCGACGGACATGTCTCCGGGCTTGGCAAGAACCAGCACCGCGAATTCGTGCAAGCCTCGGGCGAGATGACCCGGCGTGAGTTTGTCGCATTCCTGACTGGCGCTCTCCGGAACCTGGCCGATTATTCCTTGAACGGGGCCCTGCACTATTTGTGCATGGATTGGCGACATGCCCTCGAGATCCAGGAGGCTGGCGAAGCCGTCTATTCCGAGCTGAAGAACATCTGCGTCTGGGCCAAGACAAACGCCGGGATGGGATCGCTTTACCGGTCGCAGCATGAATTCGTCTATGTCTTCAAAGTCGGCAAATCCGCCCATATCAACAACATTCAACTGGGCCGCTATGGGCGAGCCCGCTCAAACGTCTGGACCTATGCCGGCGCGACCTCGTTCGGGGTGACCCGCGATGCCGATCTTGCCATGCATCCCACCGTGAAGCCGGTCGCGATGATTGCGGACGCGATTTTGGACGCCTCACAGCCAAAGGGCGCCGTACTCGATTGTTTTGCCGGCTCGGGGTCGACCCTGGTCGCGGCCGCGAAAGCCCGTCGGATCGGCTACGGGGTCGAGCTCGATCCAATCTATTGCGATGTGATCCTGACCCGCCTGGCTCGAGTTTTGAAGGCCGATCCAGTCCTTCAGCAGACGGGTAAGACGTTTACGCAGATGGCTGCAGAACGCAGTGATGCGACCGCTGAGCGGCCGGAAGCCGCGGGAGGCGCCCAATGAACAGCGTGATGACGCCTCATTCGGCGGGGCGCGAGGAACTGGCGTGCGGATTCGAACATGCCCTCACGTTCACGGGGGCGGGCATGAGCAAATTCGCGGCCGACATGCCAGACGGACAGACCGTGGCATCCCATATCAAGCCGAGCATCGCAGCCGCTTATGAAAGCGGGACGATGACGCCGCTCTCCCGCCACCAGGGAGGCTATCATGAGCGAGCAGCTTGACGCGCTACCGTTGACGCATGTCGATAAGCATCGCGTCTTTGTCCATGCCGGCGTTGATCCGACGCGCCCATTGGATGACCAGAAAGAGCAGGTGCTGCTCTGGTGGCTATACCCGGATGGCGCCGATATTGGACATGGTGATCGGCACGTCGTGCATGGACATGACCAATTCGCGCACGGCCCATTGAAATTCGAACATCGCACCGATCTTGACACCTTCGCCTGGTACACAGGCCGCCTTGTCATCGGCGTGTTCGACGACGCGAAGGCTGGTGGCCCTATCGACTTCATCGAGATCAAACGGAACCCGGCCCCATGACCGACTGGCAGGATATCGCGGCGGCGCCAAGGAACGCGCTCAAGGCTTGCAGCGAAACGCTTTTGCTCGCGTGAGAAGTTCGGCGTCGGCCTGCTTTGGTCTCGGCCGTGCCGTCATCGTATCGTGCGACGCAAGGCGCGGCGGTCTCGTTTTGAGTGCCATCAGGCACAATCGTCCAGGCACAATCGTCCGTCTGCCCGCACAGCTCGCACGGGGCGGTGTCGGTTACGTCGGCATGGTCCATGCGCAGATCGTCGGCAGTAAATGGCTCGGCAAGGTTGCATGCTGCGCGGCGGCCCTTGATGCGGGCCCTACCGCCATCCCTCGGCGCATGGATTTTACCTCCAAAAATGAGCTAAAATCTACCAAAATGCGGAGAAGCGCCGATGGCCGGAATGCGGACTCTCTCAGAGATCGAGGCCCGGATTGGCATCCACAGGCCGTGCCATTACTTTTTCGCCTGAGCACGAGCATCAGCAACCGCACGTTTGAAACCTTCATAGGTCAGCGCGGACGTCACTTTGTAATGGCCGACAAGGTAAGCTGGTGTCCCCTGTTCACGCGAACGAGGAAATCTCCTTCCTCCGGCCACGAGCAGATAATAGAGCGAAAGTATCGCGCATCCGCGCGAACCAGTCCGCCGTTGGAGCGGATTGACCGAGGAGCCTCTTTCATTCGCAGTTCGATAATACCCTCTGGAGAATTGCATCGACTGAGTGCGGCGAAATCCCAAGCTCAATAAATCCGGGCATCTCCGGTGATGACACCGTATCGATCTGCATCAGTTCCACTTGATTGCGGGTAAGGAGTGGACCCGGAAACATTTCGGAAGTCCATGCGAGTGCATGCCAAACGGCAAACGGGATCGGAATCAATAGGGGCGCAAGGCCGGCTTGGCGCGCAATGGCTCCGAGAAATTCTTTGTAGGAGTAGACACGAGGGTCGCCGAGTTCGAAGATCGTCGAAGACGTCTCGGCGTGCTGCATGACCCGGCCAATCGCCTCCGCAACATCCTCCACATAGGCCGGCTGCAGCTTGGTCAGGCCGTGGCCAAACATCGGATAGATTGGAAGCCGGCGGAGCAGCTTGAGGATGGTGGTGAGAAACGCGTCGTCTGGTCCGAACATCACCGCCGGGCGGACTAAAAGTGCACCGGCGAACGCGGCTTGGACCGCCAATTCGCCTTCGCCGCGCTTTCGGATGTACCGTGATTGTGAATTTGGATCGGCACCGAGTCCTGAAACGTGAACGAACCGTTCGACTCCAGCCCGATGCGCTTGAGCCGCTACCCGTTGAGCCGACTCGACGTGCACCGAATGAAACGTCTCGCGTCCATTCTCGACGTAAAGACTGACTGCATTTACAACGCCGTAAGCGCCCGCAAGCGCGTCCGCGACTGACTGATCGTCGTGGATGTTGGCTTGAACGGATCGAAGTTGCGGATCATCAGAACCAAAAAGTCCGTGCCCCCGATCCGGATGCCTTGACGCGACCCGAACAGGAAATCCGCGAAAGCGCAGATGCCGAACGATGCGGCGGCCGAGAAATCCGGTTCCGCCAAACACTGTCACGATGCGACCGCTCGTTGCCACCATGACTCGAACTCGCCAGATTGCGGCGTCGGGGCACCATACGCGCTCCCAGCACCTCTTGGAATGGCAGGCTGCTTCGAGTTGCTATTAAATCGGGAGCAAAAGCCGAGCGAAACTGAGTTCGTGGCCGTCAGGGCCTATAAGATGGAAGAAGCGCTCACCCCACTCGGCATCGCGGGGGGCGGTGGTTGGCTGGCACCCTGCCGCGAGCGCACGTTCATAAAGTGCATCAACATCGGTGACGTAGAAGATAACGCGGCCCCACCAGGACCAGCGCCGCTCGGCAGGCTGCGCGATGAGGTTAAGATAGCCCACGCCCGCGCGAAAGCTGGTGAATGACGACTCTTCGCCGCCATGCAGGACCTCAAACCCCAGCGCGCGGTAGAATCGAACAGCTCGCGGCATTTCGTGTGTGGCCAGCGTGATTGCGCTGATCCCCTCTATCATCGATAAGGCTCTCCTGTTTCTTCCTCTGTGTCATTTGTAGTCGACTTCTCCGCCGGTCTGATTAGCGGAGGCACGCCGTACAGACTAACCGCCGGCTTATGGCCCGACTTGATCAGAAATATCCGCAATGGACGAAGCCGACAGAACTACTTCGGTTGCTCTTCGGCCGGTCGAAGGTCCGATAGCCTTGATATCAATTTTATTCCGCTTGAGCGCCATTGTCTCGGAAATTCCCATACCAGTACGCGGCTGGAACAGAACTCCCGGATCAGGAGCAAAAGGCGTCGAGCATGCTTCTGCGGTGGTTGAGATGCCGTGGCGTAGAAAAAGGGATGATCAGGATTTTGCCATGGCTGCGCCGGAAAACCTGATAATGTCATCGAACCGCTTGAGCCGCAGGCTTCTCGATCCTGGCAACGAGGCCTCCGCGATCGCCGATGAGTCCGCTCGCCTCGAGCACGTCGGGGGCTTTTTGCACGAACGACAGCGTCACCCAATCAACGCCGAAACGGAGACCAAATTCGAAGTCGGCGCAATCCTTGGCCGTCAGTGGCGAAACGTCGAGGATCGTGCCTGGCAGGTTCACACCCTTACGGCTGGAGATGACGCCGACGCGCGGCGAACCGCGCGAAATCACGTCCTGCGGCGGGACTTCCTGCACCACCACCCTGAGATCGACCCTCACCATCTGCTGCACGACCGGAATCAGGATGATAAGGCCCGGCCCCTTCACGCCAGTGAAGCGGCCGAACGTGAAGACGACGCCGCGCTCGTATTCCCGCTGGATGCGAATAGCCGAGGAGAAGAATATGATTACGACCGCTGCGAGCGCCGCATAGATCGAATAATCAAGCATCATGACGCACCTCCTTCTCCGGCGGTCAACACTGACCGGCGCCGTACCACCAGCGTCAACTCTATGATGTGGACCACCTCGGCCATCTCTCCGGGCTTGAAGGTTTCAGCGCCGCGCGCTTTGCGCCGGAAGGTATTGGTTTCGACTTACCTTGGTTCAAGTGATATTGTTGCTCCAGCACTCGCGATCGGCACGAACCGTTAGGGTGATCGCTTGCCCATTCGATCTTGCGCCGAACCGCGATCAATTCAGAACGGAAACGGAAACCGACGAGGCTTTATGCAAGTTGTGACCTAAGGCATCGCGGCGGCCGCCGGGAGGCGACAATGCAGAGCAAGCAATCTGACGTCTTCGAATTGTTCTCTAAAATCTATAGTTCGGTGGCCCAGGAAGAGATGAGCCTCCAGCAATATCTGCTGGCGTGTCGGGAGGACAAGTCGATGTATGGCTCGGCGCCCGAGCGCATGGTCGACGCGATCGGCGAACCCAAGCTGGTCGACACCAGCAAGGACGAGAGGCTCGGGCGCATTTTCGCGAATAAGACGATCAAGCTCTATTCCGCCTTCTCCGAGTTCTATGGCATGGAAGACACGATCGAGCGGATCGCCGGCTATTTCCGCTATGCGTCGCAAGGGCTGGAGGAACGCAAGCAGATCCTCTACTTGCTCGGCCCGGTTGGCGGCGGCAAATCTTCGCTGGCAGAGCGACTGAAAAGCCTGATGGAGCAGCGCCCCATCTATACGCTCAAGGCCGGGAATCAAATCAGCCCGGTTTTTGAATCACCGCTCGGCCTTTTCAGCCCCGACCGCATGGCCGATTTGCTGGAAGACAAATACGGGATCGCGCGGCGACGCTTAAACGGCTTGATCTCACCTTGGGCGGCGAAACGTCTCGACGAACTGGCCGGTGATATTTCCAAATTTTCTGTTGTGAAGCTGATGCCGTCCCGGCTGCGCCAAATCGGCATCGCCAAGACCGAGCCTGGCGACGAAAACAACCAGGACGTCTCAGCGCTGGTCGGCAAGGTCGACATCCGCCAACTCGAAAACTACAGCCAGTCTGATCCCGATGCCTATTCCTACAGCGGCGGCCTGAACCGCACCACGCAGGGCCTGCTAGAGTTCGTCGAGATGTTCAAGGCGCCTATCAAGGTGCTGCACCCGCTGCTTACGGCGACGCAAGAGAGCAGCTACAACGGCACCGAGAATTTTGGGTCATTTCCGTACCAGGGAATCGTCGTGGCCCATTCCAACGAATCGGAATGGCTGCAGTTCAAGAACAACAAGAACAACGAAGCGTTTCTTGACCGCATCCTGGTGGTTAAGGTGCCATATTGCCTGCGGATCACCGAGGAAAGGCAAATCTATGACAAGCTGCTGCGCGAAAGCGAACTTGTCGACAGTGCCTGCGCGCCGGAAGTCCTGGACATCCTCAGCCGGTTCACGGTTTCAACCCGGTTGGCAGAGCATGGCAACTCGCCCCTCTACACCAAGATGCGGATCTATGACGGCGAAAACCTAAAGGACGTCGACCCTAAGGCAAAGTCGGTCCAGGAGTATCGGGACGCCGCCGGCGTCAATGAGGGCATGACCGGCGTCAGCACCCGTTTCGCTTTCAAGATCCTGTCGCAGACATTCAATTATGACACCGAGGAGGTCGCTGCCGATCCTGTTCATCTGATGTATATTTTGGAAGATGCAATCAAGCGCGAACAGTTCCCGAAAAAGACCGAAGCCGCCTATCTCGATTTCATAAAGTCGGAGCTCGCCACCCGGTACGCCGAGTTTATCGGCCACGAGATCCAGAAGGCCTATCTGGAATCCTACAGCGAATACGGCCAGAACCTGTTCGACCGCTACATTGCCTATGCCGATGCCTGGATCGAAGACCAGGACTACAAGGATCCCGACACCGGTCAGATCCTCAACCGCGAGGTACTGGACAACGATTTGTCGCAAGTCGAGAAGCCGGCCGGCATCGCCAACCCGAAGGACTTCCGTAACGAGGTGGTGAAGTTTACGCTGCGGGCGCGAGCCCGCAATGACGGCCGCAATCCGTCATGGACGAGCTACGAGAAGCTGCGCGAGGTGATCGAGAAGCGCATGTTCGGCCAGGTCGAGGACCTGCTGCCCGTGATCAGCTTCGGCTCCAAGCAGGACGGCGTCACCGAGAAACGCCACCACGAATTCGTGCAGCGGATGATCGCGCGCGGCTATACCGAGCGCCAGGTGCGGCGGCTGGTGGACTGGTACATGCGAGTCAACAAGGCCGGCTGAAGGCGGAGGCATGCCATGCCGATCTTCATCGACCGCCGGCTCAACCCGAAAGACAAGAATCTCGGCAATCGGCAGCGTTTCCTGCGGCGCGCGCGCGAGGAATTGAAGCGCAGCATCCGCGACTGTGTCCGCCGCGACAGGATTTCCGACGCGGACGACGAGCAGGCGGTCTCGATTCCGACGAGGAGCACGGACGAGCCGTGCTTCAAGGCAGCCAAGGATAGCGGCCGGCGTGAGCATGTCCTGCCGGGCAATAAGCATTTTGTGCCCGGCGATCGGCTGCGCAAGCCCGGCCATGGCGATGCCGACACGTCCGGCCCGTCGATGAAGGACTCGGAAGACGATTTCCTCTTCGTGCTGTCGCGGGAGGAGGTGCTCGACCTCTTCTTCGAGGACCTCGAACTGCCCGATATGGTCAAGCTCAGTTTAAAGGAAATCATCGCTTTCAGATCACGGCGGGCGGGCTTTGCCGCGACCGGTTCACCGACCAACATCCATGTCGGCCGCACCATGTGCAACAGCTACAGCCGCCGTATCGCGCTGAAACGCCCCAAACGGGAGGGGATCGACGCGATCCGGCAGGAGATTGCGGAACTGGAAGCGGGGTCGCTGAGCCAGATTGCCAGACAGCGCATCGCCGCGCTGCAAGCCGAAGTGGAGCGGCTGGAACAAAAGCGGCGGCTGATCGCCTATGTCGATCCGGTCGACATCCGCTTCAACCGCTTCGAGGCGCAGCCTGTTCCGAACGCCAAGGCGGTGATGTTCTGCCTGATGGACGTGTCCGGCTCGATGGGCGAACGCGAGAAGGACCTTGCAAAACGCTTTTTCGTATTGCTGCACCTGTTCTTGAAACGCCGCTACGACCGCATCGAAATCGTTTTCATCCGTCACACCCATGAGGCCCAGGAAGTGGACGAGGAAACCTTCTTCTACAGCACGCAGAGCGGCGGCACGGTGGTCTCTACAGCATTGGAAAAGATGCATCGTATCATCGCCGAGCGTTATCCCAGCAGCGAATGGAACACCTACGCCGCACAAGCGTCCGACGGGGACAACGCTGTCACCGATTCACAGCGCTGCATCGCGCTTCTCAACGAGGAGATCATGCGGCTCTGCCAGTACTACGCCTATGTCGAAATCATCGACGAGCGCGAACGGGATATCTTTGGCACAACAGATAACGGGACCTCACTTTGGCGAGCCTATAGTTCCGTCACCGAGAACTGGCCGAACTTCCAGATGACCCGCATCGCCAAGGCAGCCGACATCTACCCCGTGTTCCGGCAACTCTTCACCAGACAGGCAATGGCGGAAGGATTGAGGATTCGCCGATGAATGCCACCTCACGCGACCCCGGCCTGCTGTTCTCTGGTCCCGACTGGGATTTCGGTACCCTGTCGCAGGCCTTCGACGTGATCGAACGGGTAGCAATCGAAGAGCTTAACCTCGATATTCATCCGGTGCAGATAGAGATCATCTCGTCCGAGCAGATGCTGGACGCCTATTCCTCCATTGGCATGCCGCTGATGTACCGGCACTGGTCGTTCGGAAAGCATTTCCTCTACCAGGAACAGCTCTATCGCAAGGGCGGTCGTGGACTGGCTTATGAGATCGTCATCAATTCCAACCCCTGCATCGTCTATCTGATGGAAGAAAACACCATGGCGCTGCAGGCGCTGGTAACCGCCCATGCCGCGCTCGGCCACAATCATTTCTTCAAGAACAACTATCTGTTCAAGGAATGGACCGATGCCGGCGCGATCCTCAGCTATCTCGCCTTCGCAAAGAATTACATCACCCGCTGCGAGGAGCGGCACGGACTTGCCGCCGTGGAGGAAATCCTCGACACGGCGCACGCGCTGATGGAACAGGGTGTGTTCCGCTACCGGCGGCCTCCGAAGCTGTCGTCGGAGAAACAGCGGCAAGGCCTGCGCGAGCGCCTCGAATATGAGGAGCGATCCTACAACGACCTCTGGCGCACCTTGCCGCCGTCGAAAAGCGAGAGTCAGGTCGGCGAGAGCGAAAGCAAGACGGCCGAGCGTCGCAAATCGCTGAAGCTTCCCGAGGAGAACCTCCTTTATTTCCTAGAGAAGAACAGCCTGATCCTGGAGCCGTGGCAGCGCGAAATCCTGAGGATCGTGCGCGTCATCGCCCAATATTTCTATCCGCAGCGGCAAACGCAGGTGATGAACGAGGGTTGCGCTACTTTCGTCCATTACACGATCATGAACGCGCTGTTCGATCGCGGCCTGATCAACGAAGGCGCGATGCTGGAAATCCTGCGCAACCATTGCAACGTGATCTTCCAGCCGGCCTTCGACGACCCGCGCTATACGGGCATCAATCCCTATGCGCTCGGCCTGGACCTTATGCAGGACATCCGGCGCATCTCGACCGCACCGACCGAAGAGGACCGCGACTGGTTCCCGGACATTGCCGGTAAATGCGACTGGCGCGCTACGCTGCTCGATGCCTGGGCCAACCACCGCGACGAATCTTTCATCCGGCAGTATCTGAGCCCTACGCTGATCCGCAAATGGCGGCTTTTCCTGCTTTCCGACACCGCCAGCGAGCCGCACTACGAGGTAGCCTCGATCCACAACGAGCGCGGGTACGAGAAGATTCGCTCGGCGCTTGCCCGCAGCTACGACATCGGGGCAAGCCGTTCCGATATTCAGGTCATCGACGTCGATCTGCTCGGCGACCGGCACTTGCGGCTGGAGCACAAAGTTGCCGACGGCGTCCTGCTCGAGGATGATAGTCGCGACGCGACGTTACGGCACATCCGCAGACTGTGGGGATATAAGGTTAGTTTGGTGGGCGTGGATGCAAATACCGGCGCAAAGATCTATGAACGCCTGAGCGATTAAGCCGTTGGAGCCGCTTGGCTTCGGCGCTTCCGTTTGAAGTCCGCCGAGATTTCGTCTCGCCAAATGCAACCGCGTTCGTTCCAGATTCTGCAGCATCGGCAATGATAATCAGCTTGTCCGGGTCGTCGCCGAAGCTGTGCCTGTCGCAAATCAAATCCGAATATATTGGTGATGCAGCCCGCCTAGCAGGCTGTTGAAGAAGTGTCCCGTCTGGCTTTCGGGATGGCTTGATCGCCGTTGTGATGGGCGAATGTGATCTGGATCGAGCCGTCGAGCAGTTTGGCGTGGCCGTGGGACGGCGGGTCATGCTGGCGCCGCCATGAGCTTCGGCAGTCGCACCAGATTGTAAGCGGCGGCTGCGAAGGTGAAGGCCCATCCGACGCGGTCGCGGCCGCGGAAGCGGGTCTTGTCCTGGCTGGCGACCGTCTTGATCCAGCCGAAGGCTTCCTCAATGCGCTTGCGGATACGCTGGCTGACGGCATAGCCGCTGTGCCGCGTCGTGCGTCCGTCTGGCTTTTTCAACAGCCTGCTAGGATTGGAAGGCGAAGAACACGCCCTGCTCTCTGAACCGTGCGCGATAGGGGCGCATCCTTGTCCAACGATAGGTGCGTGCGCGTCTCATTATAGTAGTTCATGTAAGACAGCAGCACGTGACGAAGATGCCGCTCGCCGAACACAACAACATGGTCAAGGCATTCCCGCCGGATCGAACCGATCAGCCGTTCAGCATATGCGTTTTGCCATGGCGAGCGCGGCGACGTCGGTCGATCACGAATGCCCATGGATCGAACTCTTCGAATAAGACTTCGCCATAGGCCCCGTCCCGGTCGCGGATCAGGTAACGAGGGATTTGCTCCCAGCCGCACGCTTGAGTGAGCTGATTGGCGATCCATTCGGCTGTCGGATGCGCGGTCACTCCAAACCACAGGATCTGCCGTCGGCCATGGCCCATGATCAGCAGGCCGTAGCGCGGACGAAAGAAGATTGTCGGCACCACGAAAAGGTCCATCGCGGCGATACCGTCAGCGTGGTTACGAAGGAACGTCTTCCACCCCTGCGACGGAGGGGCCCTCCTCCGCGCCATATATTTGGCCACGCTGGCCTGTCCGATGTCGATGCCGAGCTTGAGCAACTCGCCATGAATTCGTGGCGCTCCCCAGAGCGGATTGGCGATACTCATCTCGCGGATCAGCTCGCGTATTTCCCGCGCCACCGCCGGCCGGCCGGCGCGATGCCTCGATTTCCAGCGCCAATACGATCTGAAACCGGCACGATGCCAACGGATCACGGTGTCCGGTCGGACGATTGCCAGTGCATCATACATCTTGGGAAACAGTCGGCAGACACCTCCCAATATCAGTCTGTCAATCGAGATGAAGGGAGGTCTCCTGGGACGGGTTCGCCGCAACACATTGATTTGTTGCCTCAAGACCAGAATTTCTGCCTCAAGCGCAACTCGCGACCGCAGCAGATCGATCACCATTCCAAAGATCAGTCTGCACAAATCTAACATCGAGCAGCAGCATTGCCCGATTCTCGATCAACCGCCAGCTGGATGGGGTTTGCGACAGGGACACGCGCGCAGCTACGATCAGGCAGCCTGATATCGTTGCAAATGATCACAAAATTACCCTGCCCGATCCTCCGGCGCGACTTCTGTATCTTCATGCTGCGGAGACTTACCTCCGCTGCTTTCTGCGAACTAAAGGCGTAACGCCGCAAGTTCTAAGGAAGTTCAATCATCACTTAGGCAACATGTCGGACGAAGCCATCGCGCTCGGATTGAGCACCAGCGCAAATGTGACCAAGTATCTGCACAGCACAGCCGCCGAGAATGATTATGTTCGCGCGCGATACGATATCAATGTACGATCACGCTCTTGGCCGCCACCTAAGGGGTGAGATCAAGCGCGCTGAATGTGCTTCAAGAAGTAGTGCGCGATCTGCAAACTTCGATCGAGGACGCGTTGTTGAAAATGGGTGTCGCCGTCCCGCCACGGGACGCGACCCTGTAACGGCTATTCGCCTATCGCCTGAGATGCGCGAGACGGTTGACCAATGGGCCGCTCGTCAGCCCGACATGCCGTCGCGGTCGGAAGCGATTCGCAGGCTTGTCGAGTTGGGGTTGAAGAAGGGCAAGTAATAACCCCTACCCTGCGCGCCCCCGCCGCGTTAATCTGCTGTCATGATTGATGAAGACCCAGAGATTGAAGAATCGCCGCTGAGCGGAATCGTGACTCGCGATGGTATCTCTGTTCGCGTCGAGATTTATCGCCTAGTCGAGGGTGATCGAAGCTGGACGCTTGAGGTGATCGATCCAGAAGGTGGCTCTACGGTTTGGGATGATCGCTTCGCCACTGACCAAGATGCCTATGACGAGTTTTACCGAACGCTGGAGGTTGAAGGCATTCGGTCGTTTTTAGAAGAGCAGCCCGGATCGACGAAACACTAAACGACCGTCGCCTTTGAGGCCGCGGCAACTGAGGCCCGCGCCGACGGCCGTCCGGGGAGTTCGGGGTTTGACTCTATTTCGTTCTCAAAGAACGAATCCAGTCTCACGCAAAGCAGCAAGAGACACTGTTAATAAACCCTTCTGGAGGGCGACAGTCTAACCGTCGGGGAAGAAAGGTCACAGCTGGGGCAAACGAAAACTTGCAAGGGATCGGTAAAAAGGCCCGACACCGTGAAGCGCCGGGCAAGTTTGGGAGCGGGACGTGGCCCAGAGGCAGGCCTAACGTCCATATATTGGCGTACTGATGATTCGTGTCGGCCCGATTTCATGAGGACAAATTCGGCACTTCATCCACAGGCTGACGAACAGGCCACCGCGACGCAAAATAGAAAACTCCGCCTGATAGGGACTGCCGATCCTGGTGTGGGCCGTAAGAATCAGCAGTCCCGAGCCGGCGTTTCATTCCAGCACCCTGACCATATCCGAAAACATCACCGGAGAAACTATCCCCCCGGCCTCGTCCAGCCCAGCCGGCGGGAAACTGCCCGACGACGGCTATCAGCATCGCACCGGGCGTTATGAAGAAGATGGGTGCTGGCCGGGGTGGTAGATGGAAATGGTCTCACTTTGGCCGGCCAAATTCCTATAACCGGCGCGTCATATCGTCGGCGGGACAATCGACAACCATCCCACAGACCCAAGACCCGCGATACATCCACTCCAAAAGGCCGCGGTTGCGGCTGATCGGGTTGAAGCCGTACGTTGACGCGGACGTCTGATTGTTGGTCCCGATGCCGACCTTGGCCGCGAAATTCTGGAAGCTGTCACAGTGCGGATCAGCTTCGCGGTGGCGGTTTCGTCGCGGATAGCCTTCTTCAGGGTTTGCTTGGTCCGTCCGCGCTCACTATCTGGAACCGTAACGGTCGACACGGGTTGAGGACCACGCAAACGTGGCATTCAGGAACCAATCTAGCGAGGAGGGAAAACGAGTGGCCTATTTCATTGAACTGACGGAAGCGGACAGCAATGCGCGGACGTGGGTCAATTTGGGTCGCGTCAATCGCTTCGTTCAGTCAGCAGGCGGAAATTCCGTCGCGCATTTCGAAAATGGCGTCCGGTTGGATATCCGGGAGTCGATGGCCGAAGTTTTGACGCAAATCCCGCAAAACCTCCGCGAAGGGCAGGAATTCGAGGAATAGCCCGCGAGTTTCGCCCAGGTTGCGAGGTTGTCGCCCGCGAGAGCGTTGAAGGCTTCGGACGTGGAATCGGCATCGTCGTCGTGACCGGCATTCGACGCCGGCGGGAAGGTTTCGAGCGCCGTAAACCAGTCGTCGTTCCACGCGCCGCGACTACATCGGCGGGAACGTTGAGACCACCATGCGGGTGGCGCGAAAGCGTGTAGCCTCACGGCAGGATGCGCAACGGGATTCGGTTTCTGAAAGCGCCGTGCGCGATAATAGTGTTTCGGATTACAACAAAGCCAAAGCGGCGCTTCGCCGATTGATCGGTCGGACGATTGCAGAACTCGACGCGTTGGACGCCTTAATCTAGCGGTCCGCCGACGCAATGCGCGGCTGTCAGCATCGCACTGGACGTCATAAAGAAGACGGGTACTGGGCTGAGTATAAGTGATAGGTGCGGGTTGCCCTCCCCGATTCCAGCCGTTTAAAGTTGCGGCGGGTGTGGGGAGGCTTGGATTGGCTGTTACCGATTTCATTGCGCTCGACGTCGAGACTGCGAACTCTGATTTCGCGAGCATATGCTCAATCGGCTTGGTAGGATAATGACTGGTACTGAATCCAGACTACTCAACGTCGGCGCTCGCGTTTATTGGAAAGCAGATAGAGAGGACGCTGGCACCGTCACCGAGAAAAATTGGGCCGGCGTGACCATCAAGTGGGATAACCGAGAAGAGCAGACGATATTGCATAACGATATGTCGATGGTGACCAAGGTTTGATTGACGTTGGTGGCGGCGCCAAGAAAAACGGATTGCCGGTACGTTCGACTAAATCCGGAACGACCCTTGCAGTTCTCGGGATTTCGGCGTTTGGCGCAGTTGCGGCAACGTCAACCGCAGTCTCTGCCATGCCGCTCCCGTCGGTTGCGGTGCCCTTGTCCAGCGCCGAACAGGTCCGCTACGTTTGTAATGAATGGGGCCGCTGCTGGTGGCGCCCAGACTACCGTGGCTACGGTTACTATCGCGGCGACAACGATGACTGGCGCAGGCGCCGACACGGCTATGGCTACTATGGCGGGTATGGCTACGGGGATGGTCATCGTGGCTGGCGTCGCCGCTGGCACGACGACGACTGATGATATCGACGAGTGCGTTGGCGATCGCCGCGGTTCCAAGCATGAAGTACCTTGTGCAATCCGACGCTGCCAGGCCTCGTAAGAAGTAACCGAATGATCTTCTACGCCGCGTCCAACCCCAGCTTGGCGCGGCTGCCTATCGGAGACAACGCCCTCCTCCACCTACCCCCTCTCACCCGCTCCCGCTTCAACCGCGACAGGCCGGCAAGGTTCACGCTCCGTAGTCGTGCGGCGCGAGACAAACTCCTCGAAGAAAGTTGAGTAGGCCCCGGCGCCGCTGCGAACATCAACGCATGGGCAAACGCGCCCGGATTGCGCCCCGCCAAGAAGGTAAAGCTGCCTCAATACCGCATCAGTTTCTGGTGTCATTTACGGTCGCCGGGGTAACCCCATTATCTCCCCTGTGAACCGCCGATACCAACGCGCTGACGCTAACCAAAGTTGCGACGGCTAGAATTGCTGCCAGGACAATTATAATTTTCCTGTCGTTTTCCATGTCGCCTCTCCGTTCCTAGCCCCAGAGAAAAGTGCGCATTGTTCCTGTCTTAATGTGCGATGGCGTTGGCAAATTTTAAGGTCTGCTTCAAAAATAGAAAACACCGGGTGTGTGCTGCCCGAACGCTCCCTATCCCGTGCATTATCCGTTCGGACGGACAGCATCCCGTCCATAGCTAGGACAAGCACCTTGGCCCGCCGAGGACTGCCGAGTTCTTGTTGTCTATTGCGCCAGCCAGAGCAGCTGGCAGATCGGAACCTCGGCCCACTCCGCGCATTATCCACCCGAACGGTTGCCACCCGTTCACCCCAGTATCGCGTAACCCGCCGGCCAGTGACCCCCTCGCCCGGCGGGACAGTAGATCGGGAGTTTGAAAGTGAACGTGATCGATCGGTTCAAGCAGCGCCAAACTCCGTCCGCAAAGTCCGCAGCGAGGTTCACCCGTGTCGCCGAGGCGCAGGCGGTGCCGTTCGACTACGGAAACGACGAGCGGCGAGCCGACCTGCTCAACAGCAATGAAGAGCCGAACGAGAGTTTGTTCGCCTAGCTCCCCGCTTAGGACGACGGCTCACAATGTTGGATTCGATATCGAAGCGGTTAGGCTACATCGCTTGGTTGATCGCCCTCATTTTTGTCGCGGTCGCCATTTGGTATATGATCCAGTAGTTCAGAGGTAAACGAACTATTGGTCTCTAACACGAAGGACATGCGTGCAGGCAAATTTGCCAACGCCGACTCTGTCGTCAATCGCGTCTGTCGCCTGGACTAGGTTGGGCTTCGTGTGTTCATCGTCAGCTGTCCTTATCGCAAATCAAATCCGGGTATATTGATGATGCAGTCCGCCCAGGATTGGTTGGCAGATAATACGCCCGGCTGTATCGGCGGCGCGTGGTACAGGTGCATCCTTGTTCAATGACAGGTGAGTTCGCGCGTCGTTGTAGTAGGTCATATACGACAGCAGTACGTGACGCAGATGGCGTTCGCCAAATATGACGATATGATCAATGCATTCCCTGCGGATCGACCCGATCAGCCGTTCAGCGTACGCATTTTGCCAGGGTGAGCGAGGAGACGTCGGACGATCTCGAATACCGATGGATCGAACCCGGCGGATGAATATCTCGCCGTAGGCGCCATCGCGGTCCCGGATCAGGTAACTTGGGATTTGCTCCCAGCCACACGCCTCCGTCAGTTGATTGGCGATCCATTCGGCCGTTGGATGCGCGGTCACCCCAAACCACAGGATCTGCCGCCGGCCGTGGCCCATGATCACCAACCCATAGAGCAGTCGGAACGAGATTGTCGGAACCACGAAAAGGTCCATCGCCGCGATACCGTCAGCATGGTTGCGAAGGAAAGTCCTCCATCCTTGTGACGGAGGGGCCCTCCTCCGCGCCATATACTTGGCGACGCTGGTCTGGCCGATCTCGATGCCAAGCTTGAGCAACTCTCCATGGATTCTCGGCGCTCCCCACAACGGGTTGGCGAGGCTCATCTCGCGGATCAGCCGGCGAACTTCCAACGACACCGTTGTGTCGGCCGCAGCGGCGTCGCGATTTCCAGCGCCAATACGATCGGAAGCCCGCGCGGTGCCATCTTATAACAGTGTCCGGCTTAACGATCGCAAGCGCACGACAGGTCTGAGGGAACAACCGGTAAAGACCAATGAAAATCAGTCGGTCAATTGGGTTGAAAGCGAGCTTGCGAGGCGCCCCTCGCCGAAGCACATTGATTTGTTGCCTCAATACTAAAATCTCGGCCTCAAGCGTAGCTCGTGACCGGAAAAGATCCGTGAACATCCGCCAGATCAGTCTGCACAGGTCCAACATCACGCAACAGCATCACCCGCTTCTCAATCAACTACCAGCCGGATATGGTTTGCGGTAGGGACAGGCAGCTGCTGTCGTAGGAAGTGATGCCCCTGCCGGATCGAGAATTTTCATCGCGCGGCACGTTTTTGCTAAGCCCACGATCTCAAATTGACAACCGGATGCGCCGTTTTCTGGCAGAGCTTGAAGCGGAGCAGCGCGGTTTGTTGAGTGACTGAGATAGCAAGCGTCCAACCATGACCTTCGGGCCGACAGCTATGAATATTCGAAAGACCGGAAACACCAGTCTTTTTTGAGGCTAGGGCGTGAACCCATAATCTGTAGTCGTCGACAGAGTCCGCTTTGATGCTGCACAACGGACTTCGGACATTGCTCCATATCCGAAAGCGGTCTTAAGCGGAAGTGACAAGCCTTGTTCATTCACCTAGTCCGCGCGAGCGCGCAACGAGGTCGCCCTCGATAGGTCGTCCTCGCAACAGCGGCCTACCCGCCTGCATAGTCAGACCTTCGGCATCGATCCCGCTACTACATCTTCGGACGCGGATCGTCTTTGGGATTGATGTAGTTGATGCCCCACGGACCGGTGCTGTTGAGCTGAAGAACCGTGTCTTCGTCGGCGAAGAAATAGTGCGCCGAACCGGGGGACAGCGCAAAGAAACTACCCGCGGGAAGAACCTGAGCCTTGTCGTGATCGGCCGTCGTTCCCATCCCCAAGCGCGCTGTTCCCGAGAGCACGGTGACGATCTCTGGCTTGGGATGGGTGTGCGGAGCAATGTGGTAGCCGCGCGGCACTCTCAGCCGAAAAGCAAATAGGCCTTCCTTGCCTGGGTCGCCGTACAGCACTACCGCCTGCGCGCCGTATGGGAGCGAGGGCGGCGCCGGTCCCCACATGATGTCCTGTGGCGCGATCAACTTGTGGTCGCCTGTCTCCTGACCAACGGCGCTGCCAGCCAGCGCTGCGAGTCCGATCGTCGTCATCGCAACTATGTTGAAAAGGGTATGCCGATTCATCGTGGCTTCTCCTTTGACTTAGGCACCTCCGCGAACGAGTCTGCGGTATGGATGGTGGAAAAGCGGTAAGACGGTTGGCTGAAATTGCGGCGCTGCCTACGGCAGTCCGGCTCACATTCGTTTTCAGCGCGGCCCGTCTCCAGCGTAGCCGCTTACAATTTACCTCATCTTGACTGAGAAAGAGAGCACTTGTTGACGCAGGGCAATCGAATGGCAATGCGGATCGGAGCCAGAACCGGAATCGCTGTTGCCGTCAGTGTGGACTTGACCTTGTCTGTCCGGCTGACGCACCAACAAAGCTACCGCCCGCCGCAGGGTCTGCGGAGGCGCGCGAAAGTTCAAATCAGACTGCTCTCAGCCGAGAAGCCTGCCTCGCCGGAACATGAAAACGTCGGGAACAGAGCTTTTAGCCACCTCGAGCACGCTGCTCTCACAGTTTTCCAATGCGATCTTCTGGGCGAGCATCACGTCTCCGATCGGTAGCTCGCCCATCGTCCGGAAACACAGGCCGAGCCTCGGCCGGCCTTTTTCATCGATCTCGCAGACGTTCGACATGGTGCCGGGATAAATCCTGTACTGCTTGCCCGTGTCGCTACCGACGACTTCGAAATATCCCTTTTTCGCGAACTGCGTCCGTTGCAGCGGCGACAGCCACTCCCCCAGAAGCCGCAAGGATCGGCCTTCCGGCGTTCGCTCGGCCCCGTGTCTGATGAAAAGCGCCCTTACGGCTCTCTTACGCGAGCGTTCGCCTGGCCGATGGCGCATCAGGCGTGACATGGCGTTGACCGGTTTACCCGCCGACCAGCCTAGGGAAGAACACGCTTTCTTCCGCGTTCGGGTCGAACGATCGGATTTGTGAGACCTGACCCGCACCGGTCCGGACCGCGGCGGTGAAGCCGACCTTCGTCAACTCGTAAAACCGCTGCTCCGCCTTAGCCAGTTCCTGTGCATCGTTCGGGTCGAAAGAGTGCCGGCTGTCGCCGGTGCGGTCCATCACGATCTGGATTGCCATGATCGTTCTCCTCGGATTGCTGATAGCCAAGGACCTTGATCAATTATTCGGCCGAAGCCGCGGAATTTCAAGAAAATAGATTCGGCCGCGAACCCACGATTATGTGTCCTCGGAATTATCGGTGTGGCTTCAACGCGGCTCACTATCCCGAATAGCACTTGAACCGTCCGTGTAGCGCGCCGTACGCCGCTCAGAGGGCTGATAGATCACCCGGCACTTCGCCAAACGCCTTCAGTATAACAGCATCCGCAAAATCACCGCTGCCCGGATCGCCTGTACGACTGAACGCCACAGCGCCAATGTTTCCCTCAGTCCGCGCCATTCGTTCAGCACTTCGTATCGCGGCACTTGCACTCGTGCATTCGACGGCTTCGCGCGGCTCCGGTCCGTCGTCGCCAGCGCCGAATGTTATCATCAGTTATCGCCGATGGCCGCCTGGCCGCAGAAGCCGGTTGTTCGCCGTCGGTTATTGCAACGGTTTGCTCGCGCGGCCCAAGGCTTTCATGGATATGATCGTCACATCCGGAGAGGGAGGCACAATTTGGGCAGCTGACGAACCTGCTCGGCCGGCTCGATGGGACGCATCGCGGCAAGCGCTCCCCGTCAACTCTTGATCTATTCGGAGGGCCACGCTCGGCATACGGCAAAGGCCGTTTCCTCGCTCGACGTCGCACTGGCTGAGATCGAAAGGCGCACCCGGAGCGTCTGCCCTGATCTTGCCTCTTAATATCCATGCGTTGCGCGATATCCATACGTTGCGCGCGCCCTATCTGAAGAGCCCCGATTGCCCTCAAGACGGAACTATCGGTTCCGTTAGAAGGATGGCTTCTCGCGTGATGACTGGGGAAGACGAATGTAGGCTCCCGGCGGATGCCACCGCTCGATTGTTTGCGACTGCCGTGCTGGCGAGATCTTTTAGCCGCTCGGCTTGACGCACCGTAAAAGTAGGGAGGGAACCCGTTTGAGCCGCTTGGTCATCGTCTCCAACCGTGTCGCTTTGCCGGGAAAAGGTGCGCAGCGCAGCGGTGGGCTTGTGACCGGCCTCGTCGACGCTCTGCATCAGGCTGGTGGCTTATGGTTTGGGTGGAGTGGCAAGCTAGGAGAAGCGGCACCGGAGCCGAACGTTTTCGAGACCGAGGGAGTGACGTACGCCACTGTCGATCTTACCCGCGCGGACCATGACGGCTACTACAGCGGCTTCTCCAATGCGGCGCTGTGGCCTCTATTCCACTATCGGCTTGACCTCTTGAACTTTACCCGCCGGGACTTGGCTGCCTATCGACGCGTCAATGCCCTATTCGCCGCCGCGCTTGCGCCCTTGCTCAGGCCGAGTGACCTCGTCTGGGTGCATGACTACCACCTGATCCCCATGGCCGAGGAACTTCGCCGCGCCGGGGCGACACAACGAATCGGTTTCTTCTTGCATACGCCGTTTCCGTCTTTGGGGGTGCTGGCGGCTCTTCCTCACTACGGCGACCTGCTGAAATCACTGTGCGCTTACGATCTCGTCGGCTTCCAGACGGTGGAGGATCTGACCGCCTTCCATGACGCCATCCTTCGCCGCGCAGGTGGCAAGGTTTCGTCCGATGGTCACGTTCACGCCTTCGATCGGGATCTACGCGCCGGCGAATTCCCGATTGGTATCGATACTGAAGCCATCGCCGAAATGGCCGGTCGCGCTGTGAAATCCCGAACGGCACGCCGGCTGCAGGAGAGTCTCCGGGGGCGCAAGCTCATCATTGGGGTTGACCGGCTCGATTACAGTAAGGGACTCGAGCACCGGTTCAAAGCGTTCGCCGCCTTTCTCGACGGCTATCCCGCGTACCACAACCACGTCCGCTTCCTGCAGATCGCCACCGCAACGCGCAGCGACGTTCCTGAATACCGTGCGCTGCGGCAGAGGCTCGGTGCGCTGGCGGGCGATGTGGCCGGTCGCTTCGCGGAACTCGATTGGGCGCCAATCCAGTATTTGAACAGGAGCTTTTCCCAGCGCTCGCTCGCTGGCTTCTTTCGGCTCAGCCGTGTCGCTCTTGTCACTCCATTGCGCGACGGAATGAACCTGGTTGCCAAGGAGTATGTCGCTGCACAGGACCCAGATGACCCCGGCGTGCTCATTCTTTCGCCCTTCGCCGGTGCGGCCTACGAACTCGACACTGCCGTGATTGCCAATCCGTATGACCCCGACGCCGTCGCCGAAGCATTGCACACAGCGCTTGGGATGCCACTTGAGGAGCGATGCGAGCGTTGGCGGGCCATGATGGCGATACTGGGCCGCAATAGCATTATGGCGTGGCGCGAGAGTTTCCTTAGGGCTCTCAGCCGCTAGCTCGGGATGTCGTTCGGCAGGAACGTGGCATCGGTGCAGCAGGCGATAATCTCGCTCGTCAATAGTCGCCCGTGAAAAATGCAGAAGCCATCCTGGCGGAATGATTTCGCGGGTTTTGAAAGTATTCGCTATCGCCGGTTTTGGGGATGTCGACATCGATTTCCTTGCAATTTGATTTGGCGGAATCGGCGTGATTCCATGTCTCCGGCTGGGTTTGAGTCGGAGATATCGCGATGCTTCCGAAGGAGCGGCGAGACAGCGGACAGAATGATTTGTTCAAGTCGCACCTCGACCAGATCGTCGACATGAACCACGCGTTGGCGAAGCTGGCGCGCAAGATCGACTGGGGATTTCTCGAGGGCAAATTCGGGGCGGTCTACGCCGATGTTCCCGGCCGGCCGCCCCTGCCGACGCGGCTGATGGCGGGATTGGCGATCCTCAAGCACACGTTTAATCTGTCGGACGAGGCGCTGTGCGAACGCTGGGTCGAAAACCCCTATTATCAATTGTTTTGTGGCGAGGCGTTCTTTCGTCACGACGTTCCCTTCGACCGCTCCTCGATGACGCGCTGGCGTCAGCGCATGGGCGAAGACAAGATCGTCGCGCTCATTCAGGAGAGCCTGAATGTCGCCACGCGCGTTGGCGCGGCCAAGCCGTCGGACTTCACCAGCATCATCGTCGATACGACGGTGCAGCCGAAGGCGGTGGCGTTCCCGACCGATGCCAAGCTCATGCATCGCGCCCGCGAGAAGCTGGCGCGGTTGGCCAAAAAGCACGGCGTCGTCCTGCGACAATCCTACGAGCGTGTTGGCAAGCACGCGTTGATCGCGCATCAGCGCTACGCTCACGCGAAACAGTTCAGGCGCGCCAACCGGGCGCTGAAGACATTGCGCACGTATCTCGGCCGCGTGATGCGTGACATCAGGCGCAAGATCGCCGGCGATCCGGACAGGCAGGCGGCTTTCGCGCAACTGTTGTCGCTGGCCCACGCGGTGCGTCATCAACAACAAAGGCAGCGCGGCAAGAAAATCTATTCCCTGCACGCGCCGGAGATCGAATGCATCGCCAAGGGCAAATCGCACAAGCCCTATGAGTTCGGCGTGAAAGTCTCCATCGCCACGACGCTCAACCATTCCAGGGGCGGCCAGTTCATTGCGCACGCGAAGGCGCTTCCGGGAAATCCCTACGACGGCCACACGCTGGAAAGCATCATCCCCGATGTCGAGCATCAAATCGGCGCGACCATCAATCGGCTCGTCGCCGACAAGGGCTATAGGGGCCACAATGCTCCGCCAGAATACAAGTTCAGGATTTACATCTCGGGCCAGAAACGCGGCGTCACCGACCCGATCAAGCGTGACCTGCGACGACGTTCGGCGATCGAGCCTGTGATCGGTCACGCAAAATCAGACCACCGCATGGATCGCAATTATCTCAAGGGCTCCGAAGGCGACGCCATCAACGCCGTGCTCGCCGCCGCCGGGTACAACTTCCGCCGATTGCTCGCGTGGCTAAGGCTGCTTTTGCGCGCATGGTTAGTGTCGATCATGCCGCCACATGCCAACCATCAATCATTCTCGGTCGCATGAAATCTCGTTCTTCACGGACGACTCAATAAGGTTGCCCCAGTCTGCCGATAAGGAGGCGGCGCCTCGGCTTTCGCTGGCATCATCAAAGTCTAGTCCCTTGCGTTAATGCAATCGGAACATGCCGTCGATGGCGTGCAATTCGGCTGGCTTGATCAGTTTCGAGTGTGCGACGGTGACTGCGAACAGCTGACCTTCAAGCGATTTTTCCCAGAACGCGAGGAAATCGTGTAGCGCCGGGAAACTCGGAAACAGATCGTAGTCTTGCCAGACGTAACCAGTGATGATCCGGGCGGCGATAAACGATTTCCGCTGTTGTCAGTCCGTAGCCTAAGACCTGTTTTCTGAAATCCTTAGAAACAGCATCTTTCTCGACCATACTAACCTCCAGCCCCAAACAGTTGCATGATCCTCAATTCGTCAAAACCGAAAACGTTCAATAGGTCAGTGCTAGCAGCATGTTACTTCGCCGGCTAAGCAATCGCCGAGCGTTCCTCCTGGTCAACTCGAGCTGGAAAACATCGCGGGCCGCAGATCTTGCGCCCCAGCGTTCCGGGCTTATGTCAGGATGGGTTGGCACTCGTGCATTACGACTGCCAATTCCAAAAATAATCACAAACAGCAAAGTAGGATCGCATGAACTTCCGTCCGCTTCACGATCGCGTCGTGGTCAAGCGTATCGACGCCGAAGACAAAACCGCTGGCGGCATCATCATTCCGGATACGGTCAAGGAAAAGCCCTCTCAGGGCGAAATCACAGCCGTCGGGCCTGGCGGCCGTGACGAGGCAGGCAACCTGATCCCGATCGATCTCAAGGTTGGTGACCGCGTGCTGTTCGGCAAGTGGTCCGGCACCGAGGTAAAGCTCGACGGTCAGGATCTCCTGATCATGAGGGAAAGCGACATCATGGGCGTTCTCACCGATCTGCCCGCCGCCAAGAAGAAGGCCGCGTAGCGCGACCAGTTTTCCTAATCCTGAGGAGCCGGCGCAGCCGGAGTCTCGAAGGATAAGGCTCGCAATCCAAATCTCATTTCTCAAGAAACCGTCCGATCGCGCGGTCTTTGGGATCTGACGAAAACGGAGATCATTATGTCAGCCAAAGAAGTCAAATTCGGCGTCGATGCTCGCGACCGCATGCTGCGCGGCGTCGAAATTCTCAACAACGCGGTGAAGGTCACGCTCGGCCCCAAAGGCCGCAACGTCGTGCTCGACAAGTCCTATGGTGCGCCGCGCATCACCAAGGACGGCGTCACCGTCGCCAAGGAAATCGAGCTTGAGGACAAGTTCGAGAACATGGGCGCGCAGATGGTGCGCGAAGTCGCCTCCAAGTCCGCGGATGCTGCCGGCGACGGCACCACCACCGCGACGGTTCTGGCGGCTGCGATCGTGAAGGAAGGCGCCAAGTCGGTCGCCGCCGGCATGAACCCGATGGACTTGAAGCGCGGCATCGACCTCGCGGTGGAAGCCGTCGTCGCCGACCTCGTCAAGAACTCCAAGAAGGTCACCTCGAACGAAGAAATCGCCCAGGTCGGCACCATTTCATCCAATGGCGACACGGAAATCGGCAAGTTCCTCGCCGACGCCATGAAGAAGGTCGGCAACGAGGGCGTCATCACGGTTGAGGAAGCCAAGTCGCTCGAGACCGAACTCGAGGTCGTTGAGGGCATGCAGTTCGACCGCGGCTATATCTCGCCCTACTTCGTCACCAACGCCGACAAGATGCGCGTTGAAATGGAAGATGCCTACGTCCTCATCAACGAAAAGAAGCTATCTCAGTTGAACGAATTACTTCCGTTGTTGGAAGCCGTGGTGCAGAGCGGCAAACCGCTTGTGATTATTGCCGAAGATGTCGAAGGCGAGGCGCTCGCCACGCTCGTGGTCAACCGCCTGCGCGGTGGTCTCAAGGTTGCCGCCGTCAAGGCACCGGGCTTCGGCGATCGCCGCAAGGCGATGCTGCAGGACATCGCCATCCTGACCGGTGGTCAGGCGATCAGCGAAGATCTCGGCATCAAGCTCGAGAACGTCACGCTCCAGATGCTCGGCCGCGCCAAGAAGGTGATGATCGACAAGGAGAATACCACCATTGTCAGCGGGGCCGGCAAGAAGGCCGACATCGAGGCGCGCGTGAACCAGATCAAGGCGCAGATCGAGGAAACCACCTCGGACTATGACCGCGATAAGCTGCAGGAGCGTCTCGCCAAGCTCGCCGGCGGCGTCGCGGTGATCCGCGTCGGCGGCGCGACCGAGGTCGAGGTGAAGGAGCGCAAGGATCGCGTGGACGACGCGATGCATGCGACCCGCGCGGCGGTTGAAGAAGGCATCGTTCCGGGTGGCGGCGTCGCCCTGCTGCGCGCCTCCGAGCAGCTCAAGCGCATTAAGACGCAGAACGATGACCAGAAGACCGGCGTCGAGATTGTGCGCAAGGCGCTCTCCGCGCCGGCCCGCCAGATCGCGATCAACGCAGGCGAAGACGGCAGCATCATCGTCGGCAAGATCCTCGAGAAGGAGCAGTATTCGTATGGCTTCGACTCGCAGACTGGCGAATACGTCAACCTGATCTCCAAGGGCATCATTGACCCGACTAAGGTGGTTCGTGTCGCAATCCAGAACGCAGCCTCGGTCGCGGCACTTCTGATCACCACCGAAGCCATGGTGGCCGAAGTGCCGAAGAAGAACGCAGGCGGCGGCGGGATGCCCCAGGGCGGCGGCATGGGCGGCATGGGAGGTATGGACTTCTAAGTCCCCCCTTTGAGCAAGGAATAAGAAGGCCCGGCATCATTGCTGGGCCTTCTGCATTAGTTTTGCCTGCCCGACCTTAGCGAGGAGATCTGCTTTTCCAGCTCACAAGATTGTCTGCACTAACTCAACGTGCATCATCGTGCCCCACGAATTCCGAGAGTTCCTTCATGACACGCCGCCAAGTGTATTCTGTCTTTTCGTTTGGCTTTTTCTCAACGAGCCAATCTTGAATAACCGCTTCGAACGTCAAGGGCCGCGCTGGCGCCCGGAGTGTAAACCGGCGTTGAACAAAGCCCCTTGAAGCTACAGCGGTAACTCCTTGTGACAAGTTAACGGAATCTACGTCGGATTGGGGTCACGATCGGCGCCGATCGTGACCCCAATCCGATCGGCTTTTTCCGATTGTCTTTATGGCGTTAATGCCGGCACCTGTAGCAATCTGACCCCTGTGCCGATTCACAGGCTTATACTGGGAGCGTCGGCGAGACTGTCCAACCAGACTGGATATCACGCGTGAATCAGTCCAACCGCGAAGGAGAGTCCGATGAAATCGCTTTTGCTGCTTACGGCGAGCGGTCCGCTGCTCATTCTCACGTCGCACGAGTCCTTGCACGATCCGAAGCTCCTCGAGGAGCTCAAGCACAAAGGGATTGGCAAGTTCGTCGCCTTTGATGTTCCAGTGTCGCTCGCTAGGCAGCGCTACGGCGGGCATTTTCAAGCTGTCGAGAGCGGTCTGCACGAGACCGATGATTTGAGAGTGCTCGACTTCAACGGCCAGCGGGTCTTTCAGCTCTTTCGTTTCGATGAACTCGGTACACCGATCCTTCAAGAACAGCCGTGACCTGGTTTTGTCTTGAAGCATGATCCGAAGGCAGCTTGGGACTTCTCAGTCCGCGCAATCGCAAGAAACGGGTGTTGCGAGCCCGGGATTTGGTCGATGTCGGCACGAAAACCGCTCGAATTTCGGCTGGTGATAACAATGACGCATCACATCTGATCGGGGCACGCGCCGGGCCGCCAGACCGCGCGGACGACATCGTCCGCCGGATTATGCGCGCCCGCGGACGTATCGGCGCCTGCCAGCCTGCTGCGGACCAATCGCGTCGAAGGCCGCTTTCTGCTCGTCGGTCAGCGATCCATAGAAGTCATCCATCGCCATACGCACGGTCTTCACCGCCTGCAGCATGGCATTGAGCCGCTGGGCAACGGCGGCGAGCCGTGCCGGCGGCGTCAGCGCATCCTCCGGCCGGGCCTGACACGATGCCTTCAGCGTGTTCGCGGCCTGGGCGGCGGCGCCCTGAAGCGCGTCAAGATATCGGCGTTGCTGGTTGGTCGGCCTGACCGATTGCTCGATTGTGGCGGTGGGCCACTCGGTGAACTCCGGTTGCGTCACATCGCAGGCTGGTTCGGCCGAGCCGGCTCTCGCCGCGGTTCGGGCCGGACGCTGGCCCGTGGTGGAAAGTGCATTGATCTGCGCCTTCTGCTCATCGTTCAGGAGGCCGTAGAACTTATCGAGCGGTCCTTGCACGGCCTCCACCGCGACTGTCATCGCTTCGATGCGCTGCTGCATCGCTGCAAGCCGGCGCGGCGCCGTGAGCGCAACGTCGGTGGGGCAAGAACCCTTGAGGCCTGCAGCTGCCTTTTCCGAAGCGTTGGCGAGTTCCTCGAGCGCGGCACGCTGTGCCTCGTTCGGCTGGATCGCATTCTGGAATGCGTCGATCGGCAGCCCTGCGATCACACGGCTATCGTCGCCGCACATTTGCGCAAGGCTTGTCCGGCCTTTCGACGGCGCATAGGCATAGGTGTCGAGGTTGCCTCCGCGCCTGCCGGCATAGCGCGGCAGATAGCCCGCATAGCCCATCAAGTCGTCATAGCCATAAAGGCCGAAGATGCCGGCATAGAGGTCCGGATAGCCATAGCCCCAGAACGCATCATCGTAGGGATAGCCCCAGAAGGCGTAGTCATAAATGTCATAGAAGGCGAACGGCCAGAACACCGGGCCAACCCATCCGAAGCCGCCGTCGTGATGGCGCCACCACCGGTTGCCGCCGTGCCACGCCGCCGTGGCCACGTTCGCGGTGATGAACGCGCGGGTGCGCGGATCGCGCAGCGCGACGGTGTTGTTCAGCGCCCGACTGATCGGGCGCGCGTTCAGTGAGCGCTGCACAGCGTTGGCGTTCCGCGTCACGTTGACATGCCTCGCCGCGAGCGCGAAGGCGCCGACCGCCGCGGTTGTGCCCATCGCGGCACGAGCGTTGCGGACAGCGTCGAAGCGAGGGGTGTTGTGGAGCGTGAACGATCGCTGGCTGAACGAACGGCCGCCATGGAAGCTCGGCCGCGCAAACGAACGGCTCGCGAACGAATGGCTTATATGCGGGGCAAAATGAGGTCTCGCGGCGAACGCGCGACCGCCACTGAAGTGTCCTCCGCCGATATGGAAGCCGCCACCACGAAAGCCGCCGCCACGAAAGCCGCCGCCATGGAAGCCTCCGCCGCCGTGAAAGCCACCGCCGCCGCCATGGCCAACACCGCCTCTGGCATATGCGGCGACCGCCAGAACCGTCGCGCAAGCCAGTACGGCAGCGCATGCGGTGAATTTCGACCTGAATTTAAACACGGATGTCGTCATGGCACCCCTCCCACGCAACCTAGGTGCCCACACCGGCTCCAACCGGAGCCCGTTATTTCAATCCAACAAGAGATAAATTGTTCCAGTTGCTCCATTGAGGACCAGTCCAACCTGGTTCTCGACCTGGTCCTTCTCCCAACCCGAGGCCGGCGTACAGGCGACCGGGTCGACTAGGTAGTGGCTGCACATCTGCATGAAGCGGCGATTGTAGCGACGATCCTTGCCAAAGATCGTCTCCACCGCAGTCTTCATGTTGTCGTAGATGCCGCGTCCGCAGGTGCCCTTGCACAGAGCGAATACCCGGTCGTGGGCACCGAACATTCGTTGCCGCCCGGTCCTCGGCGGACTGCACCACCAATATGTCCGGATTTGATTTACGACAGGGACAACTCCTAACACACCGAAACCACAGCTTCATCGATCAATCTCCCCGAATACAATATCGAGCGATCCGATGATTGCGGAAACGTCAGCCAACATGTGGCCGCGCGTAAGGAAGTCCATGGCCGAAAGATGGGCGAAGGAAGGAGCGCGGATCTTGCACTTGTACGGCTGGTTGGTGCCATCGGAGACGAGATAGACGCCGAATTCGCCCTTCGGAGCTTCCACGGCGACGTAGACCTCGCCGGCAGGAACGCGGTGGCCCTCAGTGTAGAGCTTGAAATGCTCGATCATCGCCTCCATCGACCGTTTCATTTCCGCGCGCGACGGCGGAACGATCTTGTGGTCTCTCGTGGCGACGGGCCCCTGTCCTTCGGGCAGCCGTAGCTTCTCCAGGCATTGCTTCATGATACGCACAGATTGACGCATCTCTTCCATCCGCACGAGATAGCGGTCGTAACAATCGCCATGCTTTCCAATGGGAATGTCAAAATCGAGTTCGGAATAACATTCGTAGGGTTGCGCCTTGCGCAGGTCCCAAGCGGCGCCGGAACCGCGCACCATGACACCTGAGAAACCCCATCCCCACGCGTCTGCGAGCTTGACCTCGGCGATCCCGACATTGCGTTGCTTAAAAATACGATTTTCAGTCAGCAGACCCTCAAGGTCGTCGCACACCTTGAGGAACGGGTCGCAAAAATCCCAAATGTCGTCGAGGAGCTTCGATGGAAGATCTTGATGCACGCCGCCAACTCGAAAATAGTTGGCGTGCATGCGCGCGCCGGACGCGCGCTCGTAGAACACCATCAATTTTTCGCGCTCTTCAAAACCCCATAGCGGCGGGGTGAGCGCGCCGACGTCCATCGCTTGGGTCGTGACATTGAGAAGGTGCGAAAGTAGCCGTCCGATTTCACAGTAAAGCACACGGATGAGCTGGCCCCGTTTCGGAATTGTGATGTTAAGCAGCTTCTCGGTTGCCAGACAGAACGCATGTTCCTGGTTCATGGGCGCGACATAGTCGAGCCGGTCGAAGTAAGGCAGCGCCTGCAGGTAAGTCTTATGCTCGATCAGCTTCTCGGTGCCGCGATGCAGGAGACCAATATGCGGGTCGACGCGCCGGACGACTTCGCCGTCAAGTTCCAACACGAGACGCAAGACCCCGTGCGCCGCGGGATGTTGCGGCCCAAAATTGATCGTGAAATTGCGGGGCGCGGCTTCGACCATGTAGGCCTCATGAAGCTGCCGTAGTTGCCGGGAAAGCGCCTTATAACTTCGCCGGTTCCCAAGCATGCGAACCGGACGGAAGACATCTCCGTGACACGAAATCAGGTCTACGGAACAATAGCAGTTGGCTCTGAGTTCGGTGAGAAAATTCCTTGGTTCTGAACGTACAGAATTAGAAGTCCATGCCACCCACGCCACCGCCGCCACCTAGCATTGCTGGGGCATTCTTCTTCGGAAGTTCGGCCACCATTGCTTCCGTGGTGATCAGAAGACCCGCAACCGAAGCTGCGTTCTGGATCGCTGCACGCACGACCTTGGTCGGGTCGATGATGCCCTTGGAGACGAGGTTGCCGTATTCGCCGGTTTGCGAGTCGAAGCCATACGAATACTGCTCCTTCTCGAGGATCTTGCCGATGATGACGCTGCCGTCCTCGCCCGCGTTGATCGCGATCTGGCGGGCCGGCGCGGACAGCGCCTTGCGCACGATCTCGACGCCGGTCTTCTGGTCGTCGTTCTGGGTCTTGATGCGCTTGAGCTGCTCGGAGGCGCGGAGCAGCTCGACGCCGCCACCCGGAACGATGCCTTCCTCGACCGCGGCGCGGGTCGCATGCATCGCGTCATCGACGCGATCCTTGCGCTCTTTCACCTCGATCTCGGTGGCGCCGCCGACGCGGATCACCGCGACGCCGCCCGCGAGCTTGGCCAGACGCTCCTGCAGCTTGTCGCGGTCGTAGTCCGAAGTGGTTTCCTCGATCTGCGCCTTGATCTGCGCCACGCGGGCTTCGATATCGACCTTCTTGCCGGCGCCGCTGACAATGGTGGTGTTCTCCTTGTCGATCATCACTTTCTTGGCGCGACCGAGCATGGCGAGCGTGACATTCTCAAGCTTGATGCCGAGGTCTTCGCTGATCGCCTGGCCGCCGGTCAGGATGGCGATGTCCTGCAGCATCGCCTTGCGGCGGTCACCGACGCCCGGCGCCTTCTGATCGTCTGATCGAGGGCATCGCGGTCCATAAGGTTTTCCCGATTTAGGGAGATCGAAACGCATTGAGAGCGCTCGTCCAGCGTTAGGTCTTGCCCCGTCTCTAGCCATTTGATTTTATTTCAGTCAGGTTTGATTTTGTTTGATTGAATTCAAAGGAGCCTGCGGTGAAGCTAGAAGAGCTATTGAAAACGATTGAGGAGAGTGATGCTTCAGACTGGACGGTGTTCGACCGCCCTACCTTCGCTCAGGACATCCAGCAAGTCTCTGGAGGACTGCACCAAGTGCCATGGGTAGAAGTGCATGAACATCACTCACTGCTCAGCTATCGTTCCGACCTCCGGATATCCATCGCCCTTGGCCTCACCCATCGCGCCGACTTTGTGGAAGACTGGGCGCAATCATTTTCTGATAAGCACGCTTCTTCATCTTGGGTCGATTTTAGGTACAACGGCGTTCCGGTTTATCGCGGGCTGCGAGTTCTCGTTGACGGCGGAAGGGCCGGTCTGCCATGTCCGGCTCAGGGGTCGAAGGACATCCCTAAGCGCCAATACTACATTTGGCGGCTCATCGACGAACTTATCGGATCAGAACAAATGGACGATTATTTCAGGCGCGCTAAGTTAAATATCGTCGATGTTTATTGGCCCGGTCCCAAGGACTGACGGTTGCATGGGCGGGATTCGAACCCGTGACCTCTTGGTTATGAGCCAAGCGAGCTACCGGACTGCTCCACCCTACGTTAGACTTGCTACCGGCCGGCAAAGATCGGCTCGCGACCTGGCTAGCCAGCGCGAAATAAGAAAGGAGCTCAACCATGATAGATTATCATGCAGCAGCTCATGTGTTCTTAGCCACTGGCTATGCCATGCTGGCGCTTGAACACTACCTCGGTTAAATCTCAGAGGTCGGACTGACAATCCGCACCGCGCGCTCGGTAGACACCCCAGCACGTTGCAGAACACCGGTAAGCTCCGGCCGCAATGGTCGAGGACTTTCCATCATCGCTGCCCGTACAGCTTATTCCCCCACGTTCTTGAGGAACTGGCGTTCCCACTCACTGAGTCGCTGATCGTCGATCCGAGCCACCACAATCCCCTGATCGTGGTAGTCGTGGCGCTTCAACGCCTCGTGGTCGACCTGCCGCCCGATCTCTCGGGTCGGGTAATTGGTGCGTAGAGGGATGCTCATATTCAGTTTACCGATACAGAATGCCGCACCGAGCGTCTCGCCGCCGTGCTAGTGTTACCGACAGCCCGTCCGTGGTCGGGGGAATGAACCATGGCTAAAGGTGAGCAACGTGGGAACCGCGAAGCAAAGAAACCGAAGAAAGAAAATCCCAAAGTGATCGCCGCGGCTCCAAGCATGAAGGGCCTTATGCAGTCTGACGCTGCCAGGCCCCGTAAGAAGTAAACTGAATGGCCTCTACGCTCACGCGCGCCGTTTCGCACGCCGGTTAGGGACGTTTGTTTTGCGCTGCCTGAATAGACACTGAGACCTGTCGAGCTGGTAGAACGTTGCGATCGTAGCACGCTGTTTGTGTGGTATACGGCAATGGCGAAGAAGCAGTCGCAACGCACGAAAGCCGCAAACCAGATGACCACAGATCTCGGCCGTTGGGACGACGAAGGAGGAGCACCGGCCGTGCCGTCGCCCTTCCGCTACGATGTGAGCGACTTGCCAGAGACGGAGCGCCGCATTTTGGAATGTCTCGGCGCCGCTTTGGTGGGCGTGTGGCATGATCTTCCGACCGACATCCAGCGGGCCATCTTTCAGCGTGCTACTGCGGACAATGCCTATGATCCCGCAGAGCTAAGCTCTCGGATCGCGCGCTTTCTGCATGATTACAAGGGTGCATCCCACGCGCCGTAGACGCAGCAGGACGCACGCGCCAGTCTCTCTGTGAATCGGCACAGGGGTCAGATCACTGCAGGTGCCGGCAGTAACGCCATAAAGACAATCGAAAAACGCCGATCGGAATGGGTCACGATCGGCGCCAACCGTGACCCCACTCCGACGTAGATTCCGTTACTTGTCACAAGAAGTTACCGCTGTAGCTTCAAGGGGCTTTGTTCAGCGCCGGTTTACAGATGGATGGTAAGCGTCGTTTTCAGGCCGATCACGCGCCGGTTCTCAAGGCCTGCAGAACCGCGGCAATCGTGGTGGCTGGAGCGTCGTGCCCAATGCGAACGGTGACGCCGCTGATCTCCACCTCGATCGTGCCGACACCGGGCTCTCCCTTGTAACGTCGCCGCGCTTTGCGCCGCCGCTGCAAGGGCGATGCAGGCGGTTGTGCCTACCGCAAATCAAACCCTGGCATATTGATGGTGCAGTCCGCCCAGAATCGGACGACAGCTAATGCGTCCGGCTGTCTCGGCGACGCGTGACATCGGTGCGTCCTTGTTTAATGATAAATGGGTGCGCGTGCCATTGTAGTAGCTCATGTACGAGAGCAGCACGTGGCGCAGATGGCGTTCGCCGAATACCACGATATGATCAACGCATTCCCTGCGGATCGATCCGATCAGCCGTTCTGCATACGCATTTTGCCACGGTGAGCGAGGAGACGTCGGACGATCTCGAATGCCGATGGATCGAACCCGGCGTATGAATATTTCGCCGTATGCGCCATCGCGATCCCGGATCAGGTAACGAGGGATTTGCTCCCAGCCACACGCCTCCGTCAGTTGATTGGCGATCCATTCGGCCGTCGGTTGCGCGGTGACCCCAAACCACAGGATTTTCCGCCGGCCATGGCCCATGATCAGCAATCCATAGAGCAGCCGGAATGAGATTGTCGGCACGACGAAAAGGTCCATCGCGGCGATACCGTCAGCATGGTTACGAAGGAAGGTGTTCCAACCCTGCGACGGAGGAGCCCTCCTCCGCGCCATATACTTGGCCACGCTGGTCTGGCCAATCTCGATGCCAAGCTTGAGAAGCTCGCCATGGATCCGCGGCGCTCCCCACAGCGGATTGGCGGTGCTCATCTCGCGGATCAGCCGGCGAATTTCTAACGGTACGGCCGGTCGACCGTAGCGACGCTTCGATTTCCAGCGCCAATACGATCTGAAACCAGCACGATGCCAACGGATCACGGTGTCCGGTCGGACGATCGCCAGTACATCATACATTTTTGGAAACAGTCCGCAGATACCTCCCAATATCAGACGGTCGATCGAGATGAAGGGAGGCCTCCTGGAACGGGTTCGCCGCAGCACATTGATTTGTTGCCTCAAGACTAGAACTTCTGCCTCAAGCGCTACTCGCGACCGCAGCAGATCCATCACCATTCCAAAGATCAGTCTGCACAAATCCAACATCGGGCAGCAGCATCGCCCAATTCTCGATCAACCGCCAGCCGGATTGAGTTTGCGACAGGGACAACCGAAAACTTAAACACGGGCGTAGCGGTGATGAAGTCCGCCCAGGATGGCGCGTGAACTGATCACACCGGTTCGCTGAACCGGGCGAGAAACCGGCGCATCCTTGTTCAGGGATCGATGCGTTCTGACGCTATTGTAACCAATGCCCTGCTCTTTGCGAACTGCGATCAGGCCTTCTTCAACAGCCTGTTAGTGCGACATGAAAACAGGAACCGTCATCGCCGACAGCATTCCGCGCGTCGCTCCACCAAACAAGAATTCACGGAGGCGAGAATGTCCATAGCCGCCCATCACAAGCAGGCTCGTCGGACCGTCAGCAATGTGCGACAGAATGGCATTCGCCACATCGATATCAGCAGCAGGCACCGTTTCCACCTCGACCTTGACATCATGTCGAGCGAGATGCCGGCTGATTTCGGTTCCGCGAAGTACCTGCTCATTCGCGGCCTTTTCATTTTTCACAATAAACAGTTCGACAGCATTGGCTTTCTTCAGCAGCGGCAACGCATCATTGATGGCACGCGCTGCGGTGTGACTTCCATCCCAACAGCAAACGATCCGGTCGAGCTTTAACCCGCCCTGCTGGATGCTAGGAACGACAATGAGCGGCCGGCCAGAATCAAGCAGCGCCGCTTCGATCAGAATGCTGTTATTGATGCCATCATTATCGTCAGATTGCATTATGATGCTTAGATCGAAACACCGCGCCATCTCCGAAAACGTCTTAGGCGTTCCAAAGATAAGCCGCGATTCAGCCGAAAGACCGCCGCGCTTCATGGCCAACTCAAAACGGTCAATTGCACCGCGCGCCTCTGCTTCGCTCTCGGCAAATAGATCGTCGATAGCTTCTGCGGGAATGTTCGTCGCAAAGTTAAATATAACTCCCGTCAGATGCGCAGCGAAAGTTTCGGCTATCGAAGCAGCGAAATCGCGAACGGTATCCCGAGAGGAGTCACGTTCCAGATGAAGAATAATGTCTTTGATCATACAATTCGCTCCCATCTGTGTGAATCGGCGCAGGGGTCAGATCGCTGCAGGTGCCGGCAGTAACGCCATAAAGACAATCGAAAAAAGCCGATCGGAGTGGGGTCACGATCGGCGCCGATCGTGACCCCACTCCGACGTAGATTCGGTTACTTGTCACAAGAAGTTACCGCTGCAGCTTCAAGGGGCTTTGTTCAGCGCCGGTTTACAGCGTGCTCTTCGAAAGGATTCGGGGATCTTGGAAGACCTTCGCTCTCCTGTATCCATTGGTAAAAGGTCGTATCCCCCTTTTGGCACCTACACGCCAAGCTCGGACATTGGTCCTCTCCGCCGGCTATCATCTTAAATGGTTTGGCCGCGCCTAGCCCCCTGACGCTTCGTAAGATCAATGCCAATGACGGTGATGTCCTCGATGTTGTGGAACCGCCCGGAAATTTCCTGCCAGTATTTTTGGAGCGCCTCGACAAGCCCATCGAAGTCCACGCGGTTCGGCGCGTTCGGAACGTCCCAGCCTTGCTTCTGGCCGCGATAGACGAGTGCGAAAATTCCTCGGTTCGATCGATTGTCGCGCAGATAATCGCCTGCCAGTTGGTTCTCAAGGCGCTCAAACAATTGTGGTCCGGTCCATCCGTCCGCGAGTTTCAATTCTGTCGGAATCGGTCCGTCGAACCCCGTACCGTGAAAACGGAGGTCAGGCCGCTTTGCATCTGCCAGCTCTTCCTCTTGCGGGATGCTGTAGCGTCCGAATGCCTTGTTTCGAAGCTCGTGCCCGAGGTAGTTGCGCATCTTTGTCTCTTCATCGACCTTCATCAAAATGCTGGCAACGCTATCATCTCCATTCTCCAATTCGTCTTTCAGGTCGAGAAATCGAAGAACCGCGAGGTCAGCAAGCTCGCGTGGCGTCTTCGGGGTGTTGTCCAGCTTTTCGTGAAATTCACGGACCTGGGCGGGTGTCCACGGTGCAATATCTGCATCGTTTTCCGCCTTTCTACGCATCAGAACACGAATCCATGCCCGCGTACGCGGGTCTGGATGGGTGTCCGCGATTTCCTTCAGTGCAAGAAAAGCCTCTTTTCCGGAAAGCTTATTCAGCTCATCAAACAAGCGGTTTCTTGCCTCTTGTGCCTCATCGCGCAGCCCCGGCGAGTACACCCCTTTGCCAGCACGTTCAATATCGTCTTCGCGGCGGATGTATCGGTGCATCAATAAATAAAGACTCTTTAGATGCTGGGCGGCGCGATATCCAGGGCGCGCAGAACTCGTTTCAGACCTGCGGCTGCCCCAAAGGCGTGTCACGACCTGCATTGCAAACGTCGTTTGTTCCTCCAACGGGATTGCGTTCAACCGGCTTTCGAGCGCGGGGATCGCCATCGCAGGCTCTACGCCGATCCATGCTGCGAACCAGCAAGCTGCATGCTGCAAGGTCGTAGCAGTTTTGGTCTTCCGGGCTGCGAGTTCCGCTAACTTTTCATCACTCAGCTCCGAGCCCTGCATAATCTTGAGCAGCTTGTCCAAGATCGCAGAGTTCTGCGGATCCGACTTCTCAAGCAACTCTAGAATCGGAATATCCAGGTAGTTCCACGCCCATGATCCAGACCAACTGATGTCGCTCAAAATGTAGTTCAGATCGCCGTCAACAACGGACAACTCGTAGGCGATCTCTTTCATCAGGAAGACGGCACAGATATCCGGGTGCGCCTCAAAGAGCTTGGGGAACCAGACGGGCCAGCCATTTAGTTGGAATGTTGCGTACCGGCAGGCGAGCTCGACCTCTTGGGCGGTAATCGTGGCAGCCCAATTGGGGGTTTCTGCTGCTTCGAGGGTTACGCCCGTGAGACCAAAAATTGCAGTATTCGGCGTCGAATTTTTGGTCGCTCCTTCCGAAAGGACGATTGGTTTGTTCTTCCGCCAATAGCCCACCACACCATCTCGATAGGCCCGCGCGACCTCTTCTCCGTACTCAGGAATGAGCGCCCGCCACTGCGTAGCCGTCCAGTCCGTATGACCGTCTTTAATCTCCCGGATGCGGTCATGGAGATACCATTGCGATTTGGAAATCGCCGTGGGGTCGGGGAAGGTCGGGCTCCTGATCCCATCGAGATGCGTTTGCAGATACGCTTTCGATTTCTCCCTATTTTTCTCGTCGCGCTTCTTTCGGTCCGCAGACAGCCGTTTCCACTTCCGCTCTTCCTTACGCCAATCCTGCCTAGGCGGTTTGAAGAAGATTCCCAGCCGCTCTTCGAGTTCCTGGTTGCCTGCAACGATCGTTTTGAGCCTTTGCCGGTGCGGCCTTGTACGTCCAGCTTGAACATACAGGTCAAACGCCAGCGATAGGGCGACTAGCTTGTCGTCCTGTTCTGGCTGTTGCGTAACTGCGTCGCAGGCGTATTCGAAGTCATCTGGCCCAAATGACCAGAAAGAGCCGAAGAATGCCGCTTGTCTATAGAATGTCAGTCTATCGCCAGGTTTCTTATGCATACGACGGCGCGAGGCTCGAACATCGTACCAGAAAGATTCCTTGTTCAGCTCGGACCATGCATGCACGAGCGTTGCGAATGAAGTTTTGATTTCACGCGTCTCTTCGTGCCAGTCGCGCAAGCTCCTCAGCTTGTAGAGAACCTCCAGCGATTTCGGATCGCGGGCAAACGGATGACGTATTCCTATCAACCGCTCAACGCCGGCGGCAGCCGCCTTGAGCAACCACGCAAACCGCTTTGAAACTTCGCAGTATCCACCTTCAATATAAGGTGGCTGCGCGAGCAACGCTTCCAGTCCAGTAATCAGTTTCGGCAAAGACTCCAGAGGAGTGCCTTCAACGAACTTGGTGACAGAATCATCCAAGTGATCGACAGTGTATTTCTCCTTGTCGGCGGCCTTTGCTACAGTCGCGAGAAGCCAATCTGTCAACGCTTCGGTAGGCTGCAAATCTGATAGCAGCTCGCCGAGCCAATGCCGATCGAGAGGCTCGGCCTCTTTCAAGAATGCTTGCCGGAGCTCTTCATGATCCGCCGCGGTGCCAACCGCGCCGACTCCACGAAAGGCCGCAATGCGCGTATATTTAGAAACTCCGGGTGTCAGGGCGACATGTTTGGCTTCTGGCAGCAAATCCTTCAACTCGCCAAGCCAGATCATGCGGACCAAGAATCCCCGAAGCTCGTCATTGCTTTCATAAAGCTTCAGCAGCCCTCTAATATCCTCCACCAGATCGTCATTCGCGAAACGCTGGACCGCCGCATAGCTCGTAGCCTCCATGCCTGCCCTATCGCTTGCGATTTGCTCACATACCTCGCCGAGAATGATGCGCCGCGTCGGCAATGGAAGTGCGCTGGGGTCACCGCCCTCAAAAAGCACTTCTGGCGCTATTTTCCGCAACCGTTCGCGAATGGGTTCATCAAGAATTGCGAGCCACGGCAGTATGGGCCGTGTCGTAGGAACGATTACGTCCAGCCCGTATTGATTCCGGAACAAAAGCGCCTCAATGCTCCGTCGCGATGCAGGACGCTTCAGCAGTTCAGCAAGCCATTCTGCCGCCAGATATTCGCGAACAGGCCTGTGGTGGAAACGCACAGTGCCATATATCATTTGATCGAAAATCGGGCGCGACAACAGAGTCGACTGATCCGGGGCTTCCCAATCGCCAAGAACCGAACCGGTGCGGATCCCGTTCTTATTGTCCGTCCCGTCTTGAATCTGGATGGTTTGGTCGCGCCCTAACGTCGTCGCGGCTGCCAAAAGCCGGACACCTTCTCGCGCGCGGTTGGATGACAAAGGCTTGAGTTCAGCACGATTTTCTGAGAACTCTGTCAGCCGTCGCTCGATACTGTTATGCATGATTTCCAGGCGCGTTCCGATACGGTTTTGGTCCAGCCAGAAATCGACCAGCTCCTGCAAGTCCTGCGGGCGCGACGTAAAGGACCAAGCATCCGCGCGCTCGATAGCGTCGATGAAAGGCTTTGTCTCTGCGATACCTTTGGCGGCAGAAAACGCCTCGATCTGCCCCTTCTTCAGGTCATCAAGCGCCACGATCCTAAATACGGGCTCATTCTCCTGGCGGTGCGTTTCCGTGTTTCCGATGGCTTCTTCGTCGTCCTCTGGCACAGCCGTGTCGGAGGGTTCGTTTTTGTAAACATTGATCTGCGCTGCCCCGAACGGGAGCCACCGCTCACAAAGCTCGGGATCGCTTTTTGGACGCCAGGCATGTGCCCGACCAGTCAAGATGATATGGACCCGTTGTGTGGCCAACTTCACACGGCTGCCCAGCTTCCGCACGGCGAGATCGAAATCTCGTGGATCGCGCAGGCGCGCTTCATCGACTGAATCGAGAAGCAGCCAAGCTTCGCCGTTGGAGGCCAGCCAGGCGTCGAATTCGTCCAGTGAACCGACTTCAAAAGCGACATCGAAGTCATTTGCGATGTGTTCGAGTCGAAGAAAAAATGCCGCCTTGCCCTCAGAGCACAGTTTCCTGGCTGTCGCACGAATTTCTTCGGTTTTGCCCGAGCCCGCTTCGGATAAAATGACGGTTCGGTAGTTCTTGAGCAGGTCCGTCCACGTCAGCGCGGTGCCTACGTGAAACGCCTCGGAAAGATCGAATTCATCGCTCTCCCTCGCGTATTTCGAGAGCTCGTGGAATGTCCGGTTCAGCTCAACGAAATCATACGAAGCATGCCTTTGCGTCGGAGCACCCTTTTCCTGTCTATGTGTCGTATCAATTGGCTTCATCAGCAGATTACCCGAACTAGCTTTCTCGATTGCTGATCGTATTCATTTGCAGTCACCCAGGGCAGCAATCTTTCCTCAAACAAAATCGTTGTCATGGCGCACCTTTGACGGCCTCTGCCATGGCTGGTCTTGGGAGTCGAGGACGAGAACGAGCTAATTGATCACGACTGCCGCGCTTTTCCAAATCCGTTACGTCCTTGAGCCGATGACGATCACAGTCACGTTGTCCTTTCCGCCGGCTTCGAGCGCAGCTGCGACAAGGCTCTCAGCAGGCTCGCCCGAGCTTTGGGAGAGGAGACGACTCATTTCGTCTTCTTGGACCATGTCGCTGAGACCGTCCGAGCAGAGCATTATGCCGACATGATCCTCAAGCGGAAGGCGCCGGATGTGGGGGCGCAAGGCAAGCGGTTTCGTCGTGCCGCCTAGCGATTGAGTAAGCGCGTGGCTGCGGCCGCCTCTTCGACTTCGATCGGCGTCCAACGTATCGTCCCTGCTCAACTGGAGCAATCGGCTCCGTCGGATCTCGTAAGCGCGACTGTCGCCGACGTTGAATACAAGCGCTTCGCGATCGAAGAAGAGAGCTCCGACAATTGTCGTGCCCATCCCGGGTCTGCCCGCTCCGGAATACATTTCCTCGAACAGCCTGCGGTTGGCATCGTCGATCATCGACGTAACACTTGCCTCGTCGTGTGCGCGATCGATCGCCCCTGCGACAGCTTCGACGACGACGCGACTGGCTACCTTTCCACCTTCGTGCCCGCCCATGCCATCGGCGATCACGGCCCAGCCGCGACCGCCTGCAAGCGTTCCAGACCAGGCGTCGATCGGATCGCAACCGATCCGATCTCCAACGAGGTAGAGGTCTTCGTTCGCGCTTCTTACGCGGCCGACGTGAGTAGCGATCCACACCCGACGGTCAGTTGCCATGTCGTCCCACCGCGCTGCTGCTGCCGAGCACGATGCTCCTGATCTCTTCGACGAACGCTGGCTTGCGGGTCACGAGACCTTGGACTCGCATGAAACCCATCCGCCGCGAGACTTCGCCGAGGAACGGACGCGTCGAGATGACCGCCAGTTCATCGTCCTGGACCAGGAAAAAGAAGTCTTGGGTCTGGCCTTTCCGGATCGACAGTCCGCTTTTAGCTGTGCGGCGGGTCAATTCCGACAGGGGATCGTATCGACCACCTTTGCGCGGTTCAGTCTGTGGAACGAGATAGGACTCGATCTCAATTTGGACGCCTTCTCCAATCAACAGATCAATTTCGCGTAGTCTGGCCGCGTTGACGATGGACGGCTGTATTCCGGCACTGGTGATGACCAACGACTTGCGGGCCGACTTCAAGGCCGCATCGAGAAGCTCATTCTGTTCGAAGCACGCGAGGGGACGAACCTCGAAGGCGTCTATCTCGTGCCTTGCGACCTCCAGACGTTCTTCGGCCACCACCAAGGCCGCGGCGACGGGATCTGAGCCATGCGGAGGCAAGCCGGCCGCAGCTCTTCTGAGCGTATCCACCTCCACCAGACTATCAACCTCCAATTTGCGCGCCGCCCTTATTGCGTCGGGATGCGGCATGCTCCTGTACATGGGGCGGCCGACCATCTTTTCGAGTTTTTTGCTCAAGTCGGTATCCGAGATCGCCCGCACGAAACCCATCTTCCGCGGACCACCGTGCTGCGCGAAGGCGAGTTCATACGCGTCGGACAGTTTGTCGTCGATGACGAACGCCACCTGGACCTCGTCGGACTTGTCGGCGGCGTAGACGAGGGCAACCCCCTCCCGGAATAGGTTGTTTCGCCTGACCACGCGTTTCAGCGAAAGCACGGTACGCTGGAAATCTTCGCTCCGCTGTCGACGAACGACTTTCGAGATGTCCGGAATGACCAAGTCATTGACCCCCGGCGGCTCCGCCGGATAGGGCCGGATCTGGACGGCGCCGGTTCCTTGAAGCAGGGCGGGGCGCACAACGCTCTCACCCGTCAAGCGTAAGGGAATTCGGCGGATTCCATCATAATCGACGACTATCATCTCCTCTTGCGGAATCTCTAGGCGGTCGGATAAGAGACGCAATTCGCCGGCCTTCGTGAGATAGAAGAGGTCAGCGCCATCGCTATTCGGCTCCCTCGTGACGTAACCGTCCGCGATGAGCACGTTCATAGCGCCGACGACAACGTCGAGCTTTAGTCCGAGCATGTTGGCGACGTCCGCCTCGTGCGTCTCCCCGAGGGCCAGGCAGCGCATGGCGAATTCCTGGATGGTAGGCATGAACCGCGGCGCCATCGTGATGGCCTCAAGCGTAAGGCGGAAGATTGGCAATCCGACTTCCCCGTAGTCAACGAGGTGGAAGCCCTCGCGGAACTGATATTTCCTCGCAGCGAGCTCGGGCGTCACTGAAGCTCCTCCGCCTTGCAGGTTCGATCGTTGTTGTCGATGTAGTCGATCACCGCCCTGAACGGGTTTTTGCCGCGGACGTTTCGGCAGAAGAAGTTGTCTCCCACGATCACGAGACCGCTCTTACCCCTCGACAGGGCGACGTTCAGCCGAGGACGTTCGCGCAAGAAACCGAGATCCTTCTGACCGTTCGACCTGACGACCGAGTAGATGCAGACATCGGCTTGCCGCCCTTGAAACGCATCGACGCTGGAGCAGGAGATGTCGAGAGACGGCCATTCGGCGACGCCACGCTGGATCATTTCGCCGAGAAGCCTCACCTGCGCCGTGTAGCCCGACAGGACCGCGACCGAAATGCGCTCTTCTTGAGCCTTTGCGACGAACTCGAGGCGCAGCAAGATCTTGCGGATCTGCGCGACTTCGGTGGGGTTCTTGAAGGTTAACCCTTCAGCCTCCTCGAACCGGCCGGGCAAGTTCTGGGTCGAATACCAGGTCACGGGCTTGGGGAAGGCCAAGGACAGCTTCAGTCCATGCGATTTCACCGGGCTTTTCAGTTTCCGCTTGTAGAAACAAGTACTGACAAGATCGCCGATCGGCTCAATCATCCGGTACTGGCTCTTGAGGTCGGCACGGCATCCCGCAGGAAGACCGGCATCATCATCAAGTAGTCTGTCAAGGAGTGTCGCCTTGACCTCCTCGGCCTCGAACTCCTCCAGTAGGTCGTCGCCCAATTGCTCGAAGAAGGGAGGAAGCTGCTCGGGGTCGCCGACGATGATGGACCGCTTGCTGCGGGACAGCGGGATCAGAATTTCGGTCGCGGTCGCCTTAGACGCCTCGTCAACGATACAGAGGTCGTAGGCGACCTCCTCCATGCCCCGAACACCGGCGATGCCGACGCAGGTACCGGCGATGATCTGCGCAGACGATAGCATCGCGGCGTTGAAATCCGAGGATCGTCCGACCCGCAAAAACCAGTCCTCAAGCAGCTTCAGGCGATCCCGGCATGCCGTGATCATAGGCGTATCGGCCAGGAAATGGGCGGCCCATTCCCCGAGTTCGTCCGGGTCTTTCGATTGCGCGAGGGCTGCAGCATAATCGCCCATCTTCTGCAACTCGGCGCGCAGGTCCTTTTCCTCGCCCACCGCCCGCTTGAGCGCCTGCTTGGTGACCCCGATCTCGCTGTCGATCTGCGTCGTCTCCTCCTCGACCTCGTCCTGATCGGCGGGACCGCCCGCGGAATCGACGCCCGCCTTCTCAACGCTAGCCCGGTCGGCTTCCTGCCTGTCGATGGTGTCGCGAAGGCCCTTTTGGATCGCGAGCACCTGCAGGAGACGCTCGACCTTCATGCCGACAGCCACGGCCTGGCGATCGACCTTCTTCTCGGCCGCCCACCTTTGCATATCCGCCTCGGCGACCTTGCGCACGTCCTTGATCCAGGCTTCGACCCTCCGCTCCAGCAGGAGTTTGTGCCCGAGTTCCGAGATGCGCGTTTCATCGCTTCGCCCGATGCGTATCATCTCGAGCGAGAGCCCCGTCTCCGCGATCCGCTCAAGGACATTGTCCAGGGCAATGTGGGTCTGCGAAGACAACAGGATTCTGTGTCGCGGATTGCGCTTCAGCCACTGGACGACGATTTCCGCGATCAGCTTGGTCTTGCCCGTGCCTGGCGGTCCCTCGATTGCGAGGATGTCCTGCACGCCCAACGCCTTGGCCAGGATCTCCCTCTTTTCCTCGTCGAAATCCGCGCTCGTCGGAACCACGTCGTCCACTTCTACGACCGGTTCCGCCGTGCGCGGATTGAGGATGATGCTCTTGAGCTCGGCGCTCACGGCCCTATCGTAGAAAACGGTGTTGAGAGCAGCGGTCTGATGGTCGAGGGCGCGTTGAGCGGCGAGCGTGTTAATCGCGAGCTCTCCGCGCCTCGGTAGCCGGCTCGCATCTCCGAACGTCACGTTGAGCATGATCCTGTTGAAGGCGATGCCGGCGACGATGCAGGTCACCCGCCCGCCGGAAGGAAGCGTGATAACGCGCTCCTGTCCGACTAGTTCTTCGCTTTGCGCGATATCAGTCGTCAGCGCCACGAGATCCTCGGCGATGCTCCGATCGACGTATTTGATGGCGCTCGTACGCTTTGCCTCGAGGTCAGCTCGGTCCCGCAGGTAGCCCCGCCACACCCGGAATATCCGTTGGCCGGACCTAGCCTCGCGTTCCTCGGCCAACTGCCGTTGAAGCTCGGCCGCCTCGGCGAGTAGCAGCGCGAGTTGCTGTCCCGCCGTTTCTGGATCGCTCGCCCGATTGAAGGTAAACGACATCAGCCTTGTCAGACAGCGGTCCCTGAGGCTCGTGGCGAGTGAGGCGTCCACTTCGAGGACGTGTACCAGCTCGAGCACCTCGTTGTGGCGCCCGCTGAAACGGCATCTAAACCGCCAGGTCGCGCCGACCAGATCCACGTCGGCTTTCTCAGCGCCGGTCGCTGCCGCGTCGGCAGGCATGATCCCTGCGACCTCGTCGAGTTCATCCCGTACGAACCGCTCCGCCTCCTTTCGGTCCCGAATCTCCATCCGGGAGCAGATCCTCCCCAGGACGGCGTTCGACAGGGAAAGATGACAGACCGACACGTCGGCGGATGCGCGTCTGGTCTCTTCCTCCGCCCTCTCGATCTCGCTGAGAAGTACGGACGCCAATGCGGGACGTTTCGAAGCGGCCTTGTTCAGGCAGCGCTCGAAGATAGCGCGGATGTTTCCGGGTAGAACGGCCTCCTGCAAGGCGACCATTGGATCTTCCTCTCGGTCGAAGATCCGGCCCGTCAGGCACGACAGCGCGACCGCCGCGAAAGCGTAGCAGTCCCTGGTCAGTGCATGCTCGGCGGAATCCGGTTCCGCCGGTGTGTAGCCTTTGGTGTAGTCGAACCTGAACGTGAGTCCTTTGACGGGCGCCCAATTGCCCGCCTGGTCCAGGAGCTTCGCGATTCCGTAGTCGGCGAGCTTCGGCACCCCGTCTGTCGACACCAGAATGTTCTTCGGCTTGATGTCGCGGTGCGCGATCTGCCTTTTCTGACCGTAGACGACGGCGTCGAGGATCTGGCCGCCGCAACGCTGCCAGAAGTCGTCCCACGAGCAGGGCCCGTCCCGCTGGATGACGGTCTCCAGGTTGTCCGGCAACCACTCGAGTACAATGTACCAATTCCCGCCGACGTCGCGGTCGACATCGATCATCTCGACAATGTTGGGATGGCGGAGATCCTGCAGCATCTGGACCTCGCGCTGGAAACCTTCTCGCGCCCGCTCGTCCTCAGGGCCAAACCGCATGCGCTTGATCGCAACGGTTTTGCTTTCCGATGGGTCATAGGCCTGCGTGACGATTGCCTGCGCGCCCTGACGACTCGTGTTTGATAGGACGTAGCGGTTGCCGAGAATCTGCGGGCCGTTGCCGGATTTCGTGATCATTGCGGAAGCGATTCAGCCGCTAATGGCATAGGCGTATAATTGGGATTTTAGAGACAAATTGATTGGACGGGTGGCGCAATAACCGATGTTCTACCTAGAAGTACACCACGGAGCAAACATTTCAATCATGCTCGTATAGTTGGTGGCATTCGCAAGGTTGCCGGTTGACCACAGCGGGATCAGTTTATCCGTCGAGCGGCGGCATGATACCGGAATTCGCGTCGAGCCAAGCAGTCCTCGCACAGGTCGCCGATCGTCGACGACCAGCAGCGCAAAGCGTCTCAAAAATGGGAAATCGAGACACCTCTCCCGCAACTTCGGGAAGACAAATTCTGATCGTTTTCGACAGAGCTAGTCGAATTTCTTGACATCATAGTGGTGCAAACCGCACTCGGGCTCGCGCTCTGTTGAGCAACAAGATTGCTCAGAAACCACTGGCATTGCTGGGCGATTGGAGCGTTACTGTCGGCGCGTTGAGTGCCTCCTTCGTCCACCGAATAGCCTGCCCCGCCGGTGTGTTTACCGTGACGGGGCTTCGGTGGTGGCAGCGATGATGCTGCACCAACCGGAGACGTCACATGGCGAAAACACAGCCCCGCAAAACTGCACCTCGATCCGCGATAGCACCCAGGCGCGCAAAGTCAGCGCGCCGTGTGTCGACCAAGACCGCCAAGGTTGCACCCGTCAACAAGAGTAGTTCTGCATCAGCTCGATCGTTGGATCGGCCGGTGCATCGCGCCGGCAGCAAGCAAGCTCGGGTCATCGAGATGCTGATGAAGCCTGAGGGTACAACGATCGACGACATCATGAAGGCCACGGATTGGCAGCAGCATTCGGTACGCGGCTTCTTTGCTGGCATCATACGGAAGAAGCTCAAGCTGACGTTGATATCGGAAGCTGCTGAAGCCGGTCGGATCTACAAAGTAACTGGCAACGCCACGTCTACCGGATTGAAGTCTGACAGGGCCGCGGCCTGATGTCATGGTACGAAGGTCAGGATCACGAAAGCCCGTCAGTCGAAGGCTGATGAGCTTGTCGATGGACGATGAGATTGCGCATCTGCGCAGTCTCAACCTGATTGGCCTAGGGTCCCGCTGGCAGAGTGTTGTGGGGCGCCCAGCCCCAGAGCACCTGCCCAAGCATCTGCTGTTCAGCATTCTCGCCTATCGCATCCAGGCAGATGCGCTTGGGGATCTCGATGCTACGACGGTTCAACTTCTGAAGCGTGCGGCTACCGTACAATCTTTGGACGAAATCTTGCCGCTCGTAGCGGCCCAGGATCAGCGCAAGCAAGCTATGGTGCTCGGCACTGTTTTAACCCGGGAATGGAACGGCCAACTTCATCGGGTGATGGTCGTCGAAGGCGGCTTCGCTTTCGAGGGGAAGACGTTCGACAGCCTGTCCGGGATTGCATTCGCTATCACCGGCACGAATTGGAATGGGCCTCGCTTCTTTGGTCTGCGCGCCGGAAACGGCAAGGGGGTCCGAACATGAAGCCGGCGGACAACCGGGTCGTCCGGAGCGCGATCTATACGCGGGTGTCCACCGACTCCGGCCTTGATCAGGAGTTCAACTCGCTGGATGCCCAGTATGACGCGTCCCAAGCCTACATCCGAAGTCAGGCGCATGCGGGTTGGACGCTGGTCAAGGCGCGATACGATGACGGCGGCTTTTCGGGTGGATCGACTGATCGCCCTGCCCTACAGCGCTTACTTGCAGATGTCGTGGCACACCGGATCCATATCATCGTCGTCTATAAGGTGGACCGGCTCACCCGCTCTCTGGCCGACTTCGCCAAGCTGGTCGAGCTATTTGATGCCCATGGCGTCTCGTTTGTTTCTGTCACGCAGCAATTCAACACCACCACTTCGATGGGGCGCCTGACACTAAACGTCCTTCTTTCCTTTGCGCAGTTCGAGCGTGAGGTCACCTCCGAGCGCATCCGTGACAAAATTGCTGCCTCTAAACGCAAGGGGCTGTGGGTCGGCGGCATGGTTCCGCTCGGCTACGTCCTCAAGGATGGTCAGCTTCACATTCACGAGGAAGAGGCCACGATCGTTCGGCTGATTTTCCAGCGCTATCTGGAACTCGGCAGCGTCAACCGCCTCGTTAAGGAGCTGAAGGAGCGAGGCTTTAAATCCAAGATTCGGCAGTTGGCGTCAGGCGGCACGCGAGGGGGTGTTCCGTTCACGCAGGGGCCGTTGTTTTACATGCTGCGGAACCGTTTTTATCGGGGCGAAGTCAAGTTCAAGGGCGAGATCCTCCCAGGGTCGCAACCCGCCCTGCTCGACCGCGCACTGTTTGAGGCTGTTCAGCAAAGGCTGACCGAACAGTGGTCACATCGCACGACGACACGTATCCGAACCCGTGCCCTCCTTGCCGGGCTGCTGTTTGATGACGCGGGCCATCGGATGATCTTGACCTATGCCAGTAGAAACCGCGTTCGACATCGCTATTACGTCTCTGCACCCTGTATCCGGGGTCAAACGGATAAGCCTGTTGGCTCTGTTAATCGTGTGCCTGCGTCAGAGATCGAAGCCACGATCTCCAAGGCGATCATTGCCAACACCAGCAAAGATGATCCGCTTTCGACCGATACGTTATCTCGAGAAACGATTGAGCGGTCTATCGCCCGAATTGAGGTTCGCAAGAACCAGTTGGCGATTCATCTGAGGTCTGACGAAAACGATATCCAACGGATCCAGAGCAACCACGATCCGGATCCAGCTGAACACCGCGCTGTCACCTCACGCATCGTCGTCGTGCCCTGGAAGAAGCCATCAAGGCCCGCCCGAGAGATTCTGCTGCCGGCGAATACGCCAGAGCATCGCGCTCGGCCCATGAAGGCCGAACGCCGGTCGGCTCTCATCCGATCGATCGGCCGCGGCCGGCTTTGGCTTCAGGAGATCGTCGACGGCCGCGAGACAATCGAAAGCCTTGCCGCCCGCCAACATTGCAGCACGCGACATATCAATATGACGATCTCGCTTGCCTTCCTTTCACCGGCCCTTGTGACAGCAGCCGTTGAAGGACGATTCCCGCGCGGCATCGGTGTCGCTGCCCTCCGCGATGCGCCGGCTGAATGGCCTCAGCAGATGAGTCGCCTCGGCTTGGCACCGACCGGCGCTCCCGATTCTGCCAACCGGTGACCGCGCCTTATTTTATCGGCCTGATTCCCAGGAACGGGAAATTGCGCGGCAGAGACAGAGCCCCAAAACCAGCCCAGACGGGTCACGGAGACCGCGCCTCCGCAGATCAAAATGCGGAAAAGCCCGCCAATAGCGGGCCTTTTTCGTCAGTCTCTGGAAATGTGAAAAATAACAGACTGGGTGGTGGGCGCGACAGGGATCGAACCTGTGACCCCCTCGATGTCAACGAGGTGCTCTCCCGCTGAGCTACGCGCCCTAAAGTCCACTGGTGCCGGGATGCGTCCCTATATCGGCTCCGGCGCGGACAGGCAAGGACGAGCGGGCATTTGAATCAAGCCGCCAGCATCTTGTTCACTTCGCTGACCAATTCGCGCAGATGCACGGGTTTGGAGAGCACCTTGGCATTCTTGGGCGCCTCGGAATCGGAATTCAGCGCGACAGCCGCGAAGCCGGTGATGAACATGATCTTGATATCGGGATCGAGCTCTGACGCGCGACGCGCCAATTCGATCCCGTCCATTTCCGGCATCACGATATCCGTGAGAAGCATTTCAAATGGCTCCTCGCGCAGCCTCTGATAGGCTGACAGGCCATTGTCATAGGATGATACCTTGAAACCGGCGTTTTCCAGCGCCTTCACCAGAAATCGGCGCATGTCGTTGTCGTCTTCGGCGAGGAGGATTTTGTGCATGGCGGTGGTATCGGGCCCGACTTGGAGGAGCAGTCGCGCTACTAAGCCTGATGATGGTAAATTTGGGGTGAAGGCGAACTTTGGCTTGGCAGAACGGCTGCGATTACCGACAATGCAGGTTCAAAAAGCGCCTGTCCAGACGACATTCGACAGGCGGCTGCGCTATTTCAGGATGACGCCCGGCGATGACCCAGTTTGACGGCGACCAGCCGCCCCCTTTCGAGATCGCAGAGCCGGCGACATGGCGGTCTCCCATCATCTTCAATTCTCCGCACTCAGGCTCGGTCTATCCGGAACAATTCCTGGCCGCGTCGCGGATCGATCTGGCTAGCCTGCGCCGGTCCGAAGATTCATTCATGGATGAACTGATCGACGGTTTGGCCGACGCCGGCTTTCCGGTGGTTCGGGTCAACTTTCCCCGCTCCTACGTCGATGTAAACCGTGAACCTTACGAACTCGATCCTCGCATGTTCACCGGGCGTTTGCCGAGCTTTGCCAATACGCGATCGATGCGCGTCGCTGGCGGTCTCGGCACCATTCCGCGCGTAGTCGGCGACGGCCAGGAGATCTATCGCGAGCGTCTCAGCGTGGACGACGCGCTCGGCCGGATCGAGCTGCTCTACAAACCCTATCATCGCGCGCTGCGCCGGCTGATCCACAAGGCGCATCAGACGTTCGGAACAGCCATCGTCGTGGATTGCCACTCGATGCCGTCGACCGGCATCTCGCACGACGAACCGAGACGACCGGATATCGTGATCGGCGATCGCTATGACACCAGTTGCGCCCCGCTGCTTCCCAACGTCATCGAGGATGTGATGAGCGGCCTCGGCTATTCGGTCGCACGTAACAAACCCTACGCCGGCGGATTTATCACTGAACATTACGGCAATCCGGCCAGTGGACTGCACGCGGTTCAGTTCGAACTCAACCGCGCGGTCTACATGGACGAACGGCGGCGCGAGCGCGGCCCGCGCTTCCGGCAGGTTGCAGCGGATTTCATGACGCTTGCCGACGCGCTTGCCGCGATTCCGCTCGGCGATCTCGGGACGTTCCGATCTGCTGCCGAATAGACGTCGGCGCAAATTGCGACAAGCGAACCTCTGAATCCGACACGCATTTACTCATCGCGAGGTTGCAAGTGTTTCGATTCTGAAGTTCATAGTGCGAGGATATCGGCCCCTGCAAAAAAGAAAAAGGGCCGCTCGTCAAACCAAGCGGCCCAAGTCTAGGGAGGAAACGCCCAAGGAGGGCAGCGATAGCGCGAGGGCTACCGCACCGCAACAATATGCGGCCGCGCTGCACAAAAAGCAAGGGATTTCAAACCATTTTCCCCTGTAATTATGTATATTCTCATTTCTTCGAGCGTCATCGCGCACAAGACGTTTATTCAATGATACCAATAATTTAAGATCAACACCCGGCATGATCGCCGCAGTCCGGCCGCAATGTTAAAGGCCACCATTTCCGTCTGGTGATCGCGAATGGAGTCACGTTCTGCATTCGCACGGACGAAATGATTCGAGCGCGGGATAACAGCTCCGCGATGGATTCCAGACGATGCGGCCTCCGGTCCGGACATGTATAGGAGGCGCTCAGTTTGGGGCGCGGCGCGCGAACGTCGCCCGATGAGGTAAAGACGTGACGGTGATCGATTTTACCGCCTTCATAGACCGTCTCGCGACGGCCTCGGGCGAAACCATCCTGCCGTTTTTCAGAACGTCCCTTCTCGACGTCGAAAACAAATGCGGCACCCGCGGCTTCGATCCGGTCACGGAAGCGGACCGGGCAGCCGAGGCGGTCATGCGGCGGATGATCAAGGCAAGCTTTCCGCAACACGGCATCGTCGGCGAGGAATTCGGCAACCAGAACGAAGACGCCGAATACGTCTGGATGCTGGATCCGATCGACGGCACAAAATCCTTTATCGCCGGCTTTCCGACCTGGGGAACGCTGATCGCATTGCTTCATCGCGGCATGCCGGTATACGGCATGATGCATCAACCCTATATCGGCGAGCGGTTCAGCGGCGACAACCGCTCCGCGAGCTATCGCGGCCTATCGAGCGGGCGCAAGCTCGCGGTGCGGCGCTGCGCGTCGCTGAACGAGGCAACATCGTTCACGACCAGCCCGTTATTGATGAATCCTGATGACCGCGCAGCTTTCGGCAAGGTCGAGGCGGAGGTACGGCTAACGCGCTATGGCGGCGACTGTTATTCCTACTGCATGCTGGCCGCGGGTCATCTCGATCTCGTCATCGAGACGGAACTGAAACCCTATGACATCGCCGCATTGATCCCGATCATCACCGGAGCGGGTGGCGTGATTACTACATGGGAGGGCGAGCCCGCGCAGGGCGGAGGCCGCGTCGTGGCCGCCGGCGATCCGCGCGTGCACGAGGCCGCGCTGAAACTGCTCAATCGCTAAACCCGGCGGATTACGCAACCCCGTCACGCCTCGGACTTGATCCGGGCATCCATCTGCCTTCACAAAATCCTTTTGCAAGATGGATTGCCGCGAATAGGCGAGCGCAAGTGACGCCGTTCTTCGAACGGCTATGCCCAGTAATGACGGAGCGTGATCGCTAGAACAGCGGCGTCCCCGGCACGAAGGCGTCGAACGCCGCCCAGAACTGGGTGCGGTAGCGATCCCGTTCCTGCAGGATTTCGTGCTTCGATCCGGCGATGACGAGGTGTGAGCCGCTGCGCAGATGATAGGCGAACTCCTCGATCGCTGGAGTGGAGACGATGGTGTCGTCGCCGGCCGCGATCAGCAGCAGCGGCTGGCGAATCTTCGGCGGGTAATTCACCGCGCGAAAATCGTGCATCGCCCGGAAGGCAGTGTCAGCCCACGCCACGGTCGGCGAGCCGATTCCCAGCGTAGGGGCCTCCTCGAGGATCGCGACATTGCGGGCGAACCGGACAGGGTCGCTGGTGAGGGGATTGTCGGTGAAAACGGCGACGCCCGTGAGCTGGTCGCTGCCGCCGGGAACGTAGCGGCCGCCTTGCCCGAACAGCCGCATCGCGCGCAGCAACGCACGCGCCGGAAACGAGGTGGGATGCCCCGGCAGATCGATCATCGGCGCCGACAGCACGATGCGATCAAACCAGCGCTTGCCGGCGTGCGCCGCCCGCAGAAGCACCGCCCCACCCATCGAATGCGCCAGGGCAAAGTACGGCGGCGGGCAATCCGGCAGCACCACCTGCTCCATGAACGACTGAACGTCGATCTCATAGTCGGAGAAACGGCGCACGTAGCCCTTGCGGGGATCGGACGACTGCCGCGCTGAGTGGCCCTGCCCCCGCCAATCGATCATCGCCACCGCAAAACCGCGATCTCGCAGGTCGCACACAGTCTCGAAGTATTTTTCGATCTGCTCGCCGCGCCCGGTAAACACGCAGACCGTTCCCTTTCGTCCCGGCGGCGGCGCCCAGCGCGCAAAGCGCAGATCGACCCCGTCGGAGGTCCTGACGGTGCCGCTGACGCAATCTTCCGGAATCGGATTTGCGGGGATCGAAACAAGCCTCATGACCGGACCGACTGGAGGAAAAGCCCTAAAAACAAGAGGACAGGAGCAGGCGCGTCCCGCCTCTTGAACGCGTTTGGAGCCCTCCCATATCACTTCCGTGCAGGCCGCTACCAGTGCTCCGGAACCGGATCATCAGGCTGCACACAGACGAAAGCCCGGCCCGATTGGCGGGCGGGTCCATTCAATGTCGCTCAATGGAGGACTGACCTATGCGCACTTTCGACCTCACCCCGTTTTATCGTTCCACCGTCGGCTTCGACCGCTTCTTCAACCTGCTCGACCAGGCCAATGGCGATGCGCCGGGCTACCCGCCCTACAACATCGAGCGCACCGGCGAGAACGAGTACCGTATTTCCGTCGCCGTCTCCGGATTCGCTGAGAATGAACTCTCCATCGTCGCGAAGGAAAACACGCTGACGATCAAGGGCGAGAAGGTCGCCAACGAAAACGGCAAGGACAAATCCGAGGTACTGTATCGCGGCATCGCGGCGCGCGCCTTTGAACGTGCGTTCCAGCTCGCCGACTTCGTGCAAGTGAAGAACGCCTCGCTCGAGCACGGCCTGCTCCACGTCGATCTCGTCCGCGAGATTCCCGAGGCCAAGAAGCCCCGCAGCATTCCTATCGCGACCAGTGCGCCATCCGCACCGGTGGTCGAGAAGGCGGCCGCCTGACCCAGGCCTCTTTCGACGTTTAAATGCGAAAGCGCTCCGGTGTTTCCGGGGCGCTTTTGGTTCTGGCAATATCCCCCATTCACACCGGACCTCGAGCGAGGACTTTTGCGATTTCGGTTGCGAGTTCGGCCTGCTGATAAGGCTTGGCGAGTCGCGGCAAATCGATCTCGGGCTGCGACGGAAGTTCGGCATAACCCGTTGCCAGCAGAATCGGCAGGTCGGGACGCAGCGCCCGCGCTGCACATGCGAGTTGCGCACCTGTCATCCGAGGCATCGCGTAATCCGTGATCATCAGATCGAATATCTGACCGTCTTCGAGCAATTGCAGTGCGCCGGCCCCGGAATTGACCTCGACGACTTCGTGACCGAGATCTTCCAGCATGTCGACCGTGCTCATCGCGATAAGCATGTCGTCGTCGACGACCAGGATCTTGATCTGCACCGTCGCGGGCAGTGTAGCCTGTTCGGTCTGCGCTGACGGCGACTGGAATTGATGGCTCATGTCCGCCGGCAACCATAGGTCGGCCTGCGTGCCAACGCCGACTTCACTCGACAGCCGCAAAGCCCCCTTCAATTGCTTCGCAAGTCCGTCGATCATCGACAGACCGAGGCCGGTGCCCTTGCCAAGCTCCTTGGTGGAGAAAAACGGGTCGGTCGCCTTGCTGAGCGTTTCGGCGTCCATTCCCTGCCCGGTATCGCGTACCGACAGCCGGATATAAGTTCCGGGAACGAGATCGTCATCGTCGTCGGCATCGACGTGAACCAGCGTCGTGGAGATGCTCAACGTTCCGCCGTTCGGCATCGCATCGCGAGCATTAACCACGAGGTTCAGCACAGCAAGCTCGATCTGATTGGTGTCGACCATGACGAGCGGCAGTTGTTCTGGGATGTCGAACTTCAGCTCGATCTCGGGGCCAGTGGACCGCTCGATAAGGTTGGTCATACCTTGCATCAGATCGGACAGACTACGCGCTTCCACCGTCAACTCCTGCCGCCGCGCGAACGCCAACAAACGCTGGGTCAGCGTTGCGCCGCGCTGTGCGCCTTGCATCGCGCCGTCAATGAGACGCCGGGTCTTCCCGTCTTCAGGCGCGTAGCGGCGTAGAAGGTCGAGATTGCCGATCACTGCCATCAGGAGATTGTTGAAGTCGTGTGCCACGCCGCCCGTTAGCTGGCCGATCATCTCCATCTTCTGAGCTTGACGCAAAAGCGTCTCGGCTTTCTCGCGCTGCGCGATCTCGTCGAGCACAATGGCGTGTGCGCGTTCGAGTTCGGCCGTGCGTTCAGCGACGCGCGCTTCCAGCGTCTCATTGGCGCGGCGCATGCGTTCTTCACCTTCGTTGAGATCGGCGATCAGCGCTCGGGCATCGAACTGGCGTCGGCGCCCATTAAGCGCGGTGCGGGCGACGCTGACAAAAGTCGTGGGATGGAACGGCCGTTCCAGGAAGGTCACGTTGTGCAGCATTTCCGACAGGCGCGCCGCGGCCGGATTTCGTTCCGGTCCGCCACCGCGTTGGGTGAGAACGATAAAAGGCAGGTCAGACCAGGCGGGCTGGTTGGCGATCCAGTCCGCGATGCCCCGCATATCGCTAGAACGGAGAGTCTCGTCCGTCAGCAAAGCGAACCATGTATCGTTGCTCAACGAGTTCTCGAACTGGTTGAGGTCTAGCGCTTTAACCGCCGAGATCCCCACCTCTTTCAGCAGACCAGCCGCAATCTCCGCATCACGACCGTGCGGAGTGTGGATTACGACGTACTGCGAACCAAGCTCAGCGATTGCCATCGTTCATCTTGTTCAATTGGTCCGGTATCGCGCCCCCTACGAAGGTCGGCACGCCGCGGAGCACGCCTTGGAACTGGGTCAGCGGTTCGCCAATGGTGAGTCCGGTTTTGCCGATCCGGAATTCGCGTATCGTGTCCTCGTGAAAACCCGTTCGCTTCTTGATGATCGAAACTGCACGTCGCACTTTTCCGAGCGCTTCGAAATAACGGAGCAACACCACCGTATCGGCCAGATAGGTCACATCGACCGGGCTCTTCATGTCGCCGACCAGACCGTGCTGTGCAACGGTGAGGAATGTGGTTGCACCCTGGCGATTGAGATATTGCAGAAGTTCGTGGACATGCACGATCAGCGCATTTTCCTCCGGCATTGCCGCCTGATATCCGTTCAGACTGTCGATCACGACTGTCTTGACCTGCGCCTCATCGACCCGCTTTCGCACACGGTGCGCGAATTCGCCGGGCGACAACTCCGCGGCGTCCACCTGCTCGATCAGGAGCCAGCCTTCATCGCGCAGTTTCTCGAACTCAAACCCCATGGCGCGCGTGCGGTCGAACAACAGGCCAAGCTCCTCGTCGAACGCAAACAGCGCTGCCTTCTCGCCGCGGCCGATCGCCGCCTGAATGAACTGGAAAACGAACAGGCTCTTGCCTGTGCCGGCGGGACCTATCACCAACGTGCTCGATCCCTGCTCGATGCCCCCACCGAGCAGCGCGTCGAGATGCGGAATGTCGCTCGTCATCTGGTTGCGGGTGAATTTTGTCCGGTGTTCGGCCGACACCAGCCGCGGAAACACCTGCAGGCCGCCGGTCTTGAGCGTCATGTCGTGATATCCGCCACGGAAAGCCTTGCCGCGATATTTGATGACCCGCATTCGCCGGCGTTCCGCGCCATAGTTCGGCGCCAGCTCCTGGAGATTGATCACGCCGTGGACCACGCTGTGGACCGTCTTGTCTATGTTTTCCGACGTCATATCATCGAGCAGCAGCACCGTGGCGCCGTGCCGCGCAAAATAGTGCTTGAGTGCCAGCAGTTGTCGGCGGTAGCGCAAGGAGCTCTGCGCCAGAAGACGGATTTCGGAGAGGCTGTCGAGCACGATCCGTTTCGGTTTGATGCGCTCGAACACCTCAAAGATCATCTTGGTGGTTTCACCGAGCTCCAGATCCGAGGAATACAGCAGACTTTGCTGCTGGTCGGCATCCAGCAGGCTCTCTGGCGGCACAAGCTCGAACACAGTTATCTTGTCGTCGAGCTGCCAGCCGTGGGAGTCCGCGCCGGCGCGCAGTTCGGCTTCGGTTTCCGACAGAGTCACATAAAGGCCGGCTTCACCGACTTCCGCCCCGGCCATCAGGAACCTGATGGCGACGGTGGTTTTCCCCGTTCCGGGATTGCCTTCGAGGAGAAAGAGACAACCGGGCGTCAATCCACCGCCGAGAACGTCGTCAAGGCCAGGGACGCCGGTTTTCGCTATCGTTTCGATTCTTGGGATTACGCCGCCGCCATCCATCATAACGCCACCCCCGAATGTGCCACCGGACCACAACAGGTCCGGGTCAGCGCTTCCCAGAGCGAGCGTCCAACGCACTTTAACAAAATAAGGAGCGCCTGGGTTCCAGACGCTCCTTAAAAGGGGGACATCAATTGGCGACTAATCGAGCCCCTGCACCGGCGGCAGCGCCTGGGTCGGCTCGATCGACACCGACGGCCCTGCCCCCACAGGTGCGGGCGCGACAGCGACAGGCTTCACATCAGCCGGCTGAGACTGCACGGCGGCCGATTGCTGCGCCGGCGCCGCGGCCGGCTTCGGCCTGGCGGCGGCATGCCTCGACGGCACGACCGCATGGGGCGCGAGCCTGGGCATCGGGACCGACGAGGGCGAGCGGCTGGCATATCGCCGTGGGATCGATGCAGGCGGGCGTGGCGGACCGCCACGGGCTTCAATAATCCGCGGCGGCAGACCGACCGGCCCGTATGTTGCCGACAGATCGTCGCGGTTGTCGCGCTTCGATGTGGCCGGCATGAAGCGGAGGATATGCCCGTCACGCGCGTCGATCACCAGCCGGCCGTCGTCGCCGTCTGGGGCGATAACCGCGATGGCATAGACGAACCCGCGCTGCTGCGGCACGCCGAGCGGCGAGAACCCGCTCTCGCGCAGCACGGCGTAAACCTCTGTCGCCGGCAACAGCCGCGGGCCGTAGTCTTCTGCCGGTCCAGACGGCAGCGCCGCATAAGGCCCGCTCGAACCGGAGACGGCGATTCCAGGCGGATAGAGCTCGTATGGTGCCGGTACCTGGGCCTGAGCTCCGGTAGCGGCAATCGCCGCAACAGCCGGCAAGATCAACCATTCCGCGAACAGCTTCATCGCATTGTGCTCCTGTGACCCCATTTGTCCCGAGCGAATTCTTGGTCGCTCCAGCGCAGCTTCGCCGCGCGGCGGAATTTCGGGGCTGAATCGGGCGGTCCTTGGACCGCATCAGGGCGTGTTTGCCTCAAATCCGGGGCACTCGCCTCCGCAGCGTTGTGGGCATAACCTCCATGCAATCAGGGACTCCCAGGCGCTTGTGTGATAGAGAAAAATTTGGCAATGTCGTGGTTAGGACAGCAAGGCTGTCTTAATTTTGACGGTTGGCTGGCATGGGTTTTGCCGCGAATGCAGGCGTCCGATGTCCGGTTATGGGCATGGCAAACCGGCTTTCCACCGAGAGCGTTGGGCACCAGGTTTGAATTCTCAAAACTTCGGCTCGCGACGTGCGAGTGGTGGCCCCAAGGTTGGCGATCGGGGTGCCGCGACCGTCCAAGGTGCGCCATAGATGCGGATTGCGTTTCGGGATGTCAGATCCCGGCCGGGAAAGGGTACTGGACTGAGATGAGCGAGCCATCGTTCGAGCGGGAGAACATCGGGCTGGAATCACTGACAGCGGATTCGGTCGCGAAACCGCTTGAACCCGCGCACGAACATACGCCTCACGAACATGCGCCTCACGAACATACTTGGCGCCCGCCGGCGGAAGGTCTCTACGACCTCAGCCAGGAAAAGGATGCTTGCGGCGTCGGCTTCATCGCCAACATCAAGGGCAAGAAATCCCATCAGATCGTCTCCGACGCGATCAGGATTCTCTGCAACCTCGAACATCGCGGCGCAGTTGGCGCCGATCCGCGCGCCGGCGACGGTGCGGGCATTCTTGTGCAGATCCCGCACGGTTTTTTTGCGCGCAAGGCGAACGAGCTCGGCTTCACGCTGCCGAAGCCCGGCGAATACGCGGTCGGCGCGCTGTTCATGCCGCGCGAGACCGCCTGGCGCGAGGTTATCCAGCGCATCATCGCTGACCAGATCAAGGCCGAAGGCCTGACCCTGCTGGGCTGGCGCGAGGTGCCGACAGACAACTCCTCGCTCGGCGAAACCGTGAAGCCGACCGAACCCGCCAACATGCAGGTGTTCATCGGCCGCAACGGCGCGGCCAAGACCGAAGACGAGTTCGAGCGGCGGCTCTATATCCTGCGCAAGTCGATCTCGCAGGCGATCTTCCAGCGCCGCGAGCGCGGCCTTTCCGGTTATTATCCGGCGTCGATGTCATGCCGCACCGTGATCTACAAGGGCATGTTTCTCGCCGACCAGCTAGGCAGCTACTATCCCGACCTGCACGAGCCGGATTTCGAGTCGGCGCTGGCGCTGGTGCATCAGCGTTTCTCCACCAACACCTTCCCGACATGGTCGCTGGCCCATCCCTATCGCATGATCGCGCACAATGGCGAGATCAACACGCTGCGCGGCAACGTCAACTGGATGGCAGCGCGGCAGGCGTCGGTGCATTCGGAGCTGTACGGCAAGGATATCAGCCGGCTGTGGCCGATCTCCTATGAAGGCCAGTCCGACACCGCCTGCTTCGACAACAGTCTCGAATTCCTGGTGCAGGGCGGCTACTCGCTCGCGCATGCGGTCATGATGATGATCCCCGAAGCGTGGGCCGGCAATCCCTTGATGGACGAGCAACGCCGCGCGTTTTACGAGTATCACGCGGCGCTGATGGAGCCATGGGACGGCCCGGCGGCGATCGCTTTCACCGACGGCCGCCAGATCGGCGCCACGCTCGACCGCAACGGCCTGCGTCCGGCGCGCTATCTCGTCACCAGCGACGACCGCATCGTGATGGCGTCCGAAATGGGCGTGCTCAAGATTCCGGAAGACCAGATCATCACCAAGTGGCGATTGCAGCCCGGCAAGATGCTGCTGGTCGATCTCGAACAGGGGCGCCTCATCCCGGACGACGAGATCAAGGCCACACTGGCGAACAGCCATCCGTATCAGGAGTGGCTCGGTCGCACCCAGATCCAGGTCGAGAACCTGCCGGACGCGCAGGCCAAGGCGACACGCTCGAACCTACCGTTGCTGGATCGTCAGCAGGCCTTCGGCTATTCGCAGGAAGACATCACCATCCTGATGACGCCGATGGCATCCATCGGCGAAGAGGCCTCAGGCTCGATGGGCAACGATACGCCAATCTCGGCGCTGTCGAACCGTCCGAAGCAACTCTTCACCTACTTCAAACAGAATTTCGCGCAGGTCACCAACCCACCGATCGATCCCATTCGTGAAGAGCTGGTGATGAGCCTGGTCTCGATCATCGGGCCGCGGCCGAACCTGTTCGATCTCGAAGGTCTCGCCTCCACCAAGCGGCTCGAGGTGCATCAGCCGATCCTCACCGACGCCGATCTCGAGAAGATCCGCTCGATTTCCGATGTCGCGGAATCGCACTTCGTCTCACGCACGCTGGACATCACCTTCCACGCTGGCCTCGGCGCGAGCGGCCTTGAGCAGGTGCTCGACGAACTCTGCGCGCGCGCGGAAGCCGCGGTGCGCGAGGGCGTCAACATCATCATCCTGTCCGACCGCATGGCCGGCACCGACCGGATTCCGATCCCTTCGCTGCTCGCCTGCGCCGCCGTCCATCATCACCTGATCCGCGTCGGCTTGCGCACCTCGGTCGGCCTCGTCATCGAATCCGGCGAGCCGCGGGAAGTGCATCACTTCGCCTGCCTCGCAGGCTACGGCGCCGAGGCGATCAACCCCTATCTCGCGTTCGAGACCATCATCGCGATGAAGGACCGCCTGCCCAGCAGCCTCGACGACAAGGAAATCGTCAAGCGCTACATCAAGTCGATCGGCAAGGGCCTGCTCAAGGTGATGTCGAAGATGGGCATCTCCACCTATCAGTCCTATTGCGGCGCGCAGATCTTCGACGCCGTCGGGCTGAAGGCCGAATTTGTCGCGAAGTATTTCGCCGGCACGAACACCCGCATCGAGGGCGTTGGCCTCCCGGAAATCGCGGAAGAAACCGTACGCCGCCATGCGGATGCGTTCGGCGACATGCAGATCTACAAGACCGCGCTCGATGTCGGCGGCGAATACGCCTACCGCACCCGCGGCGAAGATCACGCCTGGACCGCGGAGTCGGTGTCCAACCTGCAGCACGCCGTACGCGGCAATTCGCAGGAGCGCTACCGTGCGTTTGCAAAGATCCTCAACGAACAGTCCGAGCATCTGCTGACGCTGCGCGGCCTGTTCAAGTTCAAGACTGCCGAGGACGAGAAGCGCAAGCCTGTCTCCCTCGACGAGGTTGAGCCGGCGAAGGAGATCGTCAAGCGTTTCGCCACCGGCGCGATGAGCTTCGGTTCGATCTCGCGGGAGGCCCATACCACGCTCGCGATCGCGATGAACCGCATCGGCGGCAGGTCCAATACCGGCGAAGGCGGCGAGGAAGCGGACCGCTTCAAGCCGATGCCGAACGGCGATTCCATGCGCTCCGCGATCAAGCAGGTCGCCTCCGGCCGCTTCGGCGTCACCACGGAGTATCTTGTCAACTCCGACATGATGCAGATCAAGATGGCGCAGGGCGCAAAGCCCGGCGAAGGCGGACAGTTGCCGGGCCACAAGGTCGACGCCACCATCGCGCGCGTGCGCCATTCGACGCCCGGCGTTGGCCTGATCTCGCCGCCGCCGCATCACGACATCTATTCGATCGAGGATCTCGCGCAGCTCATCTATGACCTGAAGAACGTCAATCCGGAGAGTCTGGTCTCGGTGAAGCTCGTCTCCGAGATCGGCGTCGGCACGGTCGCTGCAGGCGTCGCCAAGGCTCGCGCCGATCACGTCACCATCGCCGGCTTCGAGGGCGGCACCGGCGCTTCGCCGCTGACTTCGATCAAGCACGCGGGCTCGCCTTGGGAGATCGGGCTTGCCGAGACCCACCAGACGCTGGTGCGCGAACGGCTTCGCTCGCGCATCGTCGTGCAGGTCGATGGCGGCTTCCGTACCGGACGCGATGTCGTGATCGGCGCGCTTCTTGGGGCCGATGAATTCGGCTTCGCCACCGCGCCGCTGATCGCTGCCGGTTGCATCATGATGCGCAAGTGCCATCTCAACACCTGCCCGGTCGGCGTCGCGACCCAGGATCCGGTGCTGCGCAAGCGCTTCACCGGCCAGCCCGAGCACGTCATCAACTACTTCTTCTTCGTCGCCGAGGAAGTGCGCGAGATCATGGCGCAGCTCGGCTATCGCACCTTCAACGAAATGATCGGCCAGGTGCAGATGCTCGACCAGAGCGCGCTGGTGACGCACTGGAAAGCCAAGGGGCTCGACTTCTCGAAGCTGTTCTACCGGCAAAAGGAAGCGCCGGGCCAGAAGATCTATCATGTCGAAGCGCAGGACCATCACCTCGACAAGGTGCTGGACCGCAAGCTGATCGCGGAGGCGCGGCCGGCGCTCGACCGCGGCGCGCCGGTGACGATCGAGACCGCAATCAACAACACCGACCGTTCAGCCGGCGCGATGCTGTCGGGCGCTGTCGCGAAAATCTACGGCCATGCCGGCCTGCCGCTCGACACCATTGAGGTCCACCTCAAGGGCACGGCGGGACAGGCGTTCGGAGCCTGGCTCGGGCGCGGCATCACCTTCGATCTTGAAGGTGAAGGCAACGACTATGTCGGCAAGGGTCTCTCCGGCGGACGCATCATCGTGCGTCCTCCGGCAAATTCCGGCATTGTGCCGGAAGAGTCGATCATCGTCGGCAACACCGTGATGTACGGTGCGATCGAGGGCGAGTGCTACTTCCGCGGCGTCGCCGGCGAGCGTTTCGCCGTGCGCAACTCCGGCGCGGTCGCCGTGGTCGAGGGCGCCGGCGACCATTGCTGCGAATACATGACCGGCGGCATCGTCGTCGTGCTGGGCAAGACCGGGCGCAACTTCGCGGCCGGCATGTCCGGCGGCGTCGCCTATGTGCTCGACGAGTCCGGCGATTTTCCGAAGCTGTGCAACCTCGCGATGGTCGATCTCGAGCCGGTGCTGTCGGAAGAGATGATCAATGCCGGCACCTATCATCACAGCGGCGACCTCGAGGCGCATGGCCGCGTCGATGTGTTCCAGAACCTGCTGAACTCCGACGTCGAGCGCCTGCACGTTCTGATTACGCGCCACGCCAAGCTCGCCGGCTCCAAACGCGCGGCCGACATTCTCGCGAACTGGAAGGCTTACTTGCCGAAATTCCGCAAGGTGATGCCGGTTGAATATCGCCGCGCGCTGAAGGAAATGAAGGCCAACGCGGACGCTGAACCGAAGATCGCGATCGGGGCGTAAACATTCACCGGCGTCATTCCGGGGGCGCGCGCAGCGAACCCGGAATGATGCGACAGATATCAGATTCCGGGCCTGCGCTTTCAGCGCATCCCGGAATGGCAGGAAGAAATTTCAGGGGCATCAGGTCCGATGGGCAAGATCACGGGTTTTCTGGAAATCGAGCGGCACGACCGCAAGTACGAGCCTGTCGCGGAGCGGGTGAAGAACTTCAAGGAGTTCGTGATCCCGCTATCCGAGAAGGAAACGCGCAACCAGGCCGCGCGCTGCATGAATTGCGGCGTTCCCTATTGTCACGGCACCGGTTCGGTCGCGCCCGGCACGCCCGGCTGCCCCGTCAACAACCAGATCCCGGACTTCAACGACCTCGTCTATCAGGGCAATTGGGAAGAGGCCTCGCGCACGCTGCACTCCACCAACAATTTCCCGGAATTCACCGGCCGCATCTGCCCGGCGCCGTGCGAAGCCTCTTGCACGCTGAACATCGACGACAATCCCGTCACCATCAAGACGATCGAATGCGCCATCGTCGACCGCGCCTGGGACAACGGCTGGCTGAAGCCGGAAGTTGCGGCGCAAAAGACCGGCAAGAAAGTCGCCGTGGTCGGCTCCGGCCCCGCCGGCCTCGCCTGTGCGCAGCAGCTCGCGCGCGCCGGACACGAGGTGCACGTCTTTGAGAAGAACGCCAAGGCCGGCGGTCTCCTTCGTTATGGTATTCCCGACTTCAAGATGGAAAAACACATCATTGATCGCCGTCTGGCGCAGATGCAGGCCGAGGGCGTGATCTTCCACTACGGCAAGCCGGTCGGCGGCAGCGCGGACGACGCGATCGATCCGGCGCAACTCGTCAAGGATTATGATGCAGTAGCTTTGACCGGCGGCGCGGAGGCCCCACGCGATCTACCGATCCCCGGTCGCGATCTCGCCGGCATTCACTTCGCGATGGATTTCCTGCCGCAACAGAATCGCCGCAACGGCAATGAGAAATTCGACGCAGCGGACATTCTCGCTACGGATAAGCATGTCGTCGTCATCGGAGGCGGCGACACCGGCTCCGACTGCATCGGCACCTCGTTCCGGCAAGGCGCCAAGTCGGTGACTCAGCTCGAGATCATGCCGGCGCCGCCGGAGCATGAGAACAAGGCGCTGACCTGGCCGAACTGGCCCTTGAAGATGCGCACATCGTCGAGCCAGGCCGAGGGCGCCAAGCGCGACTACGCCGTGCTGACGCAAAAATTCTCCGGCGCCGACGGCAAGGTCAAGAAGATGCATTGCGTCCGCGTGGACGACAAGTTTCAGCCGGTCGCCGGTAGCGAATTCGAGCTCGACGCCGATCTCGTGCTGCTGGCGATGGGCTTTGTGCATCCGGTGCACGATGGCCTGCTCAAGTCGCTCGGCCTCGATCTCGACCAGCGCGGCAATGTCCGCGCGAATATGCAGGATTATCGTACCTCGCTGCCCAAGGTGTTTTCGGCCGGCGACATGCGCCGCGGCCAGTCGCTGGTCGTATGGGCGATCCGGGAGGGGCGTCTATGCGCCCGCGCCATCGACGAGACGCTGATGGGAACCACGACGCTGCCACGGTGAGCCGCGCGGCGATGTTACTCAGCCGCCGTGCCCGGACTCGGCCCGGCAATCCATGGTCTCCGAATGAAAAATGCGCGTCATAGGCGAACGGAAACAGCGGAGACCACTGTAGCGTTTTCGAGTGAAGCATATCCGCGGGCCTGACCCGAGGATGGAGACCAGCTCGCGTAAAGAAAACGTATCCAATAAAAAGCTGGAGCCTGGCTGTAATTCCATCAAAGCCGGAATGGCTCTGAGCCGGCATATGACGACGGCTCGGACCGGCGCTTGTTATTAAGAACCATTCCAGCAAGCGATCTCGACTGGAATTGAGAATTTATCGGGCCCACACCCGTAATCATCCACATGATACCAAACGTAACCGTGTACAGAGACAATCTGTGAATTGATCGTGATCCTCCGCACGTTACTCTCAACACAAAGTGGGGGGCGACGAAAGTGACGGCATCACGTTGGATAGTCTTCTTGATCGTCGTCATCCCGACACTGCCAGCACAGGCGATGTCGCGTCGCGTGGCCATCAGCGCCGGCTCCTTCTTCGCCGCAGCCGCGCGCTGCGAGGAGCAGAACCTGATCGCATCCGGTCAGGCCGACGAACTCCTGAGGGCGCTGGATCCCTATCTTTCGAAATCCGACAAGGCCAACATGGCGGACGGCCATGCGCGCGGCGAGAAGGACTCGCAGGTGTTCGTCGAGGCCGAAAAAAAGTGGGTGGACTTCACGCCCGATGCCACAAGCTGCTACCGCGTACAGGGCGTGCTCGACGACTACAGGGCGCAGCTCGGGGAATAAGACTGCAACGCCCCCGCGCCTAGGGCGCTGCGCCATGCCGGCGGAGCACGATCTATCGAGAGAACAGGTCCGAGAAGAATCCGGCCGGTCCGGAATTAGCGGATGGACGCGACACGGTGCGCGGTTTCTGCGCCTGCTGGGCAGACGACGGGGGGCGGGATGCCGATGATCCTTCCGACCGGGCCTGCTCGGTGGAATGGGTCGGGCGTGGCTTCTTCGACGACGACGCCGGAGCCGAAGTGGCATCATGAGGCGCGGCCGTCGCGACCGGCGCATCGGCCTTGGCCGGTTCGAGGCCAACCTCACGGCGCGGCCATACATAATCGTCGGCACGACCAGCCGGCGCAGACAACGGCTCGCCTTTCACCAACGTTCGCGCAGCCAGCGCATCAATCGCGGCAGCACGGCTGCCCGGACCGCCGAGCAACTGGTCGGTCCCGACCGAGGACGCTACCAGCGGCACGATCGGTCCAGCGAGCGGACGCGGCGCTGGCTGCCCCGGTTTAACGTCGGTGTCGGGCGTGCCGGGTTCGGTGGGGATTGCGACAGGGCCGGATCGCGCCGCCAGCACGCGCGTGATCTCCCGCTCGACATAGTGCGCGAGCTTGCGCGCGCCGGCCTTGGTAAAATACACGCCGTCGTAAGAGCGCAGCCGGCGGATCTGACCCTCGAAGTCCGGTCCCTGCTGGACGTAACGGCCGGCCTCATCAACGAATCCGTCCCAGATGTCGACATAAGTAATTCCCGCCTTATCCGCAGCGGCGCGATAGAGCGAGTCGAGAAACAGCATATCGGACGTCGATTTCGTACCGCGCACGGCGGGCAGCCCCACCCAGAATACCGGCACGCCCTTTGACTTGAGGACCGCGATCATCTCATCGATCTTCCTGCTGTAGAGCTCGGCCCAGCGATCGCTGCGGTACTCGGCGATTCCGTTGGGCGAACGCGTGCTTTTCTCCCTGGTCGTGAGCTGATCGCCGTCCGCCTCGTCGGGCGGCAGCTCGGAATCCACCGGCTTGTCGTCGAGCTTGGCGGTGGCGGCCGCATCCGGCTTGTTGGTCTTTTCTGCGTCCTTCTTGTCGACCTCCTTCTTGTCAGCGTCGGCCTTTTTCTTGTCGTCCGCCTTGCCGCTCTTGTCCTTCTCCAGCGTTTCGCGAATCGAGGTGCGGTCATACAGGCCGAGCATGACCACGATAGCGTCCGGCTTTTCGGTCGCGAGAATAGCTTTTGCCGCAGCCTCCCAATCGGCTGGTTCACCCTTTGGCTGATAACGAATGAGGCCGGAGATGGTCTTGTGCTTGCGGATCACACCCATGTCGGGCGTTTCGCTGAGAGCATCCTCAAGACCGTAAGCAAGCCAGTCGGCCATGGCGTCTCCGAGCACCAGCACATTGCGCTCGGGTACGGTGTCGCGCTTTTCCGGCGGCGGTGCGTGCGAATAATTCTCGGCCGGCCGCTGCTGTTGTTGTTGCTGTTGCTGCCTCGGCGACGGTTGTTGAAAGGGTGCAAACAGCGGATTGTCGGAGCCGAACCAGCCTCCGCCACCGCCGCGATGCGCCGGACGCTGCTGGAATCCGAAATTGAAGAACTGCGCCGATGCGGGCGCTGCGACCAACGTCGCAACGACGGCCAGCACGATCAATGGACCACGTTCGGTCAGTCGGCGAAGCAGCGGTTTCAATCCGGGCATGTGCGCGATCGCAAAACAGAGTCTGATAAAGGCTATAATAGCGGAATCGGGCCGCAAGCGGGCGGCGTTCGCCTCATAAGCCGGGCATCCGCCTTTGGCGTCAAGGGCACGCCGGGCGTGCCGTTCGGCCCCTCCTGACGGACTTTACCGCCGCAGCCGCTCCAGCACGTCGGAGGATGCAAATCCGTCTGCTGGCGCCCCAATCGAGGCCTGGAAGCTGCGCAGCGCCTCGCGGGTCTGGCCACCGATCTGGCCGTCGGGGGTTCCGCGATAAAAACCTCGCTGGGCCAGAATCTGCTGCAATTCAAGCCGCTCGGCGCGGGACAACACCCGTTCCTGCCGCGGCCACGGCTGGACGAACGGCGCTCCACCGCGCAGCCGGTCGGCAAAATGGCCGATCGCCAGCGCATAGGCTTCCGCCGGATTGTACTTCATGAAGACCCGGAAATTCTGCAGCATCAGGAAGCCAGGCCCCTCGGCGCCGGCCGGGGCGAGCAGATAGGCTCGGTCGGCCGAACTCGGGAACGCCTTGTTGCCAGCACGCCGGATGCCGAGATGCTCCCACTGCGCGAGCGTCATCGCCTTGGCCCGATCCGCCAGCATGTAGTTGAAGCCTTGCGGCACCACGACCTCGTAGCCCCAGGCCCTGCCGGTCTGCCAGCCGTCCTTCTTCAGATTGTTCGCGGTCGACGCAATCAGGTCGGCCGGGTCATCGACCACGTCGCGACGGCCGTCGCCGTCACCATCGACGGCATAGCGCTTGAACGCTGTCGGCATGAACTGCGTGGGACCGAAAGCACCGGCCCACGAGCCGCGCATCTGCTCCGGCCGCAGATCGCCACGATTGAGAATTTCAAGCGCCGACAGAAATTCGTCGCGGAAATATTGCTGACGGCGGCCAACGCAGGCCAGCGTCGCAGTGGATTGCAGCACGCTGCGATCGCCCATCTGGGTCGAATAATTCGACTCGATGCCCCAGATCGCCGCGATTGCGTAACGATCGACGCCATAGGCTTTCTCGGTCGCGTCAAACTGGGGCTTGTAGATTGCGAGGATTTCGCGGCCGCGCGCGAGCCGCGCATCGTTGACCAGAATGTCGAGATAATCCCATATCGCCTTGGTGAATTCAGGCTGTGAATCCATCAGGTCCATAATGCGCAGGTCGGGCGACAGTCCCGCGGTGAAGCGCTCGAAATTCTCGCGCGTAACCTGACGGCGTGCCGCGTCGGGCCACATGGCCGCAACGCAGTTCGGGAAATTCGCGGCGGCCTGGCGGATCGCGCTCGCCATCATCAGCGGATGACCCGATGCGCCGTCCTCTCCGCTCCAGGGCAGCGCGGCCGAACTCGCGGGCTGCTTCGGGGTGGGCTGAGGCTGCTCGAATCCGCCGCGCGGCGCCAGGGATGCGCCCTGCCCGCCCTTTGCGATCGAGCCGGTGAAGAGATTATCAAGGAAGCCCTGAACGCTGTTGCCATTCGATGTCTGCGCGCGGACGTCGCCTGGCATCGCAAGCGCCGTAAGTGCCACGACTGCAGCCGCCATTCCTGTTCCGCGCATCCACATCTGCATCACCGTCGCGACCATTCCTGACCCATATTGATGAGTATCCTGATCTCAGGAGGCCCTGTCACGGTTTCCATCGGCTTAACAGCGGGTCTTTTTTAAGGCGGATACGGACAATCGGTCGCGTTTGCACCGAAGCAGGCCACTCCGCGAGCGGATCGTGCCGGGAGTTCGACCTAAGCAAAACCTCGCGCTCGCCGCACACGGCGTTCGTGACCGTCGCGGGGCAGCCAACCGTCAACATAGATCCGCCTTTGTTCCCGGCTGCAAAGCGGCTAACAAGATACGAACCTATCGTACTCATCCCGCCCGCAAAACAATCCGCAGAACCGACATGAAAATCCGCAAAGCCGTTTTCCCGGTCGCCGGCCTCGGCACCCGCGTCCTTCCTGCCACCAAGGCCATGCCGAAGGAAATGCTGACGATCGTCGATCGGCCGCTGATCCAGTACGTCTTCGACGAAGCCAGAGAAGCCGGTATCGAGCACTTCGTTTTCGTCACCGGCCGTAACAAGAGCACGATCGAGGATCACTTCGATCGCCAGTTCGAACTGGACGAAACGTTGAAAGCGCGCGGCAAGAAGACCGAGATGGATCTGCTGGCGCAATTCCAGCCTGCGGCGGGCGCCGTGAGTTTTACCCGGCAACAGGCGCCGCTCGGGCTCGGCCACGCGGTGTGGTGCGCCCGCGACATCGTCGGCAACGAGCCCTTCGCGGTGGTGCTGCCCGACGAACTGGTGCTGAACACGCCAGGCTGCCTCAAGCAGATGATGCAAGCCGCGGAGAAGCTCGGACCGAAATCCAACATTGTCGCGGTTGAAGCGGTGCCTGACGACATGACCCACAATTACGGGATCTGCGGCGTCGGCAAGCGCAGCGGCAATATCTTCGAGATCGACGGCATGGTGGAGAAGCCGCCCAAGGGCGCCGCCCCATCGAATCTTTCCATTACCGGGCGCTACGTCCTTCAGCCCGAGATCTTCAACATTCTGGAAACCCAGGAACGTGGCGCCGGCGGCGAGATCCAGCTCACCGACGCCATGATCGGCCTGTCGAAATCGCAAGCCTTCTACGGTCTCGAATTCGCTGGCGAGCGCCACGACTGCGGCTCGCGCGCGGGCTTCCTGCGCGCCAACATCGCATTCGGAATGGCGCGCGCCGATCTCCGCGACGGCTTGCGTGCGGACATGCAGAAATATCTCAAGGCCTGAAAACCGTGCCGGACTACGATGCGCTACGCGACTACCTGAAACGGCAGACACAGGTCGAATTCGTTCTGAGCTTTGCGCAGATCGAGGACATCATCGACGACAGTCTCCCGCGCGCGGCACAGCGCGCGTCCTGGTGGGATACGACACGTGCCGCGAAGGAACGGATGCCGCAACGCGAAGCCTGCATCGAAGCCGGCTACGTCGCAATGCGTCTTGGTGACAAGGAGGGCGTGCGCTTCCGCCGAGCCGACGCTCCACGCGTCCGATTCAAATAGTAGATCACGCCACCAGCGACAGCGCCGCCGGCGTCGCGGCAACCGACTGATTGCGCCCGTTCCGCTTCGCCAAATAAAGCGCCTTGTCGGCCGCCTCGACGAGACTGGACCATTCCATCGTGACAACGGGAGTCATGCTTGCGACGCCGATGCTGACGGTCGTCGTCGCCGGATCGCCGGACCACTGCTCGACCTTGAGCCGGATGGATTCAGCCAACATGGTCGCTTCCGCGATTGAAAGCCCCGGTAGCAGCACCGCGAATTCCTCGCCGCCGTAACGTGCTGCACAATCCTCGGCGCGCCGTGCCGAATCCGAAATGCAGATCGCAATGCCGACCAGAACCTGATCGCCCGCTTGATGACCGAACCGGTCGTTGTATGCCTTGAAGTGATCAGCATCGACCATCAGAATCGCCAGCGGCGTATGCTGCCTCAGCGCGCGTCGCCACTCGGCGTCGATGACGGAATCAAACATGCGGCGGTTTTTCAAGCCCGTCAACGCATCCGTCATCGCGAGTTCCTCGAGCTTTCCCTCGGCGGCGGCGCGCTGCTTCATCTCGCGAACGACAAACAAAGTCCCCGCAGCACCGAACAAGATCAGACCAAGCATGATAAAGCCGATCTGAAACACTTCCCTGTACCAAAGGCCGAGAATGTCGGCCCATGGTTTTCCAACCAGAACCACGAACGGACCGGCACCGCCTCGCCAGACGTAGAGGCGATCGACGCCATCGGGTGAACGTGGACTTGACAACGAGCCGGCCGGTTCCGCCAGCACGCGCTTGATGCCGGGGGTGTAATTTAGATTTCGCCCGACAATATCAAGATCGAAGGGGGTCCGCATGATCACTAAGCCATCCTCGCGGAAGACGGTGATGGTATCTCGCTCACCAAGCGACAGGCGGCCGAAAAGTTCATGAAAGTAACTGAAGCGGATGGAGCCGGTGACCACACCGAGAAACCGACCATCGCGCCCGCTGATGCGTCGGCTCAATACCACCGAATACGCCCCGCCCCGCAGCATCGGATAGCTGACAAAGAGACCGGCGTTGGGATTGTCACGATGAACCTTGAAATAGCTTTCATCGACCCGATTTGCAGGTGCCGGATCAAGTGTCGTCGACTTGTGCGTGAGGTTGCCATCGGCGTCCAACACCTGGATCGCGCCAAAATGCTTCGCCGTTGCCGCGTGATCGAACAGGATCAAATGCATGATCGACTTGTTCGCGCTGGCAACCTCCGGCAGGCTGAGATTGTCGGCGACAGCGCGCAGCGACAGATCGTACAGCTCGATGTTACGGCTGATGTCGGATTCGATCGTGGACGCAAGATTGCCCAACGACTGCTGAGCGAGATCGACCGTGCTGCGCCGCATCTCCCACATCATACCGGCGCACACCGCCGAAAACCCAAGCGTGGCAATGGCTGCCAAAACAATCAGCAGCGCCGCCAAGGTCCGCCGCGGTTGCTCGCGTGCCCGATCCATCGTTTTGTGTTTCCGGAACAACATCATGTTACAGGAGCGACACTGCACTCAAGATATTGCTACGATCTTGCGACGATCTGCGAGATCCCCCTCATGATATTAAAGAAAGGTTGATAAAAATGGGCCAACCGCCAGGGTGTGCGCGGAGTGGATTGGTCAAAAATGGCGTCGCGTCGCGCCGATCGCGCGCTACGGCCCATTAACCTGAATTTCCCTTTTAATGTTCACTCGGCCGACGTTGCGGATAACGTCCGGCACGGGGGTGGCCGCCGAAGTGAGCATCACGAGCATAGTGCCGCCGAACAGCAAACCAGCTTCGTCCCGCGTTGAAGCGCTTGACTTGCTGCGTCTGCTCGCAGTGCTGGGCGTTATCGTCTACCACTATGGCTTTCGGGGACCCACCATCGGCAACGGGACGCATGTTGCTGTTCCGGAGATCGCGCCGTTCGCCGAATATGGCTTCCTCGGCGTTCCGGCTTTTTTCGTCATCAGCGGATTTGTCATCGCCTATTCTGCAGAGGGACGCAACGCGACCGGTTTCGCCATCGCGCGTTTCAGCCGCATCTATCCGACCTTCGTGCTCTGCATGACGCTGACCTTACTGACTGTCCTGGTGTTCGGGGAGCCGAACTTCACGACCGACCTCGGCCAGTGGCTTGCGAACCTGGCGATCGCCGCGCCCGCGCTGCATCATCCCTATATGGATAGCGCCTATTGGTCGCTGGTCATCGAGACTACATTCTACGGCTGGGTGACCTTGTTCATCGCGACCGGATTGTTTCCACGTCGAATCGACGCGATCGTGCTCGGATGGCTCTGCCTATCGATGGCCAACGAACTGACGATCGATGCACGCTTCATGGAAAACATCTTTTTGGCTGACGATGCCGGCTACTTCGCCACCGGCCTGATGATCTACGAGATCTATCGCGGCCGCCGCGACCTCATGGTCTATTGCGTTCTTGGCCTGTCCGTTGGGATTGCTGTCTTCCACGCGGTTCACTCGCTGGCCTGGTTGCGCTCGCACTCAGCTACGACCTTCGATTCGTGGATCGTGGCAGCGATTTGCCTGACGTCGATCGTTGCAATCTTCCTGGCAACGCGCATCCGGCGGTTTCCGCTGTCGCCAGCGCTTGTCACGGCGATCGGAGGTATCACTTACCCGCTGTATTTGCTGCATCAGCAGATCGGCTACGCGCTTTTTCTGCGGATGGCCCCGGCCAACGCCAAGCTCGGGGTGACGGCGATCGTCCTCGGTATCGGTTTCGCCAGTTGGATTCTCTGGCGATATGTCGAGAGACCGCTCCAAAGCGCGGTCCGGAACCACGTGACCGGCTGGGCGGCGCGGCTGGGATGGCCGTCAAAACCAGCGCTCGTGGTGCACTCCAATCCCTGAGCTGGCCTACCGGGCCACGCCGGATTTTTTCACGAATTCGTGTGGCTATCGAACACCGGCAGCCGTAACAATCCGGCTTTTATCGCATAATTAGAACGGTCCAGGCAGGGCGGCTGCAATTCAGCCCGTCCGACGTGCTTCCATCCTGCGTCCCAGAGCTCCGGAGGACAATTTCATGCGCAATCCGTTCAGCCGCAGTGCCCTCGGCGCCGCCGCCGTCGCCGGCACAATTGCACTGTCGTGGCTCCTCGCCGGACCTTCCCGCGCCGCGGAAGACGCCGTGATCATTCCGCCACCGGCCATGGATGCGAAGGCCGCCGACGGAATCCAGACCGCAGTCGTTGCCGGAGGCTGCTTCTGGGGCGTGCAGGGCGTGTTCCAGCACACCGCCGGTGTGCTCAATGCGGTCTCAGGTTATGCTGGAGGCGCGAAGAAGACCGCGGAATACGAGATGGTCAGCACGGGCACCACGGGACACGCGGAGTCGGTCGAGATCAAGTTCGACCCAAAGCAGATCAGCTACGGAAAAATCCTGCAGATCTTCTTCTCGGTTGCGCACGATCCGACCCAGCTCGACCGCCAGGGGCCAGACACCGGGACGCAGTACCGCTCGGAGATTTTTACGCTCAATGACGAGCAGAAGAAGATCGCCGATGCTTATATCGTCCAGCTCAAAGCCGCCGGAGTCTATAAGAAACCGATCGTGACCAAGGTTGGAACGCTGGAGGGATTTTTCCCGGCCGAGGCCTATCATCAGGACTACCTGACGCGGCACCCCAACCAGCCCTATATTGCGCATTATGACATTCCGAAGATCCGGAATTTGAAGACAATTTTTGCAGACACCTATGTCGAGAAGCCGACGCTGGTCAGCAGCGCCAAGGCGACCGACTGACTGCGCGCAAAGGAGGGTCCATGCCAAACAGCAAGACGATGCCGGCGAAGGTCGCGAAAAGCGACAGCGAATGGCGGAAGGAGCTGACGCCGATGCAATACGCCGTTCTGCGCGAGAAGGCGACCGAGCAGCCGTTCTCCGGCGAATACGAGCATGAGCGCCGCGAGGGCACCTATGTCTGCGCCGGCTGCGGGCAGACGCTTTTCGAATCCGATGCCAAATTCGATTCGGGCTGCGGCTGGCCGAGCTTTACCGCGCCTGCTGTCGATAATCATGTCGATGAGGAGCGCGACACCACCCACGGCATGATCCGCACCGAGGTGCTTTGCTCGAAGTGCAGCGGCCATCTCGGTCATGTCTTCAACGACGGTCCGGGCCCGACCGGTCTGCGTTATTGTATTAATTCGGCGGCCTTAAAACTCGAGCCCAAATAACGGAGCGGGGTCCCCGAATCCCGACCTTTTCCTCGCGTGACCGGGCTCCGGTCACCCGGGGGATGTTCCAGCCGTCCGACGCCGACACCGGAACGCCTGGCCGTCTTGGCCCATGGCATTGATATCAATATCTTATTCCGAAATTTGAACTCCGGATACCGGATTTCACGATTCCGGCCTCTGAAGGTCGCAATTTTCCCCTCCCCGCCCTATATAAATGAGGCATCACGGACATGCTGTATGCCGGGCGACCGCCAATGGGTCTCGCTCTCAGCACGGGTTCGTTCTCTAAAAGCGCTATTGTGAGGTGTCCGCCATGGCATTCAGCTTCAAGAAATCCGCCGAACTGTTCCCGGCTGCGATCCGCAAGAAAAAGCGGGCCGGTTTTGCGTATCGACGTTTCGACACCGCGGCCGACGCGGTGCGTTTTGCGATCGAGGAACTGCCGGCCGACTCGCTGAACGGCGCGTATCTTCAGGTGGACGAAGCTCGCTTCGATCAGAACGGTATCCGCTCTCTCTATGAGAGCTGCGATTTTCCGCTGCCCCGCCGAGAACCCGAGACGGTGCCTGTCGAGGCGAGAGCGTCGAAGGACGCTGCGTGACAATTCCGCGCGTCTGATTCAACGGTGTCGATCAGACTCTAAGCCTTGTTCTTTTGATCGTGATCTTATCCGAAAACCGGTTTCCACTTTGCTGGCGCGGCCCTTCGGATCTGATCACGCTTTAACGCGGCTGCCGGTCGAGCCAGCGTCGTAACATCCGCATATTTCGGATGTTAGCGCGGAACATCACGTCGAAGGCATCGCCGGCCACCGGCACCAATCCGACAATCCCGTCAACCGCGACGTTGCCGAGCATCCGCGCCGTGATGTGCCAGGGCGCGCCGAGCGCACGCGCTTCACGCACGAGCCACAGCGAGATCGCGGTGGTGAGGATATCGCCGATCACCGGCACCAGTCCTATCAGACCATCAATGCCGTAACGGATATTCGTTCCCGGCACGATGAAGGCGACGTCGAGCAGTTTCGCAATCGCCTCCAGTCGCGCCAGCCGCTGCTCACGCGTGAGCGGCTGGAACGTTGCGCTGAAATCAAAGCCTGACGTGAACGGACCCGCCCCGAATGCGCCCGTGTAAGAGCCACCAGCGCCCCGCGGACCCGGATGAATTTCATGGCCGTCCTGATCGATGATTTTTGCGCGCGCCGATGATCCCCGAGACCGGGCGGTCTTGCGCGAAAACAGGTCGTCGTTCGGCATGGATTTCATGGCTTTCCACATGGGCCCGCCGGGCGGTTTTCGCAAGCTGCGGCACGCCGTCGCGCGCGATCACGATTCTGTCTTCCATTTATATTTTGGCTCTCAACTTGTTGAAAGCATTCAACAGGCGACTTCCCTGCGTGCTCAAAATCGAAAAGTGCAGCCGGTGCAGGCACGCTTTGACACCCTTGACATAACGCCTTCTCCTCGCCCCGACATCTCCCTTTCTGCGACTCAAACCTGCCCCATTGGGCCGCCACGTTCTCTCTTCCATCGCGAATGAAGGAGCGCTTTGCATGAGTCAGGTTCCGCCGCAAAAATTTGACGCCGAGTATGTCGCACACCTGCGCGAGTTGCTCGACATCGCGGTCGAGCAGATCGGACCTGAGCACCGCACCCCGGCGACCAAAGCGAAGATGGCCGAGACCCTCGTGCGCAATGCCGCCGACGGCATCACCGACGCGCATCACCTGATGGACGTGACGGTGCGCGCAGGCGAGGAAGGCACTGCCTAGAGCCTTTCCGCTTCTGATGGAATCAGAGGCGGGGCCCTATGATTTTGATTTGACGCGTTTTCTTTACGCGAACCGATATCCACTTCGCTCGAAAACGCTACAAGCGCGGGTTATCACGAACCTGCCGCAACTTGCTGCGATGTCGCGAGCGACTCTTAACCTCTCCCGCAAGCGGGAGGGGAAGTGTGCAGTGCTCTGAGAATGCGCTTCCTTCAAAAATGAAGCTTGGGCGTCACGCGGTGAAGGCTACTCGCCCCAGGCGGTGAAGGCCTCGTTGAACGCGCGCTCGCCGGGCGCGCCCTTCTCGATAGCGATGATGGCGCGACGCTGGTTGGCATAAACCAGAGGCACGTCGAACCATGAGCGCTCCTTCAGAAGCTGGAGATTGCGCGCGCGGTCCGACTCGACGTTGGACAGTCCGACAAGGAAGAAGCCGTCGGTGACCTTGACGGCGAGTCCCGCCAGCGGCGTGCCGCGCGCCTGCTCGTTCGACTTCATCAGGATGCCAGGCACGTTTGAAACGCCGCCGCCGTCAAAATCCTGCGGCAGCACAAAGGTCAGCTCCGCAGTATGACTCGCCGGCAGCGAGGTGTCAGTGTTGCGGCGGAACGACATCGTCATCTTGAACTTGCGTTCGGGAATGTCGATGTCGGCGCGCACGGCGATCTCCGGCGTCTTGCCGGCTGCGCCCTTCACCTCCTCGGTGCGCCACACCACCGACCCGACATACTGCTTGCCCTTGGGGTCAGACGGATCCTCGTCATACAGCACAACGCGCTGCGCCACCGGTGCCACCGTTTCGGATGACGACGGCTGACCGACGCGATCGGTGATCTTCGGTTTTGGCCCCGGCGTCGTCGGCTTCGGTGTCTCGGCGGTCCGGTCCGGTGACGAACCGAACAGCCCGCTCACCGTCGAGACCGCCTTCGGGCCCCAGACAATGCCGGCACCCGCAAGAATCAGCACAAGGCCGACGGCGATCGCGCTCTTGAAAGGAAAGCCGCCGCCGAACACACGCTTCGGCTTGTCGCGGCCGGGTTGCGGCCACGAACGCGGTAAGGGCGGCGGCTGGTCGTCCCCGGCCTGGCCAGAGGATTCATTGTAAGGATATGCCCCCTCGAACGCACCGCGATCCTCGAGGCTCGGCTCCAGCCGGTCGAATTCGGGTGACGGCGAGGGTACGTTGGCGTAGGTGCGGCGGGCCGAGCGGCTGGCTTGCGCCGCGGCGCGGCCGAGATCGTCGGCATCCGCAGTGACATCGCGGAAGCCCGGAACCGGCGGCGGGGGCGGACGATCGGACTCGGGATTGCGGCGAGGCTGGCCCTGGCCCTGCCGCTCGCGGGCGGGTGGCGGCGACGGCGCATCCTGCATTGGACTCGGCGGCGCGGGCGGCCGCCACGACGGCGGCGGACCGGGGGGCGGGTCGGCGCGCAGGTTGCGCGGTTGAGGCGTCACATTGGCGCGCGGGCGGACGTGCGGCGGCGACGGCGCGGCTGGGTCCTGCGACTTCATCGCCGCGCGGGTCGAAGCGCGGAAAGCATCGCCCGAGCGCGAACCGCTGCCACGCGAGGCTTCGCGGGCGCGCTGGGCGGCCTCGGACTCGACCTTGCGCACGGCCTCTTCCAGCGACAGCCGCTCGCGTGTGATCTCGGATTCGCTTAAAGGCGGTTCGACGCTGCGGAGCTGCGCGATCAGCGCCGTCCGTGCCCGCTCATAGAGCGCACGCCTCTGCTCGCCGGGCGCAGTGGCGTCCAGTCCGGCGATGGCGCGCGCGATCAGCGGGTAATAGTCAGCCATATCTCTTCAATGCCGCAAACATTTAACCTTGAACGTATTCCCGTAACATCGTCTCGTTAAGCCTCGAACGGGTTCTGCACCAAAATGGTGTCCTCGCGCTCGGGGCTCGTGGAGAGCAGCGCCACCGGGCAGCCAACTAGTTCCTCGATTCGGCGAACATATTTTATGGCCTGGGCCGGCAGGTCCGCCCATGAACGAGCGTTGGCGGTCGGCTCCTTCCAGCCCTCGATGGTCTCGTAGACCGGCTCGATGCGGGCCTGCGCCCCCTCTCCGGCCGGCAGATGGTCGATCTCCTTGCCGTCGAGCCTGTAGCCGGTGCAGACCTCGATGGTGTCGAAGCCATCAAGGATGTCGAGCTTTGTCAGCGCCAGGCCGTGGATGCCGCTGGTACGGACAGTCTGCCGAACCAGCACGGCATCGAACCAGCCGCAGCGCCGCTTGCGCCCGGTGTTGACGCCGAACTCCTTGCCGCGCTGGCCGATCAATTCGCCGATCTCATCGTGCAGTTCCGTTGGGAATGGACCCTGTCCAACGCGCGTGGTGTAGGCCTTGCAGATGCCAAGCACGTAGCCGAGCGCGCTCGGCCCCATGCCGGTGCCGGTGGCGGCCTGGGCTGCGACCGTGTTGGAGGAGGTGACGTAAGGGTAGGTGCCGTGATCGACGTCCAGCAACGCGCCTTGCGCGCCTTCGAACAGGATACGCTTGCCTTCGCGGCGCTTGTGATCGAGCAGATTCCACACGCTGTCAGCATAGGGCAGCACCCGCGGCGCAATTGCGGCGAGATCCTGCAGAAGCGCGCCGCTATCCACTTCCGCGATGCCGTGGCCGCGGCGCAGTGCGTTGTGATGGGTAAGCAGCCGCTCGATCTTGTGCGGCAGCGTCTGCGGGTCGGCGAGGTCCATCAGGCGAATGGCGCGGCGGCCGACCTTGTCCTCATAGGCGGGACCGATGCCGCGCTGGGTGGTGCCGATCGCCGTCGCAGCGCTCGCGTTCTCGCGCAAGGAGTCCAGTTCGCGATGCAGAGGTAGAATCAGCGTGACGTTCTCGGCGACACGCAGGTTATCGGGGCCGATTTTGACGCCCTGCCCTTTCAGCTTCTCGACCTCGGCAACGAACGCCTGAGGATCGAACACGACGCCGTTGCCGATAATCGACAGTTTCGACGAGCGCACGACGCCGGAGGGCAGCAGCGCCAGCTTGTAGGTGTTGCCGTCGATGACGAGCGTATGACCGGCGTTATGGCCGCCCTGGAAGCGGACGACGATATCCGCCTGCTCCGACAACCAGTCGACGATCTTGCCCTTTCCCTCGTCGCCCCATTGGGCACCGACGACGACAACATTGGTCATTTCCGCGGGTATTCCTTGCAAAAGTGAGGCGTGTCTATCCAGCGCCTTGCGTAGCGAACGTCGGATTCGAAGAACACTGGCAACTCATGATTGTAGTGTGGTTCGGGCTCAGAAGTTCGCTTGAAACGCTCGCAGCGAAAATGAAGCGAACTTCCGGACCACCACGCTAGCCGAAACACGACAGACGCAATACGGGCCGCCAGCATGCGAGGCGTCCCATCGGATAAAGGATGCGTGCCGTGGACGCAAGCCGGAACGGCCGCCAAATGGTCTCGAAACCGCATCCAAACCATTGATTCGCCCTGAAAATCCAAACGCGGGCCGCGCCGCAGCCTTCGCCTCCTGCTCGGTCTGGCGGCGACGTCACGGCGCTGCGATAAACCGCCCGCCTCCCCTGCACCACAACGTGTTCTCCGTGCCAGGACCCGATACGGCCGCCCGCTTGCGCAAGCTCCAGTGCCGCCACAGTTTCAGGCAACGCTTGACGGTTAAGAGCTCGGATTGCCGCTCAAACAGCCAGACGAACAGGAGAAGCAGCAGATGCCCGGTCCACTATCCCGCCATGCCTGCCTCGGAGCGATGCTGCTGGCGCTGCTGCTTGCCTCCGCCGCTCATGCCGACGACGCGGCGCCCGGCGCGCCATCGCATCAGGCAGAGGCGACGCAGCCCGATTCGAAGGGCGGCGGCGATAACGCTCACGGCGGTCCTGCCGCAACAGCCAACGACCGTCATCTGCCGCCGGACTCGACCACCAGTCACAAGCTGGCGCTGCCTGGCCGCACGCTGGCCTTCACGGCAACCGCTGGTTCGATTCGTATTTTCGACGACAAGGGCGAAGCGCAGGCGGACATCGCAACCACGGCCTATCAGCTCGACGGCACCGATCCCCGCAGCCGTCCGGTGACCTTCGTGTTCAACGGCGGTCCCGGCGCGTCCTCCGCGTGGCTGCAATTCGGCAGTAACGGCCCATGGCGCATCGCGATGGACCGCGCGATCGCGGATTCCTCCGCCCTGCCGGCGCTCGAACCAAATGCCGAAACCTGGCTCGACTTCACCGACCTCGTCTTCATCGATCCGCTCGGCACCGGCTACAGCCGCATGGTCGCCCGCGGCGACGAGGCGAAGAAACGCTTCTTCACGGTCGACGGCGATGTCGCCTCGATCGCGCTGGTGATCCGCCGCTGGCTGGAGAAAGCCGATCGGATGCAGTCGCCGAAATTCATCACCGGCGAAAGCTATGGCGGCATTCGCGGGCCAAAGATCGTCCGCAACCTGCAGACACGGCAAGGCATCGCCGTCAACGGACTGGTTCTGATCTCGCCGGCGCTGGACTTCGGCGACGTGCTGGGCACCGGGCTGACCCGGTTCGTGGCGAGCCTTCCGAGCATGGCGGCGGTCGCGCGGGGGAACGAGAAGGGCGGAACGCTGACCCACGCAGATATGGCCGACGTCGAATCCTATGCACAAGGCGAATTCCTGACCGACCTCGTCAAGGGGCAGGCCGATGCGGAGGCGACGCGGCGGCTTGCCGACCGCTTCGCGACGTTGACAGGAATCGATCAGGCGGAGAGTCGTCGCCTTGCCGGGCGATTCGACGTCAGCGAATTCCGCCGCGCCTTCGACCGCCGTAACGGCAAGGTGACCGGACGCTACGACGCGTCAGTGCTCGGGTTCGATCCCTATCCGGACTCAAGTGCCAGCGACTTCAATGATCCCTCGGAGGAGCCGTTGCTGACCGCGCTGACATCGGCGGCGTTCGAGCTCCATGCGCATAAGCTGAACTGGCGTCCGAAGGGTTCCTATGAACTGCTCAGCCGCACCGTCAACCGCGAATGGGATTTCGGCAAGCACCGGAATTCCGTCGAGTCGGTATCCGACATCCGTGAGCTGCTCGCCGCTGACCCCAAATTCAGGCTGCTGGTCGCACACGGGCTGTTCGACCTGGCCACGCCGTATTTCGCTTCCCAGATCCGTCTCGATCAACTGCCGACCTTCGGCTCCCGCGACCGCGTCAGGCTCGTGGTCTATCCCGGCGGCCACATGTTCTATTCGCACGACGGTTCGCGGCAGGCGCTGCGCGACGAGGTTCGCGCGCTGATGAAGTGATACTTCTCGGATAGGAGGACATCCGCCCTATCGCGCAGGCACGTCGATCGGTTCGCAATTGGAGCGGCCCGACATCACGCAGTCCTGGATCTGGCTCGCAGACCTGAGCTCGCGCGCGAGCCAGAGGCCTACCACCAGCAGGATGGCCGCGATGAGCAGCCCGACCAGCGCGCCGCGGCGGCTCCCTCCCGGTTCGGGATCGTTTTGCGGACCGGACTTATCCATCAGACGACTCGTTCATGGTCGGACGCCGCCAGCGCGGAGGGATTTCCCGCATGTCCTTTTCATGGCAAACAACCGCTCGAAATTTCTCGCAGCACATGGCGATCAGAACAGCAGGGTCGGACCGCAATGTCAAAACCCACGCGTGCGACGCAGGCGCTGGCACAACTCGGCGTGGCCTTCACGCTACACAGCTACGACTACGATCCGGACGCCGACAGCATCGGCCTGCAGGCTGCCGCGGCGCTCAGCGCCGAACCAGGCCGCGTGCTCAAGACGTTGATGGCAGAGGTCGACGGCAAGCCGGTCTGCGTCGTCGTGCCGTCGGATTGCGAAGTCAGCATGAAGAAGCTCGCGAGCGCGTTCGGCGGCAAGGCGGCGAAGATGATGCGGCCGGCCGACGCCGAACGGCTCACCGGCTATCATGTCGGCGGCATCAGCCCGTTCGGGCAGAAGAAGCGCGTACCGACCGCGATCGAGGCGGCGGCGCTCGGCGAGACAAAAGTCTTCATCAATGGCGGACAGCGCGGCCTGCAGATCCAGCTCGATCCCGTTGAGGCCAGCAAGGCACTGAAGGCAATCGTTGCGGACCTAGTGGTCCGATTCTAACATTCGTATCCCGTTTCAGCGAGCGCCTTTGCGAATGTTAGAATCAAAAGACCACCAGAAAATATTAGGTTCTAGTGGAGTTTTGGATTTGACATTCGCCTCCGGAGCCAGCGGTCGAGTGGGCAGCGAATGTCAAATCCACTCCACTAGTCGCCTGAAGCGATGCTACGCGATCCGACGCGGCTGGCGCGGCTTGCCCTGCGCGCATTCCAGCGCGGCACGATCCCACTTGGCAGCATCCGCGGCTGCTTCATAGGTTGTCTGCAAGAATTGCAGCAGCGCATCGTCCGGCGACGGTGCGCTGCGTACCGCATCATACGGCAGCAAAAATTCACCAAGGTCCTTGCTGAAGAAGGCCGCATCCGGCCGGACGCGCGCCGACGCAAAGCCATCCGGCGCGGGATACGCGTAGGAATAGAACGCCGGATAATCGATCGCGCCACCACCGGGCCAGAAGCCTGCGCTGCTCACTTCGTGCGAATAGGCTTCGCGCGCGACATCGTCCGGAAGATGGGGAATGCCGCCGGGATGCGGCGGCGCGCGGCGGCCGGAAAATCGCGTCACCGCGAGATCGAAGCTGCCCCAGAAGAAATGCACCGGACTGCACTTGCCGAGGAAGGCCGTGCGGAACTGCCTGAAGACACGATCGGTGCTCGCCAGCACGCGCCAGAAACGCTGCGCCGCGGCCGCGTCGTACGAGGCGTGCTGCTGGTCGTCACGGAAGCGGATCGCATCCGCGATTTCGTTCGGCATGTCATCGATCGTCACCATGATGCCGAGATCGGCCAGCGCCGCGATCACGGCGGCATAGAAGGCGGCGACCGGTTGCGGCTTCAACGGCAATTGCCGCCGTGCGCCGTCGCTGGTCGCGATGACCAGGACATGATCGAGAAAATCGAAATCGATCTGGAAGGTGCGCGCGCCATCTGGAATTGGCGACGTCGTCAACCCGCGCGCGGTGACATACAACGTCACGTGCCAGGAATGATTGAGCCATGGCGTACGGACAAGCCGGACCTTGCCGACGATTTGCGTCCATAACTGCAAGGTCTCGCAGGTGTCGCGCCATGCGGCATAGGGCAATTCCGGCCACGGCTCGATCCGATGCAAAGACTCAGTCATGTCTCGTTCGTCCGCGATCACACCGACATCGGCACATGCTACACCGCTCCTCCGGCAAAGGTGAGCCGGGCGGCCTCAAATTCGAGTAACGTTTATGGAACTACCAAGGGGCGCCGCCTGACCACCGCGCCCGCGCTCTCCGCCCGGTACGAGGTCGCAAGAATCGCGCAGTCTTGGAAACCGGGTTCGCAAAGGCCGCGTGGATGCCCGGCACAAAGCCGGGCATCACGATTCAAACAAACCTTATCCCGCTCTAGAACGTCAGCGCCTTGGCCTGCTTGACCTGCGGCAGGGTCTGTACCTTGGCGAGCACGTCCGGAGGCACTGCGCCATCGATCTCGACCAGCGCGATGGCGTCGCCGCCCTGCTTGTTGCGGCCGAGATTGAAGGTCGCAATGTTGACGCCCGCGTCGCCGAGCAGCGAGGCGAACTTGCCGATGAAGCCCGGCTTGTCCTCGTTGGTGACGTAGATCATCGACTTGCCGAACTCGGCATCGACGCGGATGCCCTTGACGTCGACGAGGCGCGGCTGACCATCGGCGTAGACCGTTCCCGACACCGAACGCTCCTGCCGCTCGGTGGCGACCGTTACCGTGATGAGGCTTTCATAGTCGCTCTGCGCGGCGCGCACGACCTCATCCACCACCATGCCACGCTCCTTGGCGACGACGGGCGCAGACACGACGTTGACGTCGCCCAGCATCGGCCGCAGCAGGCCCGACAGCGCCGCCGAAGTCAGCGCCTTGATCTTCATTTCGGCGACATGCCCCTCATAGGTAATGGTCACCTTTGAAATTCCGGTCTCCGTGAGCTGACCGGCAAACGAGCCGAGCTTTTCCGCAAGCTCGACAAACGGCTTCAGCTTCGGCGCTTCTTCCGCCGTGATCGAGGGGAAGTTGAGGGCGTTGGTGATCGCACCGGTGAGCAGATAGTCCGACATCTGCTCGGCGACCTGCAACGCCACGTTCTCCTGCGCTTCCGTGGTGGAGGCGCCGAGATGCGGCGTGCAGATCACGTTGGGATGGCCGAACAGCACGTTCTTGGTGGCCGGCTCCTCAACAAACACGTCGAATGCCGCTCCTGCGACCTGCTTGGCGTTGAGCGCATCGACCAGCGCCTGCTCGTCCACCAAGCCGCCACGCGCGCAGTTGATGATACGGACGCCCTTCTTCATCTTGGCAATGGCTGTAGCGTCGATGATGTTGCGAGTCTTGTCGGTCAGCGGCGTATGCAGCGTGATGAAGTCGGCGCGCTTGAACAGATCATCAAGTTCGACCTTCTCCACGCCGAGATCCTTGGCCCGCTCCGGCGACAGGAACGGATCAAACGCAATCACTTTCATCTTCAGGCCGAGCGCGCGGTCCGCGACGATCGAGCCGATATTGCCGCAGCCGATCACGCCCAGCGTCTTGCCGGTGATCTCGACGCCCATGAAGCGGTTCTTCTCCCACTTGCCGGCCTGGGTCGAGGCATCGGCGGCGGGAATTTCGCGCGCCAGCGCCAGCATCAGGGTGATCGCATGTTCGGCGGTCGTGATCGAATTGCCGAACGGCGTGTTCATCACGATGATGCCCTTGGCCGTCGCTGCGGGAATCTCGACGTTGTCGACGCCGATGCCGGCGCGACCGATCACCTTCAGCTTTTTGGCATTGGCGAGAATCTTCGCGGTAGCCTTGGTGGCGGAGCGGATGGCAAGGCCGTCGTAGTTACCGATGATTTCGGCGAGCTTGTCCTTATCCTTGCCAAGCGCAGGCTGGAAATCGACCTCGATGCCGCGATCCTTGAAGATCTGCACGGCGGCGGGCGACAGCGCGTCGGAAATGAGAACCTTGGGTTTGGTCATTTTGAGTTTCCTGCAACAAAGTGAGGAGCGGATGTGCTGCGAACCCTCTCACCTTGCGGGAGAGGGTGGCGAGATCGAGTGAAGCGAGATCGAGCCGGGTGAGGGTGAAGCAGTGAGACCTTGAACCCCTCACCCGCTTCGCGGCTCCGCCGCTCAGCACCCTCTCCCGCAAGGGGAGAGAGAAGAAAGACGCTTACGCCGCCTTGGCGAGCGAGGCCTTGGTCTCGGCGAAAGCCCAGTCGATCCACTGCGTCAGCAGCGCGACGTCGCTTGCCTCCACCGTGGCGCCGCACCAGATGCGCAGGCCCGGCGGCGCATCGCGGTAGTACCCGAAATCGTAGCCCGCGCCTTCCTTCTCAATCGCGGCAACGAGCTTCTTGGCGAAATCGGCTTGCGCTTCCGCGGACAACGATGTGATCTCGGGATCAATGACCTTCAGACACACCGAAGTGTTGGAGCGGATCGCCGGATCCTTCGCCAGGAAATCGATCCACGGCGTTTTTGCCTTCCAGTCGGCGAGCACCTTGGCGTTGGCATCGGCGCGCGCCATCAGCCCCTTGAGGCCGCCGACCGACTTCGCCCAATTGAGCGCATCGAGATAGTCCTCGACGCACAGCATCGACGGCGTGTTGATGGTCTCGCCAGCGAAGATGCCGTCGATCAGCTTGCCACCGCTGGTCATGCGGAAGATCTTGGGCATCGGCCATGGCGGCGTGTAGCTTTCAAGCCGCGCCACGGCGCGCGGGCTGAGGATCAGCATGCCGTGCGCGCCCTCGCCGCCCAGCGCCTTCTGCCAGGAGAAGGTGACGACATCGAGCTTGGCCCAATCAAGCGATTGCGCGAACGCAGCTGAGGTAGCGTCGCAGATGGTCAGACCTTCACGGTCGGCCTTGATCCAGTCGGCGTTCGGTACGCGCACGCCGGAGGTGGTGCCGTTCCATGTGAAGACGATATCGGACTTCGGATCGGCCTTGGTGAGGTCGGGAATTTCGCCGTAGCCGGCCTTCAGCGTGGTGACGTCCTTCAGCTTCAACTGCTTGACGACGTCTGTGACCCAGCCTTCGCCGAATGATTCCCAGGCGATCATGGTGACGGCGCGCGCGCCGAGCAGCGACCACAGCGCCATCTCGACCGCGCCGGTATCCGACGCCGGCACGATACCGATCCTGTAGTCGGCCGGAATTTCCAAAACCTCGCGCGTCAGGTCGATGGCCAGCTTGAGCTTGGTCTTGCCGATCTTCGCGCGATGCGAGCGGCCGAGAGCTGCGTCCTTGAGATTTTGGGGAGTCCAGCCGGGGCGCTTGGCACAGGGGCCGGAGGAGAAATGCGGCACAGTCGGCCGCGAAGCGGGCTTCGCAACGGTCATAATCTATCCTTCCAGATAGCAAGCCTCCCGTTGGGGGGAGGTGTCCCGCCGCTGCCAATATGGGAAAGACCCGATTTCGTCAAGAATTTTCCGGACGATCACGCGCGATTGACGATGCGTCGGCCCGCCCGACGCCGCGCCCATACGCGGCCGGAAGATGAGATCAAGAGTTGGACAGGCTTCACCAGTTGAGACCGGTGCCTATCGTGATGCCTCGCGACCTGTTCAGACCGGTGCCTGCGTGGCGGTGGTTGAGGACCCGCCTCCGGCCGAACCAGTGCCGCCTACACCCGCGGCATAGGCGCTCAGTGCCAACAAACTGATGAACGTCGCCGCGACAAGCGCGAAAAAGGTCAATCGGGTTTGCATGCGTTGCTCCATCGTTATTGACGGAATCAACGGGCAGCATTCATCACCGTTCCGGTTCCCTTACCGCAAAAACAGACCGACAATCTGGGAGCGCGGGAATGCGCACTAGAACTGCGCCATCACGCCAACCTGGCTCGCCGCGAATCCGAGCCGCGCAGGCGTTGAACACGCAGAAGGCGGGAAGCCCCCGGTGCGCGTTCGCTGTCAGAACTTGTAGCCGACGCCGACGCGCGCGCTGTTGATGTTCGACTCGACCGTCGACGTCACTCGCTGATATTCATATTCGGCGCGCAGAAACAGACCGGCCATCAACATCACATCCACGCCGATGCCCGCGGAATAACCGTAGACGAGGCTGGTCTTTGTGGCGCTCGTCTGCAAGGTCGGCAACGCCATGTACGGCAGCGGAGTCGCAGCAACGCTCCGGTCGACGGTCTGGCTGCCCATGCCGCCTCCAATAAACGCATAAGGCAGGAAGCAGTCAATGATATAGCCCGCGCGCAATCGGGCAGAACCGAAATCCGTCGATCGGATTGTCGCGTTGGATGTCGCCGTCATGACTGTCGGAACTCCGCCGGACGGAAAATAGCCGGTCGACGATGTAACGGCATTCAGACCGCTGTGAATGTAGTTGCCCTCGATACCGACCACCACGTCGTCCCACTGCGAGTTGTAGCCGAAGAAAGCGCCCCACCCCACATCATTTGCCGAAGCCGTGCCAAGCGGCTGCCATGGATAGGAGCCCCCAGCCGCCGGGACCACTGTGCTTTGGAGATCGCTGTTCAGCGAGGGAGACGGCTTGGACGTTACCGAGCCGTAACTCGCTTGCCCGCCGATGTAATAGCCCTGCCACACCGTCCGCACCGTGCTGAGGCCATCGGAGTACGATCCGCGCAGAACCGGAAGGTCGGGCATGTCGGCTGCATATGCGCCCTGCACCGTTCCGAAAATTACCGCCGCCAGCAGAAGTCTGCGCATCGTAACGCTCCATCGACACAACTTGGTTACGCAGCAATCATCGCCTGTTAACCTTAACCAATCGTTGTCGCGCAGCGCCATTGATCCACATTGTCGACAAAATCCCGACCCGCCGCAGCCGCCGGAAACGCGACCGCATAAGCAACGCACAAAACAAAACGGCGCGGGAAACACCCGCGCCGTTAAGAACCGTTAGGAGAAAATGGGCTCAGCCCTTGGTGACCAGCGGCGGCGGAGGCGCATACACCGGCGCATCGAAACTCCAGCGCATGCCGAACCGCACGTCCTGCGATGTGATGTCGTGGAATTGCATCGGGTTGTAAACGTTGTTGGTTCCGTCAAACGCCCTGAGATCGCCCGTCCCGCCGTTGCCGAGATTGACGTAGCGATACGACATTTCCAGCGTCAGGTTGTTGGTGACCTTGTAAGCGAGACCCGCATGGAGCGCCCAGGCGAAATTCCACTTCGACGCGGTGTCGCCGTAAGCCAGGCTCGGCCCGATGCCGTTTCCGGGCGGGAAGAGTGAGCCGACGCCCTGATCGACAAAATTAGAGATCGTATTGCGCGACATGCCGACGCCGGCGCCGATGAACGGGGTGACGCAATACCAGGTGCCGAGATCGACATAGCCGTTGGCGAGGAACAGCCATTCGGATTTGCTGCCGGTATAGGTATCGGAGCCAAAGCCCGGCGCGCCGCCATTGTCGAAGGTGATGATGTCGAGGCCGTGGAAGTTCGACTTGCCGCGATATTCACCGGTGATGTCGCCGCGGAACCAGTTGTTGAACTGATAACCGACGCCGACACCGTAAATGCCTGCGCTGTCGAATCCGGTGCGCTGGTTGAGCGACGTCAACGTACTGTAGAGAGCATTGTCGAGATTCTTGACGCTCTGGCTGCTCATGCCGATATCGCCCCGCAGATACCAGCCACCAAATTCCGCGACCGGGGCGTACTGCGGGGGTGGCGCGAGAGGCATGTCGGCGGCGAATGCGGCCGATGACAACAGTGACACCGCTCCGGCGGCAACGAGAAATCTAACCCTACGCATCGGCTTCGTCCCTTTGTCCGGTGAGGCAGGCGAGGCCCCACTTCCGAAATCGAAGGGACGATGACACCAAATATTTAAGCGCCGCTTAACCCTAATTTTTAAGGTTGATATTCAGTGACCTTTTTTTCGAAGGCAACAAGGGCTGCGACGCAAACAGCCGCAGCACTGCCACACTTGCTAACAGTTCGTTGACAAAAGACGCGCCGTGGCGATTACCCGTGCGGGATTTTCGGCATTTTTGGCAGGAACATCGCGAGCAGGCCGATCGCTGGCAGAAACGCGCAGACTTGATAGACGAACTCGATTCCCTTCGCGTCCGCGACTTCGCCGAGGACCGCCGCCCCAATTCCCGCAGCGCCGAACGCGAAACCGAAGAACATTCCTGAAATCATGCCGAGACGATGCGGCATCAGTTCCTGCGCGAACACAATGATCGCCGGCATCGCTGACGAAATGATAAGGCCGATGACGACGGTCAACGCGACGGTGCCGGGTAGATTTGCAAACGGCAGCAGCAGCGTGAACGGCAGCACCCCGAGGATCGACAGCCAGATCACATAGCGGCGCCCGAAGCGATCGCCGAGCGGACCGCCGAAATAAACTCCGACGGCTACCGCACCGAGAAATACGAACAGCAGCAGTTGCGAGATCTGCGTCGAGACGTGAAACTTCTCGATCAGATAGAAGGTGTAGTAGCTCGTCAGGCTGGACATGTAGATGAATTTCGAGAACACCAGCACGATCAGGACCGCCAGCGCGATCGCGGTTCGTGCGGGACTCGGCGCCTCTGGAGACCGGGTTTGCGCGGCACTCTTGCGTGGCGCGATCCGCGGCTCGTACCAGCGGCCGATCTGAAACAGCAGAACGATCGCGACGAAGGCGATCGACGAAAACCAAGCAATGCTCGGCTGCCCAAACGGCACGATAATCAGCGCCGCCAGTAGCGGTCCCATCGCAGCGCCGAAATTACCGCCGACCTGAAAAACCGATTGTGCGAATCCATAGCGGCCGCCCGACGCCATCCGCGCGATGCGCGCGGACTCCGGATGGAACACCGCAGAGCCAAGGCCGATGAGTCCTGCGGAAACAAGGATCATCCCGTAGACATGCGCCACACTCAGCAGCAGTAATCCGACGAAAGTAGAACCCATGCCGATGGCGAGCGAGAACGGCTGGGCCTTCCTGTCGGTGACATAGCCGACCACGGGTTGCAGCAGCGACGCCGTCACCTGGAATGCCAGCGTGATCATTCCGATCTGGGCGAAGTCGAGCGCGTAGTTCTCCTTCAGGATCGGATAGACCGAAGGAATTAGCGACTGCATGGTGTCGTTGAGAAAATGCGAGAAGCTGATGCCGCCGAGCACGAGATAGGCGGGACCGGCGGCCGCCTTTTCGGCGATCCCGGGAACCACGACGGGCGCGACCAGCGTTTCCTTGGAGGTGATGACGGGCTTGTCCACGAACGGATTCCGCATTGTTACGACCGGCGCCTGTTACGACTCGGGCGCCCGGCCGACCAGCAACAATCGCTTATAGCAGGGATGCACCAAGAGGTGTTCGCGAACGTGGACGCACGATCTCAAGGCCCCGGCGATTTCACGCCGCCGCCGGGCCGCCCAACGCAGAAACGATCGTGTCCACGACTTCCTCGACCAGGATACGGTCGTCGCCCTCACCCATCACGCGAATCACTGGTTCGGTTCCGGAGGAACGGACCAGCAGGCGGCCGTGACCGTTGAGACGCTTCTCGCCCGCTGTAATCGCCGACTTGACCTCGGCACGATCCAGCGGCTTGCCGCTGCGATAACGGAAGTTCTTCAGGATCTGCGGCAACGGCTCGAACTTGTGGCAGACCTCGGAGACCGGGCGCCCCAGCTTCTGCACCATGGCGAGCACCTGAAGCGCGGACACGAAGCCGTCTCCGGTGGTCGCATAGTCGGACAAGATGATGTGGCCCGATTGCTCGCCGCCAAGGTTGTAGCCGTGTTTCAGCATCTGCTCGAGCACGTAGCGGTCGCCGACCGGCGTCCGTACCAGCGACAACTCGTGACCTTGCAGGAATCGCTCGAGGCCAAGATTCGACATCACGGTGGCGACGATCCCCGGCCTGGTCAGCCGGCCATCTTCCTTCCAGCTCTCCGCGATCACGGCGAGAAGCTGATCGCCGTCGACCACATGGCCGCGTTCGTCGACGATGATGACACGGTCGGCGTCGCCATCGAGCGCGATGCCGATATCGGCGCGCATCTCGCGGACCTTGCGGCACAGCGCTTCCGGCGCGGTGGAACCGCATTCCTTGTTGATATTGAAGCCGTCGGGCTCGACGCCGATCGGAATGACGTCCGCGCCCAGTTCCCACAGCGCCTCCGGCACCACCTTGTAGGCGGCGCCGTTGGCGCAATCGACCACGACCCGCAACCCGTCGAGGCTAAGTTCGCGAGGCAGCGTGCGCTTGGCGAATTCGATGTAGCGGTCGTGGACGCCGTCGATGCGGCGGGCGCGACCGAGGCTCGCGCTCTGCGCCAGTTTCCTGTCAAGGTTTTCGTCGAGTAGCTGTTCGATCTTGTTTTCGACCTCGTCGGAAAGCTTGAAGCCCCGCGGGCCGAACATTTTGATCCCGTTGTCCTCGAACAGGTTATGCGAAGCGGAAATCATGACGCCGAGATCGGCGCGCATCGACTTTGTCAGCATCGCTACCGCCGGCGTCGGCATCGGGCCGAGCAGCAGCACATCCATGCCGACCGAGGTGAAGCCCGCGACCATCGCATACTCGATCATATAACCGGAAAGTCGGGTGTCCTTTCCGATAACGACGCGATGGCGATACTCACCGCGCTGGAATACCAGTCCGGCGGCCTGCCCGACCTTCATCGCCAATTCCGGCGTGATCAGGCCGTTGGCGCGGCCACGAATACCGTCGGTTCCAAAATACTTGCGGCTCATCCCTACCCCCACGACGCCTTAAAGTGCTCGCCGCCTTGAAGCTGGTCCGCCGAATCGTTGGACGATAAGCATAGCGCGAAGCCGCTTATAACGCCCGGAAAGCTAAAACGACTTCAAAAAATATAATGAATCGTTACCGGCATATGATGGCAAAATGATCGTGTTCCCTTGAAAAGATGGATTAATCCCCAGTTTCGCGAACCTGATTTTAGTCCCGCCCAGCTGCCAACACGAGCGATCCTAGCGCGGGTTCCGCAAAAGTGGTGCGGTTCTGCGATCAGAAAACGCGCAACTTACTAATTGAGAGTATTTTCTTCTTCCAGCTAACGGATTCCACTTAGCCGGAAAATGCCCTAATGCCGGACTGGCTTTTCCTTTGGCGGTTTAGCGGGCGCCGGCTGGGTTACGCTCACGGGGTCGGAGCCGGGAAACGACCCTTTCAGCCCGCGCTCAAGCTCCTCGTCCAGTTCCTTCTTGGTCTTTTGCGTCCGGTCGTCCTTCGCAGCGTCACTCCTCGGCATGGCCTTCTCCCGTTTCCGTAACCAAATGTAACGCGCCCATTCGGCGTTCCGTTCCTCTAGGACATGAGATCAGGCCGGATTTTGCGGACGGAACGTCCATGCCACGCAAATTTCGGGCTGCACAAAAACCGGAGGGCGGTTGCGATATCCGCGTAAACCTCATCGAGCGGCGGCCGAAGCCAGCGAACACAAGAAGGTCCGAACATGTCGATGGATCGCATCACCTGCATCGAGGATCTGCGCGAGGTCCATAAGCGTCGCGTGCCGAAGGCGTTCTTCGACTACGTCGATTGCGGCTCCTATTCCGAGCAGACGTACCGCGCCAACCGCGAGGACCTGCAGGCGATCAAGTTTCGCCAGCGGATTCTGGTCGATATCTCGAAGCGCGATCTCGCGACCACGATCCTCGGCGAGAAGGCGAACCTGCCGCTGATCCTGGCGCCGGTGGGCTCGACCGGAATGCAGTACAGCGACGGCGAGATCCATGCCTGCCGCGCCGCGCAAGCCGCCGGCATCCCGTATACGCTGAGCACGATGTCGATCAATTCGATCGAGGACGTGGCGGAGAGCGTCGAGAAGCCGTTCTGGTTTCAGCTCTACGTCATGAAGGATCGGGGCTTCGTGAAGGAATTGATCCAGCGCGCCATCGCGGCGAAATGCAGCGCGCTGGTGCTAACAGTGGATCTTCAGGTGCTGGGCCAGCGTCATCAGGACATCAAGAACGGCCTGTCCGTGCCGCCGCAACTGTTCAGCCTCGCCAATATGATCGACTTCATGAGCAAGCCGTCGTGGCTGATCGGCACGCTACGCGCCAAGCGGCGGAATTTCGGCAACATCGCGGACCACGTTAAAGGCGTCGACGATCTCGGTTCGGTGGCTGGCTGGGTCGCCGAGCAGTTCGACGCGACGCTGAGCTGGAAAGATGTCGACTGGATCCGCAGCATTTGGCCTGGCAAGCTGGTCATCAAGGGCATCCTCGACGTCGAGGATGCCGGGGAAGCGGCAAAGATCGGCGCGCAAGCGCTGGTGGTCTCCAACCATGGCGGCCGTCAGCTCGACGGCGCGCAATCCTCGATCGAGGTGCTGCCAAAGATCGTCGATGCCGTCGGTTCGAAAATCGAGGTCATGTTTGATGGCGGCATCCGCTCGGGCCAGGACGTGATGCGCGCGCTCGCGCTCGGCGCAAAGTCCTGCATGATCGGCCGCGCCTATGTCTACGGCCTCGGCGCGTTCGGCGGCCCGGGCGTCACCAAGGCGCTCGACATCATCGCAAGGGAACTGAGCGTGACCATGGGCCTGTGCGGCGTCAACACGATTGCCGAGATCGATGGCCGTGTGCTGGCAATTTAGAGCATGATCCCGACCCGAAGGGCCGCGCCAGCGCAAAGTGGAGGCGGCGCACGCTGGACCCGCGATCAGCCCCAACCCAACGCGAGCGCGATGCGGTAGGTCACGAACGCGGCCAGATAGGCCATCGACAGCATGTAGAAGAATGTAACCAGCACCCAGCGCCACCCGCCGGTCTCGCGCTTGATGACGGCGAGCGTCGAGGCGCATTGCGGCGCAAAGACATACCAGGCGAGGAACGCGAGCGCGGTTGCGAGGCTCCATTTTCCGGCCAGCATGTGACCGATCTGTTCCGCTGCCTCCTTGCCGCCCTCGATCGCATAGACAGTGCCGAGCGAGGCCACGGCCACCTCGCGCGCCGCCATGCCGGGAATCAGCGCGACGCTGATCTGCCAGTTGAAGCCGATCGGCGCGAGCAGCGGTTCGATCCAGTGGCCGATCATGGCTGCAAGACTGAAATCGATCGCGGGTTCGGTGGCACCAGCGGGCGGGCGCGGGAACGACGCCAGAAACCAGATCAGAACCATCATGGAAAAGATCGTGGTGCCGGCGCGCTTCAGAAATGCCATCGCGCGCTGGTAGAGATTCATCAGCACGCTGCGCAATTGCGGCAGCTTATAATCCGGCAGTTCCAGCATGAAGGGCGGCGTCGCGCTGTCCCGCCAGAAAAAATGGTTGGCCACAAACGACACCGCGAGCGCGCTGAAGATGCCCGCGGCATAAAGCCCGAACATCACGAGCCCCTGCAGTCCCAGAACACCGAGCACCGGCCGGTTCGGCACGAAGGCCGCGATAATCAGCGTATAGACCGGGATGCGCGCCGAGCAAGTCATCAGCGGCGCGACCATGATGGTGGTCAGCCGGTCGCGCTTGTTATCGATCACCCGCGTCGCCATGATCCCGGGAATCGCACAGGCAAAGCTCGACAACAGCGGGATGAAAGCGCGGCCGTGCAGCCCGGCGCCGCCCATGACGCGATCCATCAGGAAGGCCGCGCGCGCCATGTAGCCGAGATCTTCGAGCAGCAGAATGAAAAGAAATAGAACGAGGATCTGCGGCAGGAACACGATGACGCTGCCGACGCCGGAGATCACGCCATTCTGGATGAAGCTCTGCAACAGTCCTTCCGGCAGCACGGTCGCCGAGAACGCACCGAGCGCGTCGAAACCATGGGTGATGAGTTCCATCGCCGGTTGAGCCCAGGCGAACACAGCCTGGAACATCACGAACAGCAGCAGGAGCAGCGCGACCATTCCCCACACCGGATGCAGCAGCACGGCGTCGACGCGCGTGGTCCAGGTATCGGGCTTGGCCGGCTCGCTGACCGCGGCGCGGATCACGCGATCGGCCTCGCGCTGCGCCACGCGCAGGTCGGACACGGCCGGCGTCGTCCAGTCGCTCGCGACGATGGCCTCGGTCGGCTTGCCGGCAATGTCGTCGATCCGGCGCAGCAGATCGTCGATGCCGCCGCGCCGCACGGCGGTCGATGTCACGACCGGCACGCCGAGCTCGGCAGAGAGCTTGTCGAGATCAATGTCGACGCCGCGCCGCCGCGCGATGTCGATCATATTCAGCACCAAAAGCATCGGCCGGTGCACGCGCTTCAATTCGATCACGAGGCGCAACGCCACGCGAAGATTGGTGGCGTCGGCCACGCAGAGCAGGAAGTCTGGCGGACTCTCGCTCGCAAACTTGCCGAGAATGACGTCGCGGGTGATGTCCTCGTCCGGGCTGCGGCCCCGCAATGAATAGGTTCCCGGCAGGTCGATCAGGTTGACCCGGTGGCCGGATGCAGTTTGCAAAACCCCGGACTTCCGCTCCACGGTGACGCCGGCGTAGTTGGCCACTTTCTGTCGGCTGCCCGTGAGGGCATTAAACAGGGCAGTCTTGCCGCAGTTGGGCGTTCCAACCAGGGCGATGCGCCAGTCATTCGCTTCAATGATTGTCATCCGATGGCTTTCGCCGCCGGGCCGTGATCGCCCACCATGATCGCCATGGCTTCGCGCCGGCGCAGCGCGATTGTCGTGCCGTTGACCCGGACCGCGATCGGATCCCGGCCGATCGGTCCTTCATGCAGGATCTGCACCGACACGCCTTCGACGATTCCAAGTTCAAGAAGCCGTCGTTCGATTTCCATCGCCGACACGCCAAGGTGGTCGCCGTTGACCACGATAGCGCTTACCCGGCCGCGAAAGCCGCGCCCGGCGAGGCCGAGCGGCGTGGTCTGCGTAGCTTCAGGGATGCTGGTATCGAGATCGGACATGATGATCGCTTCAAGATGACGCTCTACCAACTGGATCAAGCTTTCCCGGGGGTCAAGACAAAGACGGTTGATTGGTCGCCAGATTAGAATGGTTAAAAATATCGGCACAAATCTCAGGTCGTGGGATGAGGTATTCGGAGATCGGCCTCGACCAGCGCGCGTAATTCAGGCGTCACCGCGGGACGCTGCCCGAACCACAGTTCGAACCCGCGCACCGCCTGATGCAATAGCATCCCGAGGCCGTCGGCGGTCTGGAGGCCCCGCGCCTTCGCCGCCGCCAGCAGCGGCGTTTCCAGCGGAACATAGACCAGATCGGCGACAACCGCATCAGGCGGAAGTAGCGCCAGGTCGATATTCAGCGGCGGCTGACCCTTCATGCCGAGCGAGGTCGTATTTGTGAGCAGACCGGCCTGCGGCAGCACATCACCGAGCTTGTTCCAGGCCA